>JBEKYI010000075.1:0-5238 GCA_049511155.1 Acidimicrobiales bacterium
GTGACGCTGGTGGGCAGTTCGCCGGAGATCATGGTCCGCGTGGTCAACGGCAAGGTCACCGTGCGGCCGCTGGCCGGCACGCGCCGCCGCGGCGAGAGCGACGAGGAAGACCGCCGGCTGGCCGAAGAGCTGTTGGCCGATCCCAAGGAGCGGGCCGAGCACGTCATGCTCGTCGATCTCGGGCGCAACGACGTGGGCCGCGTGGCCGAACCGGGAACGGTGCGGGTCGAACAGTTGGCGCACGTCGAGCAGTACTCGCACCTCATGCATTTGGTCAGCCACGTGGACGGAGAACTGCGCGAGGACCTCGACGCGTTCGACGCGTTCGACGCGCTCTTTCCCGCGGGGACCTTGACCGGTGCGCCCAAGGTTCGCGCGATGGAGTTAATCGACGAGTTCGAGTCCGTGTACCGGGGCCCCTACGGTGGCGCGGTGGGGTACTTCTCGTTGTCGGGCAACGCGGACTTCGCCATCACGATTCGCACGCTCTCGCTGCGTCACGGCGTCGCCACGGTACAAGCGGGGGGCGGCATCGTGGCCGCTAGTCAGCCCGCCGTTGAGTATCGCGAGTGCCTCAACAAGGCCTCGGCTCCGTTGCTGGCACTCGCAATCGCCGAAGAGTAGGTTTCATCGCGAAGCAGCATCGCGCTTCTTCGTGACAGCCATACCTAACTCGATGGGGAGACCTAACTATGAAGGGCTTTAAGGCGTTTCTCTTGCAGGGCAATCTCATTGTCATTGCTGTCGGTCTGGTCGTCGCACTCGCGTTCAGCACGCTTGTCGCGGCGTTCTCGACCAACGTAATCACCCCCTTGATCAACTCACTCGCCGGTTCCCACAGCGTGGGGCTGGGCTGGCACCTGAGAGGACAGTTCATCGATATGGGTGCCTTCATTAGTGCGGTGATCTACTTCATCATTTTCATGTTGGTGGTGTACTTAGTCCTCGTCGTGCCGTATCGCCGTTACATGAAGCGCATCGGTGAGTCCGTCTTTACGGCCCCCGCTCCTCCTCCCGCTACCCGGACCTGCCCCGAGTGCCTGAGCACGGACCTGCCCGCGGCCGCCAAGAAGTGCTTGCACTGCACGAGCGTCCTTGAACCCGCGTAGACGTCTCGATGCGACTCTCTTGATCTCCGACACTTACTGAGCGCCGAGTAACTTGGTGCGCGGTGACTGACCAGACCTCGCCTCCCATCACGCTCGCGTTCGAACACGTCTCGGTTCGCTTTGGAGGACTCCTCGCGCTCGCCGACGTCAGCTTCGAGGTGCCCGACCGTGAGATCATCGGCCTCATCGGCCCCAACGGCGCGGGCAAGACGACCGCCTTTAATGTCGCGTGCGGTTTTCAACGACCAACCTCAGGGGCGGTCAGCTTTCCGGCCCTGGAGCGCAGGGGGCTTCGCCCGAGTCAACTCGCCAAAGCTGGCGTGGCGCGCACCCTGCAGGGGGTAGGGCTCTTCAATCACATGAGCGTGCTCGAGAACGTCATGGCTGGCGCGCAAAGTCGCCACGGAGGGGGCGTGTGGAGTTCACTCGTCGGTCTACCTTCGGGCCTGCGCAACGAGCGCGCGCTGCGCGAAGAGGCCATGGCTACCCTCGATCGTCTTGGTATCGCGTCCTTTGCGCGCACCATGCCCGGTGGCATCCCCTACGGCATCGCGAAGAAAGTCTCGATCGCCCGCGCGCTCATGACCCAACCTCGGCTTCTCATGTTGGACGAACCCGCGTCGGGCTTGGATGAGCAGGAACTAGAGACCTTCACCCACCTCATTGTTGAACTGCGCTCCTCGATGAGCGTCCTGCTCGTCGAGCACAACATGGACTTCGTGATGCAGCTCGTCGACTCTTTGGTCGTCTTGAACTTCGGTGAAGTTATCGCCAAGGGCACACCATCGCAGATCGCGGAAGACCCCGACGTGCTGGCCGCCTATTTGGGCCTCGACGAATGATTCGCGTCACTGGCCTGTCGGTCAACTACGGCGCGGTGCGAGCCCTGCGCGAGGTCTCCTTCGAGGCGCCCACCGGCGAGATCACCGCCGTGCTGGGCGCAAACGGGGCGGGCAAGACCACGTTGCTGCGCACAATCTCGGGCCTGGTGGCACCCAAGACCGGCGAGATCATGTTGGACGAGGTGCGTCTCACCGGGATGGCCACCGAAAACATCGCTCGGATGGGTCTCGCCCACGTGCCCGAGGGCCGGGGCGTCATCGCGGAACTCACCGTAGAAGAGAACCTGCGACTCGGGGCCATGGCCGCCAAGGTGGACCTCGCAGCGGGTCTGAACGATCAGTACGAGCGTTTTCCCGCGCTGCGTGATCGGCGACGCAAGCTCTGCGCCACCCTGTCCGGCGGTGAACGTCAGATGCTCGCGATGGGCCGCGCGCTCATCGCCAAGCCCCGCGTGCTCTTGCTCGATGAGCCGTCACTCGGCCTGGCCCCTCAGGTCACCGCCCAGCTGATGCACACCATTCGAGATCTGTGCGCGTCCGAGCACCTCACGGTGATCCTGGTCGAGCAGAACGCCAAAAGTGCGCTCCGCATCGCGCATCGCGCCGTCGTGCTGCACCTCGGTCGCGCGGTCGCCAGCGGCAGCGCCGAGGACGTTGCCGCGGACGAGGACCTGCGCCGGTACTACCTCGGAGTCGTGGTCGAATGAGCGCCTTTTTGACGTCGTCGTTCATGCACAACATCTTTGGGGGCTTGGCCCAGGGCGTCGTCTACGCCCTCGTCGCCCTCAGCCTGGTGATCATCTGGCAGTCCACGCACATCCTCAACTTCGCCCAGGGCGCGATGGCGATGTTCGCGACCTACATCGGGATGACCGAGATCGATCGGGGCCTGGGATATTGGTGGTGCGTCATCATCTCGGTGGCCGTCGGGATGACCCTGGGCGGACTCACCGAACGGGTACTCATCCGTCCTCTCTACGGCAAGCCGGAGATCAACCCCATCGTGGTGATGGTTGGGTTCCTCGGCGTCCTCGAGGCGTTAGCCGCGGCCATCTGGACGAGCACGACGCGCAACATTCCCGAGCCGTTTTCCCAGATCTTCTATCACGCCGGCGGCAATCTGGTCTACCTCTCGCCCTTCATCATCTTTCAGATCATCCTGGCGCTGTGCATCATGCTCGTCATCGCCGCTCTCTTTCGCTTCACCCGCCTCGGGCTTCAGTTACGGGCCTCTGCCCTCGCGCCTGAGGTCTCGCGCCTGCTGGGGATCCGCGTCTCGCGGATGTTGACCTTGGGCTGGATGCTCTCGGCGGGCGTGGGGTGCATCGCTGCGGTCATCCAGGCCTCAGGCAGCTTCGGCCTGTTTCCCACCGACATGGACGGCATCTTCGTAGCGGGCTTCATCGCCGCCGCGGTGGGAGGACTGGAGTCGCCCTTCGGGGCGGTGTGCGGCGGCCTGCTCATCGGCCTCGCCGAACAGTTCATCCTGTCGTACTGGTCGCCCAACGTGGCCCCACTCGGAGGAATCATCATCCTGGTGGTCGCCCTCATGATTCGACCGCAGGGCCTCTTCACCAAGACCGCGGGACGGAGGGTCTAGTGGAGCGCTGGACAACGTTCTTTCGCCAAGAGTCGACACACTCTCGTCTCATCGGTGTCGCCGCGCTCACGGCCCTCACCCTCGCAATCACCATCATCCTGCCCCCCGTAGCCAACTCGGACCTCGCCGGCGGGGCCGCCATCGCCGTAGTGATATTGGGCCTCAGTTGGCTGATCGGCTGGAGCGGGCAGATCTCTCTGGGCAACTCGGGCTTCATGGCTGTGGGCGCCTACGCGGCCGGCGTGTGGGCTCACCACCACACCACCACCCCTCTTATCTTCACCCTGGCCCTGGCGACCGTCATCGGAGGAATCAGCGGGCTGATCATCGCCATTCCCTCCACTCGCTTGCGCGGTCCCTACCTGGCAGGCCTCACGCTGGCCTTCGCGGCGGCGGTCACGCCCATCGCCCAGAACTTCACCTCGATCACCGGTGGTGAGGGCGGTATTTTCATGAACTCGCTGACCACGCCCGGATGGTTCGGTGGATTTTTTCACGGCGTCAACGCTTCGATCAACGCCAACGCCCAGTGGACGGCTGATCTAGCCGTTGTCGTCGCCGGCGTCGCCTTCTTCTTCATGGCGAACCTCTTTCACTCGCGCAGTGGACGAGCGATGCGTCTGGTTCGCGATAACGACGTCGCGGCCGAGTTGATGGGCGTGAACCTCTCGCGCGCGCGTTCGAGCGCCTTTATGGTGGCCGCCGCCTACGCCGGGCTCGGCGGAGCGATGTACTCCCTGCTCGAGGCTTCGGTTCGCCCTGAGACGTTTCCCCTGACCTTGTCCATCACCTTGCTGACGTTGATGGTTCTGGGCGGCATCGGGACCTTGAGTGGCGCGGTCCTGGGCGGCATCATCTACTCCTTCAGCCCCGACCTCGTGTCCTGGGTCAACTCTCTCACCGGCGTGAACCCCACCTCGAACCTCGGCGCCAATATGCAGGGCATCATTTTTGGTCTGCTCTTGATCCTCACCATGCTCTTCGTTCCACGGGGATTGGTATCGATCACGTCACCCGTACGCAAGCTCGTTCGTTCGCTGAGAACCCGACCCCCTGTGAGCGACGCGGCGAAACTATAGTTACCGTCCAGTATCAATGCAGATACGTTCATTCATTAGGGGGAATCACAAATGGGACGACTTCGACGATCGATCACGCTATTAGGCGTGTCGGCGCTCACATTAGGAGGCATCGCCACCGGCGTGCTGTCGAGTACCGCGGGAGCGGCCGGATCGACGCCGGGGGTCACCTCCACGCAGATCACCATCGGCGCATCGGTGCCACTGTCGGGCATCGCGGCAACGTACGCCCCGGTCTCGGCCGCCGCCAACGCGGTCTTTAAGTGGGTGAATGCACACGGTGGAGTCAATGGCCGCAAGATCAAGTACATCCGCCTAGACGACTGCTATGACCTGGCCGCCTACGGTCTTGGTTGCACCGCGGGCGCGAGTGTGACGACCCTCAGCCAGAACCAGGTCTTGGTTGCTCAAGACCACGTCTTTGCCACGGTCGGCTCACTTGGAACCGCCGCCGAAGAGAGCGTTATGAGCTACCTCAAGCAGAACGGCGTGCCCCAGCTGTTTGTCAACTCGGGCTCCAAGGCCTGGGACAACCCGTCCCAGTTCCCGGACCTGTTCGGCTACCAGACCAGCTACAACGCCGAAGGCAAGATCTTCGCTCACTTCAT
>JBEKYI010000076.1:0-5217 GCA_049511155.1 Acidimicrobiales bacterium
CGCTCATTAAGCGCATTCCTGTCGTGCACGGTTCGATCTTTCGATTCGACGGGCAGATCACGGTCTTCAACCCCTACGTGGGCCCCTGTTATCGCTGCATGATTCCCGAACCGCCACCGCCGGAGCTCGCGCCCAGCTGCGCTGAAGCGGGCGTGCTCGGTGTGCTGCCGGGAATCGTTGGATCACTCCAAGCGCTCGAAGCGATCAAACTTCTGTTGGATCTGGGCGATCCGCTCGTTGGACGACTCTTGACCTTCGACGCGCTCGAACAGTCATTTCGCACGTTCAAGGTGCGTCGTGATCCCGACTGCCCGGTGTGTGGCGAACACGCCGGCGAGATCACGATCGCCGAGTACGACGATCTCTGCATGCCCCACGCGGTGCGGGTGTAAGTACGCGCCGGTCGCTTGGCCTAGCGGTCGAGGGGATCGTGGAAGTGCGTCACGTTGAGCGCACCGACGTAGAACGGGTGCGTTAACTCGCGCCACTTCGCGTACAGCGCGCTCTCCCGGAAGGCCATATGGGCTTCGAGGGACGTCCAACGCACCAAGAGCAGATAGATCGAAGGATCTTCTTCCTGGCGACGAAACTCCGCACCGTGACACCCGGGGGCGGACTCGATGATCGGCAGGGCCTCGCGCGCGGCGTCCTCGAAGTTGGCTTCGTCGCCAGCACGGACTTGTAGGACCGCGTGCTCGAGCATCACGAGCGGCTCACGAGGCGCTGGCGCAGTGCGTCGTCACGAGCGACGCCAATCACGGTGTGAGCCAGCGCGACCGCTCCGTCGATGGCGGCCTGATCGGCCTCGGGCGTCACGACCGCCGCGGTGAACTCGGGTTGGTGATTGATCGCGCCGTTAGTGGGGATCATGAGCAGCGGGTGAATGGAGGGAACGACGAGCGAGACGTTGGCCATGTCCGTCGAGAGCGTGGGTCGCGGTGCTTCCTCGTCGTCCAGGTGAAAGTCCCGACCGAGGCTCTCGGCGGCGTGACGATAGTGAAGCAGCACGTCGGGATCGGACTCCATGTGAGAGAACTGCTGTCCGAGTTCGACGATCTCGAGGGTCGCACCAGTCGCGAGGGCCCCCGCGGCGAAGCAGGCATTCACTCGCTCGCGCAGTTCCTGGAGGCGTCCGGCCGTCGTGGCGCGCGCCATGAAGCGACCCACCGCTCGGCTGGGAATGATGTTGGCGGCCGAACCGCCTTCGAGGACGACGCCGTGAAACTGATCACCCGGGCGCAGCTGCTGGCGCAAGAGACCGAGCGCCGCCTGAGAGATCGTCAGCGCGTCGAGCGCGTTGATCCCGAGCCAGGGCGCGGCAGAGGCGTGGGCCTCTTTGCCCGTAAAGATCACGTCGAAGTGGTCGACCGCGAGGCAGATGGCATCCAGTCGATCGCTCGGGAAGGGGTGGACCATGAGCGCCATGTGCTCGTCCTTGAAGTACCCCGCGTTGATGAGATCGATCTTCCCGCCGCCGCCCTCTTCGGACGGTGTGCCTAACAGCGTGACGCGCAGATTGAGTTCGTCGGCGACGGCGCTCACCCCCAGAAAGGCGCCGAGCGACGAGGCCGCGATGATGTTGTGGCCACACGCGTGCCCGACGTCGGGCAGCGCGTCGTACTCGGCGCAGAACGTGACATGAAGGTCGCCGTTTCCGCTCGTGGCCCGAAAGGCGGTGGGCAGTCCCGCGCTGTCGCGCTCGACCTCAAAGCCCCACGCGACGAGTTGGTCGATGAGCGCGGCACTCGACTCGAACTCCCGGTAGCCCAGTTCGGGATGATCGTGAATGAAGTGGCTGAGTGCGATCAACTCGTCGCGGGCGTCCTCGATGGCGCTCTTGGCGCGTTCTTCGGACTTCATTCGATCTCCACGACAGCGTCGCCACCGCCGACCGGGTCACCCGTTGCGACGTGGATCTTCTTAACCACGCCCGACCTCTCGGCGTTCACCGCGTTCTCCATCTTCATCGCCTCGAGGATCACCACGGTTTCGCCCGCTTCGACCCGCTGTCCTTCGGCGACGTTGATCTTGACGATGGTTCCCTGCATCGGGACTCTGACCGTCCCCGAGCCGCTACCCACCACGCCGCTGTGATGCTGACGACGAGGTTTGAGCGCGGTGCTCTGGGGGCGAGCAGGGAGTTCGTCCTCGTCGTCGGTCACCCACAATGCGACGGTCACGCGGCGTCCATTGACCTCGGCCGTGACGTCCTTGCGAATTCGACCCTCGCCGATCGACACGGCGGGCACCGCCGCGGAGGGTAAGGAGGAGAAATCCACGGACGTCTCCACCCAGCGGGTCGAGTGGGTGCCTTTGACGAAGTCTTCGCTGGTGAGGATGAGCACGTCGGCCGGCAGCGTGGTGGCGACGCCCTCGATCGTTGTCTCTTCGATGGCGCGCAGCATGCGCCGGCGAGCCCGTTCCCGAGTGGGCCCCCACACCACCAACTTGGCGATCAGATTGTCGTAGTACTGCGAGACGGAGTCGCCCGAGGCGTAGCCGGCGTCCAGTCGCACCCCCGGGCCCGAGGGCTGATCAAAGCGCGTGATAACACCTGGTGAGGGTAGGAACTTTCCCTCGGAGGGGTCCTCAGCGTTGATGCGCACCTCGATGGCGTGTCCGCTGCGCACGATCTCGTCTTGGGAGAAAGTGAGAGGCTCGCCGGCCGCGATGCGCAGCTGCCACTCGACGAGGTCAAGACCGCAAACGAGTTCGGTCACGGGGTGCTCGACTTGGAGTCGGGTGTTCATCTCGAGGAAGAAGAACTCGCCGTCCTGGTAGAGGAACTCAACGGTCCCCGCGTTCACGTACCCGCAGGCCTCCGAGACCTTGACGGCCGCCGCTCCCATGGCCAGACGGACCTCGTCGGGAAAGTTGGGTGCCGGGCTCTCTTCGATCAGCTTCTGGTGACGCCGCTGGGCCGAGCAGTCTCGTTCGCCCAGCCACAACGTGGTGCCAAAGGAGTCGGCCAGCACCTGCATCTCGACGTGGCGCGGCCAGGTCAAGTAGCGCTCGACGTAGCACTCGCTGCGACCGAAGTAGCTGAGCGCTTCGCGCTCGGCGCTCTCCAGGGCGGCCGGTGCGTCCTCGGGAGTGTTCACGACCTTCATGCCCCGTCCGCCGCCGCCATAGGCGGCCTTGATGGCGACTGGCCATCCGAACTCCTCGCCGAATGTAATGACCTCGTCGGCGCTCGTCAGAGCCTGGCTGCGCCCGGGTACGCCCGCCACGCCAGCCGCCTCGGCGGCGAGGCGCGACGAGATCTTGTCGCCCATCACCTCAATCGCTTCGGGCGGCGGGCCGATGAAGGTGACGCCACGCGAGGTGATCGCACGAGCGAACTCCGTATTCTCGGAGTAGAAGCCGTACCCGGGATGCACCGCGTCGGCCCCCGAGCGCTCAATGATCTCCAGGATGGCTGCGGTATTGAGGTAGCTCTCGGCCGCGCTCTGGCCACCCAGGGAGTACGCCTCGTCGGCCAGACGCACGTGGGGCGCGTTGCGGTCGAGTTCGGAGTACACGGCTACGGTCGCGATGCCCATCTCGCGACAGGTCCGGATCACGCGCACCGCGATCTCGCCCCGATTGGCGATTAGGACTTTGCGCAACACGAATCCTCCGACCTGAGCCCGTTATTTTCTAGCATCCTTCCCCAAAACCCTAATGTTTGACCGTGGAACCCACGATCTGGCGCGTCGAGCACTTCGAAGAGATCGATTCGACGAATACCTACCTCAAGGGTCGAGCCCACGAAGCCGAAGGGCTGGTCGCCTTCGCTGACTTCCAGACCGCGGGCCGGGGACGACTAGATCGTTCGTGGGAGGCCGAGCCGCGTTCCTCGCTCCTGTGCTCGCTGCTCTTTCGCCCCGCCCTCGATCCCGCCCAACTCCAACTCGTAGTCGCGGTGGTGGCCCTGAGCGCGCGCAGCGCGATCGAGCGACTGAGCGGACTGCGCGCCGGGCTGAAGTGGCCCAACGACCTCGTCGTCGGAGAGAACAAATTGGCCGGACTCCTGGCCGAGGTGGTGTCGGGTGGCAACGAACTGGCCATCGTCGTGGGAATCGGCGTGAACCTGAGCTATGACGGACCGCCCGAGGTCCTCGCGACGTCGGTGCGCGCCCAGACCGGCCTCACCATCACCCCTCGGGCGTTGCTCGACATTCTGCTCGAGGAGATCGACAACCGACGTGCGCTGCTGGAGACCGAGAGCGGACGTGCTTCGCTGCGCGAGGAGTACGTGGGCGCGCTGGCCACGATCGGCCAGTGGGTGCGAGTCGAGCAGTCCGATACCGAGACGCACGGGCGTGCCCTCGGCGTGGACGCCCAGGGGCGACTGGCGCTCGAGGTGAACGGCGACGTCGTGATCTTTGCCGTGGGTGACGTCGTTCACGTGCGCACCAGCGAGGCGCCCTCATGAGCGCTCCCATTCGCGTCCTCGTGACCGGCGCCGCCGGACAGGTTGGCCTCGACCTGATGGATGTGCTGCGTGGCGAGACGCCACTAGGCGGCGATCCTTCCTTTCAGCCTGATGGGAGAAACGTGGCGCCCGGAGAGTTCGAAGCGGTGGGATTCTCTCGCGAGACGCTGGACGTGACCAACCGCGACGCGGTGGTTGGCACTCTGCGCGAGGTGGGACCCGACGTGGTGGTTCACCTGGCGGCCTACACCGCGGTCGATCGAGCCGAGGGCGACGCCGACGCGTGCTTCGCCGTCAACGAACAGGGAACTCTCAACATGTCCCTGGGTGCGCACGAGGTGGGCGCGCACCTGATCACGATCTCGACGGACTACGTGTTTGACGGAAAGAAGGGGGAGTCCTACGTCGAGTACGACGAGGCCCACCCCCTCAATGTGTACGGTGCCTCGAAGTTCGAAGGCGAGTTGCGCTGCGCGAGCGACGACACGATCGTGCGCACCTCCTGGGTGATGGGCGTTCGGGGTAAGAGCGTCATTCATGTGATCGCCGAGCGAGCGTTGAGCGGCGAGACCGTGCGATTCGTCGACGACCAGACCGGGACCGTCACCCTTGCGAGTGACCTCGCGCGATCTTTGGTAACGCTGGTGCGAGAACGGCCCGGTGGGGTGTGGCACGTGGCGAATCTGGGCGCCACCACGTGGTTCGACGTCGCGGCCTACGTGGGCGAGATCCTGAGTCGAGGCGAGGACTTTGCCACGCCAATTTTCTCGAGTGAACTCGCGGGATCCCAGATCGCCACA
>JBEKYI010000077.1:0-5139 GCA_049511155.1 Acidimicrobiales bacterium
ATCTGGCCCGTACCAACGACGTACGCGCCGACCAGTCTCCAGGCTCTCTCAATCTGGTGCTCGACGTCCTCTCGAGTGCGCCATCGGTTCCAGTACGCCTCGTTCGACATGAACTGCCACACCGCTTCGACGTCAACGCGGCCGGGATCGGCATCGACCTCGTAGTGGAGTTCCAGTTCGCTGGGTTGGCTCGTCATCTACACGCCGAGGGGTCCCTTGGCGGCGCGCTCAAACACGCGAAAGGGAAGAAGTCGCTTGCCGAGAATGCCAATACGCTCGTCGAGCTTGCCCACCGACACGCGCCGAGGCGGATGCGCACTCGCCAGGACCCGTTCGACGACCTTGGCGACGTCGGTCGGGTTCGCGCCCTTTACTTCATCACGTTCCATGATCTCGATCGCCTTCGTGCGGACACTCCCATAGGGATCGTCTCCTACGACTTCGACCTTGCGTCGGCTCTCGGTGAAATCGGTTTTGAAGTTGCCCGGCTCGATCAACGTCACGTGGATTCCGAAGGGGGCCACTTCGTAGGCGAGAGACTCGCCGTACCCCTCGAGGGCAAACTTGCTCGCGCTGTAGAACGACTGAAAGGGAATCCCGAGAACCCCGCCGATCGAACTCATGAGCACGACGCGCCCAGCGCCCTGTCGACGAAAGATGGGCAGGACAGCGTTGGTCACCCGCACCGCTCCCCAGAAGTTTGTCTCGAACTGGGCCTTGGCCAGAGCGAGGGGCGTCTGTTCTGCGGCCCCTGCAAGTCCCCATCCCGCGCACGCCACGACTGCATCTATACGTCCGTGGTCCGCCAGTACCCCGGCGACCCCTTCGCTTACCGAGACATCGTCATCGACGTCCATCACCAGCCCCCGCCACCCACTCCCCGAGGATCCTCGGCGACTCGCCCCCACCACCGTCCAGCCGCTTCGCGCCAGCCGATCGGCACAGGCCCATCCGATGCCGGCCGACGCGCCGGTCACTACCACCACTTTGTCGCTCACGCCTACTCCTTCAATCGCTCCGCATCATGCCACGGACACCTTGGGTCGCCTAGCCCGGCACGTCCGCGCGAAGTTTGGCGGGCACGATCACGATGGCCACCGAAAAGTCCTCGGCGAATCGCTCGGGCGAGCCCAGGAGCGCGCTCATCCGTTCGAGGTATTTGGCGAGGTACCCCGGCACCGCGGTCGCCGCGGGGTGATTGTCCGCGACCTGGGCGATCCCCTCAACACGAATGACGTCCCGGCCAATATCGGTGACGTCTAAGACCAGCGTGACGCGAGGGTTGACCTTGATGTTGCGCAGCTTCACCGCACCCGGCCGGCTGTACAGCAAGACCGTCTCGTCATCTTGGACGTAGAACCACACGGGCACGGTCTCGGGCTGACCGTTGGGGCGCACCGTCGTGAGCCACGCCATGAGATTGCTGCGCAGGCGCCGTTCGACGTGGTCGCGCTGGCCCGCAGAAAGATGTGTCGTCAGATCCATGGTTCCTCAGCTGAGTTGGGATGAACAGACTGTCACGACGGTGTCTCGGAGCGCACGCCGTAGGGAACGAAGCGGCGTCGATCCGTGTCGACGTCCAGTGGCTTGCCCACCGCCGGGAACGCCCGCTGGGGACAGTCTTCTCGCTCGCACACCCGACACCCCGGGCCAATGGGAATGAGCACTTCAGGATTGGTGAGATCGAGACCGTCGGAGTAGACGAGGCGATGGGCGTGCTCGAGGTCGCAACCGAGCGCCACGGCAAAGGTCTTGGCCGGTGTCCTAAAGCCGCCGATGTGATGCGACACGGTACGCGCGATCCACAGGTACGCGCGACCATCGGGCATCTGGGCTAACTGGCGGCGGATCTGATTGGGGTACGAGAACGCCTCGTAAACGTTCCAGAGCGGACACGATCCGCCCACGCGCGAGAAGTGAAAGTCCGTGGCCGACTGGCGTTTGGACACGTTGCCCGCGCGGTCCACGCGCACGAAGATAAAGGGCACCCCACGCGCATCAGCACGCTGGAGCGTGCTCAGCCGATGCGCCACGGTCTCGTATCCCACCTGGAAGCGCCGCTGCAGTAACTCGACGTCGTAGCGGAACTCTTCGGCCGAGTCCAAGAACTTCCGGTAGGGCAGAATGAGCGCGCCAGCGAAGTAGTTGGCCATGCCGATGCGCGCCAGTGACCTGGTTTCGCCGCGCTCGAGCTCGGCGTTCGCCACGACTTCATCGATCTCCTCGGTCGCTTCGAGAAAGGCCAGGTGCGTGGCCAGCTGGAACGCGCGCTGGCCGGGACTGAGGAGTGCCGACAGCGCGAGGGTGCGCGAGTCGGGGTCATAGTCTCGCTGGACGTCAACGCGGGCGTCCCCCGCGAGCTCAACCACCGTGGTCCCGTGAAGCCGGGCCAAGCGCTCGATCAGCGCAGCGCCCGCGTCGGCCCCGAACGCATCGAGCTCGCTGGCGGTGCGCTCGGCGAGCTCGTCGACCTTGGCGAAGTAGTTGCGGTGGGTGTAGAAGAAGTCGCGAACCTCTTCGTAGGGCATGAGCGGCGGGGTGATCCACGCCCCGGACAGGCCCGCGTCGATCTGACCGGTGATCGTCTCGTTGGCCTCGCGAGCGTGGCGAAAGCGTCCGTGGATGTCGACCAGGTACCGGGCCACCGCGGGCATTGCCTCGGCGAGCTCTCGCATCTCGGCGTTCGAGATGACCTCGGACCTCGAGGCGTCGACGATCACGTCGCGCAACTGAGCGACGAGCCGGTCGCTCTCTTCGGTTGAGAACTCGAGTGCATCGACGTCAAAGACCGAGGCGATCTTGGCGAGCACCGGCGCGGTGAGGGGGCGTTGGTTGGACTCGAGCTGGTTGACGTAGCTCGGTGAGATACCCAGGGCCTTGGCCAGCGCGACTTGGGTGAGCCCGCGCTCCTCGCGAAACCGGCGAAGTCGCACCCCTACTTTGGCCTTCTGCGTCACCTCACCTCTCCTTTAACAAACTTCACAATAGCCCTCCGAGAATGACGAAAACTTTACACTGGCAAGGCTTTCAATGTTGGAGTACATTGTGCATTCTGTGAAGGTGAGTTCGCGATGAAGACCTACGACGTTCGAACGGAGCGCTCGAGCGCCCCCTTAGCCAAAGAGGAGCAACTCGCCTGGCGCATCGCCCAAGTGGCCAGCGATCCGGTTGCGGTCGACGCTGACGTCGAAGAGATGGTGGGCAATCGCATCATCGACAACGCAGCCGTGGCGTTGGCGTCGCTACGCCGGCGTCCGGTCGCGAGCGCTCGGGCCCAAGCGATGGCCCGACCCCCCGGTCCCGGGGCCTCAATCTTCGGGCTGCCCAACGCCTATCGCGTCTCGGCCGAGTGGGCCGCCTGGGCCAATGGCGTGGCCGTACGCGAGCTGGACTTTCACGACACGTACCTAGCGGCCGAGTACTCACACCCCGGAGACAACATTCCTCCGATTCAGGCGGTCGCCCAACATCGCCGCCTCACTGGTCGTGACCTGGTGCGCGGCATCGCTGCGGGCTATGAGATTCAAGTCGATCTGGCCCGGTCCATCTCGCTGCACGAGCACAAGATCGACCACATTGCCCACCTCGGACCGTCTGCTGCGGCGGGGATCGGCGCGCTGCTGGGTCTCGAGCCCGACGTCATCTTCCAAGCCGTCAACCAAGCGCTCCACGTCACGACAACCACGCGCCAGAGTCGTAAGGGAGCCATCTCGTCGTGGAAGGCCTACGCGCCGGCCTTCGCCGGCAAGATGGCCATCGAGTCGGTCGACCGCGCCATGCGCGGCGAGGGCGCGCCCACGCCTATCTACGAAGGACAAGACGGTGTCATCGCGGTCCTCCTGGATGGACCCGACGCCGTCTATCACGTCTCGCTGCCCGAGCGCGGCGAGTCGAAGCGCTCGATCCTGGAGACCTACACCAAGGAGTACTCGGCCGAGTACCAGGCTCAGGCCCTCATCGACCTGGCCCGACGCCTCGGCCCACGCATCGGGGACCTCTCCCAGGTGAGCGAGATCACCATTCACACCAGCCACCACACGCACAACGTGATCGGCACGGGGGCCAACGACCCCCAGAAGTTCGACCCCGACGCCAGCCGCGAGACACTGGATCACTCGATCATGTACATCTTCGCGGTCGCGCTGGAGGACGGCACCTGGCATCACGAAAGCTCCTACTCGAGCGAGCGCGCCCACCGACCCTCCACGATTGAGCTCTGGCGAAAGATCACTACTGCCGAGGACCCGGAGTGGACCCGGCGCTACCACTCCCGCGACCCCCAGGAGCAAGCCTTTGGCGGGCGTGTCAGCGTCACCCTGGCCGATGGCACCGTGATCGTCGACGAGATTGCCGTCGCCGACGCCCACCCGCTGGGCAAGCGGCCCTTCAGTCGCACCGATTACATCGCGAAGTTCAAGACCCTGAGTGAGCCCGTAATCAGCGCCGCGGAGCAAGATCGCTTCATCGACCTGGTCGCACGCCTCGGCACACTCCGCGCCGATGAGGTGGACCGCCTCGTGGTGGGCCTGCCGGAGGGATCATTGGACGACCGTTCCGTTCAGGGAGGTCTCCTGTGAGCCCGTCGTCGTCCATGGACTCCTACGTCACACCGAGCGAGAAGCGCCGCGCGTTTCGCGCCGGCCTCACCTCGGGATCGATCCAGCGTTTCCCCGGTGCGTTCTCGCCCCTTGTCGCACGCACGATTCAGGACCACGGCTTTGAAGGTGTGTACGTCTCGGGCGCCGTCCTTTCGGCCGACCTGGCCCTACCCGACATCGGACTCACCACCCTGAGCGAGGTCGCCTCGCGTGCCGGACAGATCGCCAAAGTCACGGGGCTTCCCACGTTGGTGGACGCCGACACGGGCTTTGGCGAGCCGGCCAACGTCGCTCGCTCCATCGAGTTCTTCGAGGACGCGGGCCTCGCGGGCTGTCACCTGGAAGATCAGGTGAATCCCAAGCGCTGCGGGCACCTCGACGAAAAGCAAATCGTGGGCCGAACCGAGATGCTCCAGCGAGTACGCGCGGCCGTTCTGGCTAGGCGGGACAGCGACTTCGTGATCTGTGCGCGCACTGACGCGCGCAACTCCGAGGGCCTCGAGAGCGCGATCGAACGCGCCAAGGCCTACGTGGACGCCGG
>JBEKYI010000078.1:0-5133 GCA_049511155.1 Acidimicrobiales bacterium
AGCTCGCCGAAAAAGAGGGTCTGGCCATGATCAACGGCACCGACGGCATGCTGGGCCAATTGGTCTTGGCCATTGCCGACGGCGAGCGACTCTTAAAGACGGTCGACGTGGCGGCCGCCCTGTCGGTCCAGGCCCTGCGCGGCACGGACCGCGTGTTCTTTGATGACGTCAACGCGCTGCGCCCGCACGTGGGCCAACGCCAAAGCGCTGCCAACCTCGTGTTGTTGCTGGCGCAGTCACCCATCGTTGACTCGCACATCGACGACACCACCCAGGTACAGGACGCGTACTCGCTGCGTTGCGCGCCCCAGGTGCACGGGGCCGCCCGTGACACGTTCGAGCACGCCGTTCGCGTGGCCGACATCGAGATGGCGTCGGCGATTGACAACCCATCGGTGTTGGCCGACGGCACGTTGGTCTCCAACGGCAACTTTCACGGCGCCCCCATTGCCTACGTCATGGATTTCCTCGCGATCGTGTTGGCCGACGTGGCGTCGATGTCCGAGAGGCGTACCGACCGGCTGCTCGATGTCGACCGCAACTACGGACTGCCGCACTTCCTCGCGCATCAAGCGGGGGTGGATTCGGGACTCATGATCGCCCAGTACTCCCAGGCCGCCCTGGTCTCGGAAATGAAGCGCCTCGCGTCGCCGGCGAGCGTGGACTCAATTCCCTCCTCGGGCATGCAGGAAGACCACGTCTCCATGGGCTGGCACGCCGCTCGCAAACTTCGACGATCGCTCGAAGAGTTCAGTGACGTGATCGCGATTGAGCTCTTGGCCAGCGCCCGGGCGCTGGCGCTTCGCGCGCCGCTCGAGCCCTCACCCGTCACGGCTGCCGTTGCTCAACGGATCAATGCCGTGAGTGGCGGCCCGGGACATGATCGCTGGCTGGCGCCGGAGATCGCCGCCGTCGGCGAACTGGTGCGCACCGGTGAGTTGCTCGACATCGTCGCGCGCTTTGTGCAACTGTCGTAGTCAGAAGGAGGAGCCATGGAAGGTGCCCGTCCGGTTCGCGCAGCGCGCGGAACGACGCTGTCAACGCTCGGTTGGCCCCAGGAAGCGGCGCTGCGCATGCTGCAGAACAATCTCGATCCCGAGGTGGCCGAACGCCCCGACGACCTGGTGGTCTACGGCGGCACCGGACGCGCGGCGCGCGATTGGCGCAGCTTTGACGCGCTGGTGCGCACGCTTACTACCCTTAAATCGGACGAGACCATGCTGGTGCAGTCGGGCCGTCCGGTGGGCGTCTTTCAGACCCACGAGTGGGCGCCGCGGGTACTGATTGCCAATTCGAACCTGGTGGGTGACTGGGCCACCTGGCCCGAGTTCCGTCGCCTGGAAGCCCTGGGCCTCACGATGTACGGCCAGATGACGGCGGGTTCGTGGATCTACATCGGCACGCAGGGCATCTTGCAGGGGACCTACGAGACCTTCGCCGCAGTCGCCGCGAAAAGATTCGGCGGCACGCTCGCCGGCACGCTCACGCTGACGGGCGGCGCGGGCGGCATGGGCGGGGCCCAGCCGCTGGCGGTCACCATGAACGACGGCGTGTGCCTCTGTGTCGACGTCGATCCCACCCGACTGCAACGACGCGTCGACCATCGCTACCTGGACGAGTGGACGGACGACCTCGACGAAGCGTTGCGCCGAGTCCTCGCCGCCAAGAAGGAACGTCGAGCGTTGAGTGTCGGCTTGCTCGGCAACGCGGCGACGATCTTCGCGGAACTCCTGGCGCGCGGCGTGGAGGTGGACATCGTGACCGACCAGACGTCGGCGCACGACCCGTTGAGCTACTTGCCCGAAGGCATCGACCTGGGCGACTGGCACGACTACGCCGATAAGAAGCCCGAGGAGTTCACCGACCGGGCGCGTCTCTCGATGGCCAAGCAGGTCGAGGCCATGGTTGGTTTCATGGACCAGGGTTCGGAGGTCTTCGACTACGGCAATTCCATCCGTGGCGAAGCCCAGTTGGGTGGTTACAACCGCGCGTTCGAGTTCCCCGGGTTCGTGCCGGCGTACATCCGACCACTCTTCTGCGAGGGCAAGGGCCCGTTTCGTTGGGTGGCGCTCTCGGGTGACCCCAAGGACATCGCGCGCACCGACCAAGCCGTGCTCGACCTGTTCCCCGAGAACGACTTGCTGCGTCGATGGATCACCAAGGCGCAGGAGCTGGTGGCGTTCCAGGGCCTGCCCGCGCGTATCTGTTGGCTCGGTTACGGCGAGCGAGACCGGGCCGGACTCGCGTTCAATGAACTCGTAGCCAAGGGCGAGGTCTCCGCGCCCATCGTCATTGGCCGCGACCACTTAGACAGCGGCTCGGTGGCCTCGCCCTATCGCGAGACGGAGTCGATGCTTGACGGCTCCGACGCCATTGCCGACTGGCCACTCCTCAACGCGTTGCTCAACACGGCGTCGGGCGCGTCGTGGGTCTCCATCCATCACGGTGGCGGCGTGGGCATCGGACGATCCATCCACGCGGGACAGGTGTGCGTGGCCGACGGCACGGAGCTAGCCGGAGAGAAGTTGGCTCGTGTCCTGCGCAACGACCCCGGCATGGGCGTCATCCGTCACGTGGACGCGGGCTACGACCTGGCCGATGACGCCGCGCGCGAACGCGGCGTGCGCATCCCCATGCGCGAGGGTTAGATGACCACGCGCGTCTTCACCAACATTGGTGAACTGACGACCAATGATCCCTCCCTCGGCGACGAGTCGGACTTGGGGCGCCTCTACGACGCGGCGATGGTCGTTGACGATTGGCACGTCTTGTGGATTGGTTCCAACGACGACGCGCCGGCGGCTGACGAACGTTTTGATTTAGAGGGCGCCGCGGTGGTGCCGGGCTTCGTCGACTCGCACACGCACCTGGTCTTTGGTGGCGAACGCTCCCAGGAGTTTGAAGCCCGCATGGACGGGACGCCCTACGACGGTGGCGGCATTCGCGACACGGTCGAGGCCACGCGACAAGCAACTCACCAAGAGTTGCACGACGCCACCGCTCGCCGGGCGCGGGCGCTGCAAGCAAGCGGCGTGACCACCATGGAGATCAAGTCGGGTTACGAGTTGACGACCGACGGCGAAGTCCGTCTCTTGGAAATAGCCAACCAGTTCAGCGATGAGGTGACGTTTCTCGGGGCGCACGTCGTGCCCGACGAATTCCGAGACGACCGAGACGGCTACGTGGACCTGGTCGTTGGCGACATGCTCACCAACTGCGCGCCGCTCGCGCGGTGGGTCGACGTCTTTTGCGACGTCGGTGCGTTCAGCGTGGACGAGGCGCGGGCCATCTTGCTCGCGGGCAGTGACGCTGGTCTCGAGATGCGACTGCACGCCAACCAGCTGGGTGACAGCGGCGGTGTACAACTCGGCGTCGAACTGGGTGTCGCCAGTGTGGACCACTGCACGCACGTGAGTGACGACGACGTTGAGGCCCTAGCTTCGTCCAGCACGGTCGTCACGCTGCTGCCGGGCGCGGAGTTCTCAACGCGCAGTCCCTATCCTTCGGGTCGCAGGTTGCTCGATGCGGACGTCACGATTGCGCTCGCGAGCGACTGCAATCCGGGCTCGTCCTACGTGACCAGCATGCCCTTCGTGATCGCCCTGGCCGTTCGCGAGATGGGTCTCAGCGTTGACGAAGCATTGTTGGCCACCACCCGCGGCGGGGCCGAGGCGTTACGTCGCGACGACGTGGGCCACCTCGGCATCGGCGCGCGGGCCGACGTCGTCGTGATCGACGGACCCCGAGCCGCCCACCTGGCCTACCGTCCTGGCGGTGTCATCGTGAGTCACACCTTTCGAGCCTCGAGGACGGCCTAGCGCCGGGGGAGAAGCTCAGTCTCGACCCTTACTATGGAGGAATGAGCACCCCCAAAGCCCCCCCAACCTTGCCCACGACGTTGGGCGCCCTGCGCGCCAGCGAGTACCAACCCAAGAGCATTCGTGAAGAGTTGCGTCTCAATCTCGAAAGTCGCCTGAGCCAGGGCCTGCCCCTCACCTCCGAGGTCCTCGGGTACGAGGATTCGGTGCTGCCCCAACTGGAGACCGCCCTGCTGGCGGGCCACGACATCATCCTGCTCGGCGAGCGCGGGCAGGCCAAGAGTCGAATGATCCGCTCCCTGGTCGAACTCCTCGACGAGTGGCTACCCATTGTCGAGGGCAGCGAAGTTCGCGACGATCCCTTCGAGCCGATCTCGGCCTACGGGATCGACCTCGTTGAGGAAAAGGGCGACGACACGCCGATTGCCTGGCTGCACCGCAGCCAGCGTTTCGCCGAGAAGCTCGCGTCGCCCGACACGTCCATGGCGGACCTCATCGGCGAAGTCGACCCGATCAAGGTTGCCGGCGGCCTCTACCTCGATGACCCCAGGGCCCTCAGTTACGGCCTCGTGCCGAAGTCCAACCGCGGCATCTTCGCGATGAACGAGTTGCCCGACCTTTCCGAACGTATCCAGGTGGGCCTGCTCAACGTGCTCGAAGAGCGCGACGTACAGATTCGCGGTCACTTGGTACGCCTCGACCTCGACATCCTGGTGGTGGCGACGGCCAACCCCGAGGACTACACGAACCGCGGCCGACTCATCACGCCACTGAAGGACCGTTTTGGTTCTCAGATCCGCACGCACTACCCCTACGAGATCACGACCGAGATCGCCATTGTCCACCAAGAGGCGAAACTGCCCGTGACCCCCAAACCCATCACGGTGCCGTGGTTCATCGACGACATCGTCGTTCGTGTGAGCCACGTCGCGCGCAAGAGCCACGTCGTGAGCCAACACTCGGGTGTGTCGGTGCGTCTGAGTATCGCCAACTACGAGACGGTCATTGCCAACGCGCTTCGGCGCACGTTGCGCACCGACGACGAGGCCGTGGTGCCGCGCGTCAGTGACCTAAGTGCGATGGTCCAATCAACGCAGGGCAAGATCGAGTTCGACACCATGGAGGACAGCGACTCCGATCAGATCATCGCGGCGTTGGTGTCGTTGGCGGTGCGCCAGTGCTTCGCCGAACACGTGTTGCTCGAAGAAGGTCCCGAGATCGTCGCGGCCTTCAATGATGAGGTGTTGGTACACACCGGCGACGACCTGGCCGACCAGAACTACCTCGACGTGTTGGCGGCCATGCCCGCTCTCGA
>JBEKYI010000079.1:0-5115 GCA_049511155.1 Acidimicrobiales bacterium
TCATCCATCACGAACATGATCCCGAGGTAACCGATGATCGACTTGCTCTCTACTGCCACCGTGTACCGGCGGTTCTCCACGTTGGTGATCTCATCGAGCAACATGGTCCGGGACCAGGGCTCTGGAAACTGCGCGACTTCGATGACGAGTAATTCAGGAACGTCACGACGCTCGGCCAGTCGAATGGTCCAGTCGCTCACGACGGTCGTTCCCGCGTGGAGAAGTTCGCAATCGCGTCCGCCTCGCGTAAGTAGAGCGGTGTGATCGCGTCGTCAGGGATCCGAGTCACGCCGAGAGCTAGTGCCTCGAGGGGTGGCGGAACACGTAGTTCAAGCAGCGTGGCGCGCGCAAGCGCCGAAAACTCGGCGTCGTACCGCGCGACCCCGTCGCCAGCGAACGTGACGTCGTCGTCACGTCCCGCCCACTCATCAACCAGGGCCGCGGGCGTCGTGACCTTTGGCTCACTGAGTGCGTCGACGCCGTGGTCGAGGAGCGAGAAGGTCTGAACGAACAGTTCGCCTCGACGCCCGTCAACCACACTGACAAACGTGCCGCGTGCGCCGCGGCGAGAGGCGCCGTGAGCGAGAAGTTCGAGCGATGTCACCGACACGAGTTCCGCGCTCGCCCCCAGGGAGAGACCTATTGCGGTGGCGACACCCACACGCAGGCCGGTATAGAGCCCCGGTCCGCGGTCGACGACCACGCGCTCGAGGTCCTTCGGCGCGAGTTGAACGCGCGCGAGCAAGTCGCGAATACCGGGAGTGAGCGTCTCAGTGTGGTGGCGTTGATTGTCCAGCACGACCTCGAACTCCTCACCGGAGTCCAGTCGTAGCGCGATAGCGCAGGCAGTGGTTGCGGTCTCAATGGCGAGAATGTTCACGAGGCCGCCCACTCATTCAGCAGAACTTCTCGACCCGTCAGCGCTCCGTCGACCTCGATCGTGCGGCCCTCGCTCTCATCAATGTCGAACGACACGCTGATCACGTCACGTCCAAACAAGGGCGAGGCGATCTCTCCCCACTCGACGACCGCGACGGCTTCCTCTTCGACCAACTCGCCCAGCGCCAGGTCGTCGACCTCGCCTAGCGATCCCACTCGATATACGTCCGCGTGATGGAGCGTGGTGATGCCAAGCTCATTGACGCACTCGTGTTGGCGCACGATCGTAAAGGTGGGACTGGTCACTCGTTCGCGAACTCCCAGGCCTCGTCCCACTCCCTGGGTGAACGTCGTCTTGCCGGCGCCTAGAGGTCCACTCAACAACACGATGTCGCCGGGGCGAAGCAACGAGGCGAAGGCCTCTCCCGCAACTTGCGTGTCGTCGGCACTCGCGGCATACCGGCGCCAACTCACGACGCCTCCATGAGTCGACGAATCACACCAAGATCGGCGCGCATGGTGTCCACGACACCCTGTCCTCCGCGCAGGGCCGCGGCGGGATGATAGGTCGGCACGCCCTTGATGGCCCCCGAGCGAAAGACGTGACCGTGAACCTGTCCAATTCCCGATTGATACGCGAAGATGGCCCGTCCGGCAGTGTTACCCAGCGTCAAGATATAGGTCGGAGCTACGCGATCTAGTTGCTCAATCAACCAGGGCCGGCACGTGGCTATCTCTGTGGGCGTGGGCGTGCGATTGGCCGGCGGCCGACACTTCACGACGTTGGTCACGTAACAGTCCGCTCGCGTGAGTCCGAGCTCTTCCTCGAGCAGAGTAAAAAACAGCTTCCCGCTGCGCCCAATAAATGGCGCGCCTCCTTCGTCTTCAGTGCGACCGGGCGCCTCTCCCACGACCATGAGACGCGCATCCAGCGGACCCGATCCGATCACCACGCGCTGTCGCGTAGCCGCGAGCGCGCAACGCGTGCACGTCGACATTTCCTCGAACTCGACCATCAGTCGACGAGAACCCGAGGAATGCGGGCACCCAGACTTGTGAGAACCTCCCAAGTGATAGTCCCACCCCAACTTGCCCACTCATCGGCACTGACGATGTCGCTACCTTGTCGGCCCAGCAGCACCACGTCGTCGCCGATCGCCACGTCGTCGTCGCCAACGTCCACCACGAGTTGATCCATCGTGACCATGCCCGCGAGTGGGTAGCGCGTGCCATTAATCAGTACCTCAGCGCCACCCTCAAAGAGATGCCGAGGATATCCGTCGGCGTAGCCAAAGGGCACGGTGACGACGGTGGCGTCGCGCGTGAGTTCGCGAAGTCGTCCATAACTCGGTCGTCCACCCGCCGCCACGCGGCGAACGGCGGACACCTGAGCCCGCAGAGCGAGTGCCGGCGTCAGGTGCTGTCCTTTTTCCGCCAGAGAACTCGCGAGCCACTCATCGGGCAGGTACCCATACAAGGAGAGGCCTACGCGAACCATCGTGTGGCGCGACGCCGGATATCCGAGGGCACCCGCCGAGTTGGCGCAGTGCAGAATCGCGGGCTGTATATCCCGAGCCGCGAGGCCGGCCACGAGATCATCGAAGAGCTCGATCTGTGACTCGCTAAAGTCCCGGTCCTCAACGCTTGGACTGTCGGCCACGCTCAAGTGGGTATAGAGGCCTTCAAGTTCCACGTTCGGCGAGGCCACCATAATATCGACCACCTCATCGAGCTCCTCGGGCACCACCCCCATGCGGTGCATGCCGGTGTCGACTTTGACGTGAACGGGGTGCGACCCGCCGAGGGACTGCGCCCATCGTGAGGCCGCGCGAGCCCCGTCGAGGGAGCCGATAGTCAAGGTGAGATTCGCGCCGTACGCGTCGGGAATCGTCTCAGGGGGGATCTCGGTCAGAAGCAAAATCGGTGCCGTCACCCCGGCCCGACGCAGCTCGAGACCCTCATCCACCAGCGCGACCGCGAGTGACGTGGCTCCGCCCTCCAGCGCGGCGTTCGCCACCAGTACGGGGCCATGTCCATATCCGTTCGCCTTCACCACAGCGCAGATCGTCGCCTCACCAACGACGGCGCGCAGCGCGCGAACGTTATGGCGAATAGCTGAGGCGGAGACCTCCGCCCAGGCCGGTCGTCGGACTCCTTCAACCGCCACGAACCTCATCCTTCGACGAACCAACCACAAATGCGGCAGCGAGGTGGTCCGTGTGCGTCATCGAAAGGTGAAGGTATCCAACACCTTGACTCTCAGCGATCTCGCTCGCGTGCTCGTGCAGCACCACGCTTGGAGCGCCTGATGCATCGAGGGTCACTTCGATCGAGCGCCAGGGAGTGTCTCCAGCGCCAATGCCCAGCGTTTTGAGCACCGCTTCCTTGGCGGCGAAGCGCGCGGCCAGCCGCTCCGGCTGGGAGTGGGCGTCGCGTCGTTCTCCGTCGGTGAAGAGTCGATCGACGATACGCGGACGGCGCCCCAAGACGAGGCGGAAGCGATCAACATCAACGACGTCGACGCCAACCCCGGTCGTGACCACTACTCCACCGTCACGGTTTTGGCAAGGTTGCGCGGCCGATCGACGTTGCGCCCCAGTCCGCGCGCCATGGCGTAGGCGAACAGTTGCAGTGGCACCACATCCACCATCGGCGTAAAGAGCGGTTCGGTTGCCGGAACTCGCAACACGTAATCGGCGATCGCTTCCACGTACTCATCGTCGTCCGTGGCAACCGCCACCACCGTCGCACCGCGGGCCTTCACCTCAGCCAAGTTCGAGAGCATCTTTTCGTGCATCGCGGGATCAGTCACCACGGCAACCACCACCACGCCGGGCTCAATCAACGCGAGGGGGCCGTGCTTCAACTCGCCCGCCGGGTAGCCTTCCGCGTGCAGGTAGGAGAGTTCCTTGAGTTTGAGCGCTCCCTCGAGCGACGTCGGAAAGCCGACGTGTCGGCCGATGAAGAAGAAGTCCCGCGAGCCGACAAGTTGCCTCGCCACGTTCTCCACGTCACCGCGCCGTTCAAGAGCCGTGGCGACCTGATCCGCCACCGCATTGATTCCCTTGAAGAGAGCGTCCACATCACTCGGGGGAAGTGTCTCACGCAGTTGCGCGAGTCGCAATGCCAGTAGTTCGAGAGCCGCGACCTGTGCGACGAATGCTTTCGTCGAGGCGACCGAAACTTCTAGCCCGGCGCGGGTATAGATGACCGCGTCGGACTCGCGCGCGAGGGAGGAGCCGACAATGTTCGTGACGCCCACGACGCGCGCCCCCCGACGCTTCGCCTCACGAATAGCCTGGATGGTGTCGATAGTCTCACCACTCTGGGATATCCCAATCACCAGCGTGCCCACCTCGACGATAGGGTCCCGATAGCGGTACTCACTCGAAATATCCACGTCGACCCCGAGGCGCGCCAAACGTTCGATGGCGTATTTGGCCACCTGGCCGGCGTGATGCGAGGTTCCGGCGGCGACAATCACGACACGACTCACCTCGCGCAGTTCCTTGTCCTCGATGCGCATCTCGTCAAACGTGATGGTCCCGTCACGACGGCGACGATCGAGCAGGGTGGCGCGAATGGCTTCAGGTTGCTCGTTGATCTCCTTGGTCATGAAGTCCTCGTGACCACCCTTCTCGGCGGTTTCCAGATCCCAGTCGATGGAGAGTTGGTGCAGACGAACCGGCACCCCCTCTAAGTCAATGGCGCGAAAACCCTCTGGTCCGAGGCGGACAATCTCGTCGTCATTCACCGCGTAAAACGCTGTCGCGCGATCGAGGATTGCGGGAATGTCACTTGCCAGATACGTAACGCCCGGGGCGGTGCCCACGATGAGGGGCGAGATTCTCCGAGCGGCCACGATGACGTCGGGCTCGGTTGCGTCCATCGCGGCCACTGCGAAGGCGCCACGCACGACGAGAAGGCTCTGACGCACCGCATCGATTAGTTCGAGACCCTTGGACCGCTCTTCTTCGATGAGGTGCGCGAGCACTTCGGAGTCGGTGACCGAAGTGAAGAGGTGTCCCCGGGCTTCCAGTCCTTCCTGTATCTCGGTGTGATTCTCGATGATGCCGTTGTGGATGATGGCGATGTTGCCCGAGCAATCGAGGTGGGGGTGGGCGTTCACCGCCTCGGGGGCACCGTGAGTCGCCCATCGGGTGTGTCCGATTCCCGAGAGAAATCCCTCCGGCGCCAAGGCGCACTCCAGGCGCAGAGCCTGTACCGATTCGGCAC
>JBEKYI010000080.1:0-5114 GCA_049511155.1 Acidimicrobiales bacterium
ACCGTCGGCCCGCTATATCCGAATGTTGTCGAAGTCACTGTCATACCTACACCCTCCCGACCGAGGTCCATTCAGACTACCGCGAAGGACTACATCAGTGTAGTTATGGGGACGCTAGAGGGCAAATAAGTCTGGTCGGCCCAGGGCCGGCGAGGAGGCTTCTGCGTGCAGACGCGTGGGAATGCGCCCCGCGCGCCGAGCGGCGTAGCCCGCGCGCACGGCATCTCGCAGCGCCTCGGCCATCAAGGCGGGCTCGAGCGCACGGTTAATGGCCGAGGCCGCTAGCACCCCGTCACAGCCCAACTCCATCGCCAACGCGGCGTCCGAGGCGGTCCCCACCCCGGCGTCGAGCAGGATCGGTACCTCGACGCGTTCGGTGATGAGCGAGATGGCGTGGGGATTGCGAATGCCTAGGCCCGAGCCGATCGGCGAGCCTAGTGGCATGACCGCCACGCAGCCCAGCTGCTCGAGTCGCTGGGCCACGATCAAGTCATCAGAGGTATAGGCCCACACTTCAAAACCTCGCCGCACGAGCTCGGCGGCCGCTACCAGGGTCTCGGCGGTGTCGGGCAGCAAGGTAAGGTCGTCGCCGATCACCTCGAGTTTCACGAGGGGTGTTCCAAAGGCTTCGCGTGCGAGTTCGGCGACCTTGATGGCCTCCTCCGCGCTGTAACAGCCCGCAGTATTCGGCAGCAACGTCACGTTCAGCCCCGTCAGCAGGTCGTAAATCGAACCTTCAACTTTAGGGTCGACGCGGCGCAGGGCTACGGTTGCGATCGTCGATTCTGACGCCTTGAGCGACGCTTCGAGAACGTCGAACGAGCGAAATCCGCCCGTGCCGACGACGAGTCGAGAGGTCGACGTCACCGAGCCAACGCTAAAGAGCTGTCCCACGGACCCAGCGTACCGGGGAGGATTGATCGTTAGGGTTGGTGAGTGCAACCCGTCGTCGCTCTCGCTATTGCGGGCTCGGACTCTGGTGGCGGAGCCGGAATACAAGCCGATATCCGTTCGCTGAACGCCTTTGGCGTGTTCGCCACGACCGCCCTCACCGCGGTCACGGCCCAGAACACCCGAGGCGTGAGCGCCGTGCACGTCATCGATCCCGACGTGGTCGAGGCACAAGTTCGAGCGGTCGTCAGCGACTTTGACGTGCGCGCCACCAAGACCGGCATGCTCGCCTCGCCCGAGATCGTCGAACGCGTGGCTGCCCTGGCCGCTGAGGGCCTGCTACCCCACCTGGTCGTCGATCCCGTGCTCGTGGCCACCAGTGGCGACGTACTCATGGGCGAGGGAGGCGTGGAGGCGTACCGCCACGCGCTCTTCCCTCTTGCGGAACTGGTGACGCCCAACCTGCACGAAGCCGCAGTGCTGTGCGGACTCGATGCGCGCGACCTTTCCAATCTCGACGACGTGGTCGCCGCCGCTCGGGCCATCCTCTCTTTGGGCCCGCGCTACGTCCTCGTAAAGGGTGGGCACATGCAAGAGGCCGCGCACCCCGAACGCTCAACCGACGTCCTGCTCGGCGCGCACGACCTCGCCGTTCTGGATGGACCACGCGTAGTCACGACGAACGATCACGGCACGGGGTGCTCGCTGTCCTCGGCCATCGCGGCCGGATTGGCGCTGGGACGACCAATGCCTGACGCCGTGCGTGACGCAAAGTCCTTCGTCCTCGCCGCTCTCGAGGGCGCCGCGGAGTGGCGTTTGGGCGAAGGGCGCGGTCCTATCGATCACTTAGGATGGAGTGAGTGAGCGATGTTCCCGAAGTTCCCCCCGCTCCGCGACCTCCTTTAACGACTACCACGAGCCTTTGGCCCGCGGGGATGATTCTCGGCCTCGCGGTTGTCATGATTGGCGTCTTTCTTCTCGTCGACTTCGCGACCAACAAGGGTGTCGTCACCGTGCCCACGACCATTCCCACCGTCGTGGGAGGTCTGCCGCTCGACGCCAGGCCCGGGCCAGCGTTGAAGTACTGCCTACAGAGCGAAGAGGTCCCCAGCAACCTCGATAACGCCTTCATCGTGCCCGAGAACACGGTTCCCGAACCCGGTGCGAATACACCTGACCTCGGAGCGGGTGAGTACGACTGCTACGAGCCGATGGCGACGAGCGACGCGACGTCAAACCAACTGGTGACGTTCTTTGACACCCAACTTGAGGCTCGGGGTTGGACTCTGTTTTCTCGCACCGCCAGCAACGGCAAACCACAGTCCCTGTTTCAAAAGGCGGGCAGCGACGGCTTCTACTGGGAGCTCGGTATCACGGTCACCAAGTCAACCGCCGCCAAGGTCTATTGGAAGTTCACCATCTATCAGAACTCCGACACGATCTAGGCGACGGCGACCAGTTCCTTGGCGGGTACGGGTGCCTCTTTCGTCACCGACGACCAGAGCAGCAGGTTCAGCGGATAGATCACGTAGCCCACGCGCGTCGCGGACGCCACGCAGATCAGGCCGAGAAACACGATCGCGAGCAGTCCCAGGACCTGGGACAGCGCGAGGGGCCAGTGGCGACGAATGTACTTCGTGGCGAAGTACCCACCAATAAGGAACGACACCGGCGCGAGGATGTGGCCGAGGATCGGCATCCATGTGGTCAGAATGTGGCCCGGCAGCGCACTCGCGGCGGGTGAGGAGACGCCCGCGAGCCCGAGTGGAAAGGCAAAAACGTTGGCCATGAACGCGTTCGGTGCGCGCAGGGCAAAGGGCACGGTCGTGACGATCACGATCGCGGCGATCCACGCCAACACCCTCTTCCACGTCGCGCGACCCTCTCGGTCGCGCGCGACGAGTAGGGCGCCGGCGGCCATGGGCCAGGCCGTGATCTTCATCGCGGCCGCGAGCCCCAGACTGATGCCCGCAAGATTCGTCTGGCGACGTTGCAGGGCCGCGACGGCAAGCAGCATCAGCGCGAGGATCGGCATGTCGTCGCCGCCGGTGGCAAAGAACAGCGCCCCCGTTGGCAGAGCGATCAAGACCTGGGCCACGCGAAGCTTCTGCTCCTTGGACGCGCGCAACAACGCGAGCGCCCACCCACTCACGATGATGCTCATCAACGTCATGATGATGCGCGCGTCGGTAAGGCCTTTGCCCTTGTGCGTCACGGCCGAGGGCAGACCAAAGAGGCCCATCAAAGGAAAGTACGGAAAGAACGACTCGAACTTGGGCAGGTCCTTGATCGCCCCGACCAACTGGCCGTGCTCGTCGTACGTGTGATACGGGTCTTTGCCCTTGCTGATCAGTTCCCCGGCCCTCGCAATGACCCCGACTTCGGGTTGCGCGTGACGCCAGTGAGCTTCGAGTCCGAGGGGTGCGGCGACCGCGCCCACGATGACGACGCTGAACAGCGCGAGTCGCACGAGGTGCTGGCGCCGCACGACAGAGCGCGCCAGCACGAAGGCCAACAGTGCGGCCAGGGCGTAGGGTCCCATAGCGAGATACCCCCACTGCCACTGCGCCGCCTGGGATGAGGTCTCACCGAGGGTCAGCGCAAAGCCCGCCGACAGTAGGTACAACAGGCCGTCGCGCGTCAGCGCGTTGAGCGAGGTCCACCACGTCATGAAACCCAGCCGGGTGCGCGATACCGTCGCCAACATTGCGACGAGTCTACCGGCGCCCTTGATCACGCTTCGGGTATCGTCGACGGCTCGGGCGTGCGCGCCGCGCGCCGAAGAGGAATCTTCGTAAGTGGCGGCACCGGACCGAGCAAGAACTCCTCAATGATCGTCAGACACAGTTTCGTTCGCTCCTTGAGCACGCTGTGCGACGCGCCGGGGATGACGGCCAGCTGCGCCTCGGGCAAGGCCTCGTAGAGCGCGACCGTGTGATCCAGTCGGGCGACGTCATCGTCTCCTGACATCACCAGCACGGGGGTCGCGATATTGCGGAGCTCGTCCTCGCTCAGTGCCGGCTCGCTTCGAACGAGAGCCAGGGACTTTTCCACCACGGCCGCCGCGTGCTCCACTCCGTCCGGCGACACTCGCGCGAAGTCGACTGCGAACTCGGCGAACCCCTCGCTCTCGGGCGTGAAGTCCTTCATCGGTACCAGACCGTCGTAGTGAAAGTTCCCCCCCACCAGAACGACGCGACGCAGAAGATCGGGTCGCCGCAGGGCCACCAGCAAAGCCACGTTGGCCCCGTCGCTGTGTCCGAGCAGATATACGCGACGTTGCAGATGTTCGATGAAGGCGATCGTCTCATCGGCCATCGCGTCGTAGCTGAAGGGCTCCTCGGTGTCCTTGGTCTTGCCGTGTCCGCGACGATCAAACGCCGCGAGTTCGAACCTCTTGGACAGACCGGGCCCCAGCGCACGAAGCAGGCTGTCGCTATCCGAAAGTCCACCGTGCAGGAGAACGATGGTGGGACCCTTCCTCTTGGGCAGCTTCACCCAGGTCGGATGCCCGTTGAGATCGATGCGCGCCACGAAGGAGATCGTAGGTGCTGAATCATGTGATTCACCGTGTCGTCACGATGTGCGAAGGCGACGGCTCCCGGCGAGTCGAGCGATCTAGCCCGCTGCGTAAAAGGGGCTGAGCCAGATCTGACCGTTGTCACACGGCTGAATCGGCGAGGGCGGGGTCAGTCCAACCGTCGCGCCATTCGCGGCGAACTGCACGCTCATCGTGACGCCGTTCCCGCAGGCCGCGGTGCCGACCGCGACATCGGAGTACGCCAGGGCAAACGTCACCGACTGATTCTGAGCAAGAGTGACCAGACTCGGTGCACGATTGGCGGCACTGGTGAGATCGCTGGCGGTACCGGTCAGAAACTGAAAGCCGTTGCCCGCCTTGGGCACGTCGATCGGCGTCACGGTGAGCAGCCCGCCGAGCTTGTCTTGCAGGGTGATGATGGGCCACCCGTCGACGGTGCACGTACCGGGCGTCGTCTTTGTCAAGGTGACCGAGGCGTACACGGTGCCTGCGGCCCCCTGACCCTCGTTGTACGCACCGGAGAATGAACTACCTGAACACGTGGAACTCGCGAGCGTCGACGTCGTCGTGGTCGTTGACTGCGCGGTCGTGGTCGTGGTGGATGTCGTCGTCGTGGTCGTGGTCGACGTGTCGATGGCGTGGCGACTGAGGGTGAAGATCACGACGAAGGCGGCGAAGATGG
>JBEKYI010000081.1:0-8812 GCA_049511155.1 Acidimicrobiales bacterium
TGCAGCCGCCGTCATCGGAACGTCCGTAAAGCCGATATTGAGCGAACCATTCGTAATACCGGTACGACCGGAGCCCGAACCCGCGGCCGGGTACGAACTGAAGGAGACCTTGCCACCTGCGGTGTACGCCGAGGATCCCGATGTCGTAACGCCAACGAGTGGCGCGTCGAACGACGATCCGTTGATCGCGAGCGTTACGTTGCTCGGCACACTCAGGTCCGGGTCACCCGGCTTGTTCGATCCTTGCAGGCTTGTTACGGGCGCCGTTTTCTTTGGCTTGGGCTTCGTCTTCGTCCACGGCCTGGGGCACTTGTTGTTGAACTTGGCTGACCTCACCTTGTTGTTTACTAGCCGGTAGCAGACGACCTTGTGGGTCGCGCCACTCGCGGGCAGCGTCGCCACCGTGAGGAGACCGGTCGCGGCGAATGCCATCGCCATGATCAATCTGAGTGATTTCTTCATCCTGAACTTTCCTCCTAAAGAAAGGTGTAGACGCCACGATTCGAACGTCGAACGTATTGCCCCTTGCAAACTAGGAATTGAAGGTAAACGGCAGGTGAATTGAAGTCACTAGACGAGTGAAATGAAAAAGAAATTGACGAAGACTGAAGGCATTCACAACAACGGAGAGCCCCAATGCTTCGTTCGCGTCAGTTTGAGAGTCGGAAATCCTCGCTACGACGTCTTGGCGTTGAGCTGACCGAGGCGGTAGTGGGTTCGACACAGGACCTGATAGTGGACCACTCCGTCACTTACGTCGCCAGTAACGAACTGGGTTCCTTCGCGAGCGACCACGCCATCGACGACTCGAGCATTGCAGCGCCCCTTTTTCCCGCACCAACACGAGGAGGTGAGGGGAAGCTCGTGAGCCCAGTCGGCGATAGCGATCAATCTGGCCGACGCGGGAAAGACATTGAGCAGAAAGTCAGCCGACAGGCCGAATGCGTGCACGTCCACTTCGTGGTCGTCAACCACGCGCGCGAGCGCATCGACCTGATCCACGCTGGCGAACTGGGCCTCATCAATCACCAGGATGTGGATTCCATTCGCTAGCAGCGACGCCACGTGAGGTTCGAGTGAGCTGCCGGGTTCGATCGCCTCGGCGGCCGCTTCGATACCTATTCGACTCGTCACCATGCCATCTTCGCTGCGATCACCGAAGGTCCACAGGGCGACGTCACCGCGACCCTCTCGTAGTTGCCAGCACAGTTGGAGGGCCAGCGTCGACTTGCCGGACGCCATCGTCCCGTATGTGAAGGTCAGTTCAGCCATTCTCTTCTTTCGAACGACCTACGATACCCCTGCGTTCTTCCTCTTCGAATCGCCGAAAAGTCCTGCTCGGTAGATTGGGCCAGTGGAACCCATCTTTCGCGTTGTTGCACGCGTGCGCAACGAGAGACGCGAGTTAACGGATGACAACTGGGACGACTACACCTCGGTCATTGAGCTGGCTGACGACGTTCCCGACGTGGCGTTGCAAGGTCTCGAGGAGTTCTCGCACGTTGAGGTGATTTTCCTCGCCGAGTTGGCCCAGGATGTTCCGCCCGGACCGTGGCACCGCCGCCCTCGCGGCAATCTGGACTGGCCCGACGTCGGCGTGTTCGCCCAGCGCAATAAAGATCGTCCGAACCGGCTACTGGTCTCGATCGCGGCCCTCGAAACGATCGAGACACGTTCCCTCGTGGTACGAGGGCTGGACGCAATCAATGACACCCCCGTGCTCGATATCAAGCCCGTATTCTCGTGGAGTGGGCCGCGCGGAGATCTTCGCGTCGCCGCCTGGAGCGACGAGCTCGGGCGAGAGTACTTCTAAGTCGCTTCGGCTCTGGCGCGCGTCGCCAAGAACGTCTCAACCTCATCGCGGCGGGGCCCGGTGGCGGGACCCCTGAGGGCGACGGCCATCGCCGCGGCAGCATTCGCCCATCGTGCGGCGGCGATCGGCGAGACGCGGTGGGCCAACTCGGCGAGAAATACGCCGTTGTGGACATCTCCTGCGCCATTGGTGTCGACGACCGTGGTCGAAAAGCCCTCGACGGCAACTGCGGGCGCACCGTGCTTGGCCACCACGCATCCCGCCGCACCGCATCGCACCAGCGCGCTGAGAGACTCACCGCGGCGTGTCAGCGCAGTGGCGGCAGCTTTGGCGTCATCGGTCCCACCGAGTGCAGCCGCTTCGGCCAGATTGCACAAGATCCAGTTTGCTCGGGGTAGGACACGTGCGAGGTACTCGTGGGGTATGTCGTCCACTCGCGTGGCCGGATCGAAGGCCACGATGACCTCGGGATCGAGTGACTCCAGCCAGGTCGAGACGACCTCGGCCATGTCTTCGTACATCACGTTGTAGCCCGACACCAAGACGTAATCACCTGTCTTGACCTCAAGTGCCGCGAGGTCAGCCCCACGCAACGTACTTTCCGCCCCGGCGGTCGTAACGAAAGTGCGCTCGGCGTCCGGCTCGACGAGCACAATGCAGATCCCGCAGTCCACCTCTCGATTGGTCTCGACGGGCACGCCGATGCGCTCGCGCGCCAGATCGGCCGAAGCCAGTGTGGCGAACGGACCACTGCCCAAGCGACCTGCGTAGATGACGTCGACGTCGTGACGCGCCGCCGCGCTCATCGCGTTGAATCCGCCCCCGGTCGTAATGAGCTGGGACGTGGCTCGCACGTCACCAGCCCGGTGCGGAAGCGACGACACGGTCAGGACCACGTCGATAAGAACGGTGTCCGCGCAATAGAGCCGTGACGCGACCATGGAGTCACCCTAGAACGACGCGGGGCGACGTATTCGCTCCTCACGCTCTCGCGGTCGTCCTGACCTCGTACAATCGTCACCAAGCGTGGCGCCGTCGCTCGCGGGGAGGCATGAAGAAGACGTGACCCAGGTCGTTGATGACAGTTCTGGATTCGCCGCCGCAACGTCTGGCGCGCTACGCGTTGAGGCCAATGGCATCAACGTCATAACTGAGGATGAACGCAAGGGTCGACCGAACGAACTTTTTTGGCCTTGGTTCGGAGCCAATGTTTCGGTGCTGGGACTCAGTTACGGCTCGTTTGTGCTTGGTTTCGGAATCTCGTTCATCCAGGCCGTCATCGTTGGAGCGATCGGGATCGTCTTTAGCTTCTGGCTCTGTGGAGTGATTGCCACTGCCGGCAAGAAGGGGTCCGCGCCCACCATGGTGCTCTCGCGCGCGGCGTACGGCGTGCGAGGCAACCGCCTACCCTCGGGCATCTCGTGGCTGCTCTGCGTGGGTTGGGAGACGGCCCTCACCGTCATTGCCGTGCTCGCCACATCCACGGTCTTCACTCGACTCGGCTGGAACGGTGGGGACGCGACCAAGATCGTCGCCATGCTGGTGGTGGCTGCCCTCATCACCGGCGGCGGCGTGATGGGCTTCGACCTGATCATGCGCATGCAAGCGGTCATCACTGTCTTGACCGGTGTGCTCACCATCGTCTTCATCGCGCTTACTTTCAAACACGTCCAGTGGCACGTCGTCAGCCACGTGCATTCTGGGTCCTTCCAGTCCACCGTCGGCGCGCTCGTCTTCGTGATGACGGGCTTCGGCCTCGGGTGGGTCAACGTGGCGGCCGACTATTCGCGTTACCTGCCGCGCAGCGCCTCAAATCGTGGTGTGGTGTGGTGGACGACGTTCGGCGGATCAATCGCTCCTATCATTCTTCTCTTCTTTGGACTCCTGCTGGCGGGCTCGTCGAGCCAACTCAGTGCAGCGGTCGGCGATGACCCAGTCGGGGCCTTGGCCAAACTTCTACCTACCTGGTTTCTGGTGCCCTTCGTCATCGTCGCCCTGGCCGGTCTTATCGGCGGCGCCGTACTGGACATTTACTCCTCGGGCCTATCGCTCCTTTCGGCGGGTCTACGCATCCCGCGCTACGCCGCCGCTGGAGTGGACGGCGTGATCATGTTGATCGGGACCATTTACATCGTCTTCTTCGAGAAGAACTTTCTCACTCAGTTTGAGGGCTTCCTCATCACGGTCGGCGTCCTGATCGCCGCTTGGTGCGGAGTCTTTCTCGGCGACCTGGCACTACGACGAAAGAACTACGCCGAGAAGGAGCTCTACGAAACCCGCGGGCGCTACGGCGACGTGCGGCTTTCGCCAATCCTGATCACAGTCATCGCGAGTGTGCTGGGTTGGGGACTCGTGACGAACACGGCGGCGTCGTGGCTCACGTGGCAGGGATATTTCCTCTCGCCCTTCGGACTCGGCGGCAAAGATGGCGCATGGGCGTACGCGAACTTGGGCGTGATCGTCGCCCTGGCGTTCAGTTTCGTAGCCACCGTCCTGCTCGGGCGGCGCGAAGTGACACGCGAAGAGGCTCTCGTCTAGGGGCTTCCTTCTAGAACACCTTCTTCGCTCGTAGACTGAAGCCGGGTTGGGTTAGGAGGTTGTCGTCATGCGCATCGGTGTGCTCACCGCGGGCGGCGACGCCCCGGGGCTGAACGCAGCTATTCGAGCGATCGGTGACATGGCGATGCGCGACGGCCACGAAGTCATCGGCATCGCCAACGGTTGGGCCGGTCTGGTGGGCGATTTCGAAGGCGAGACCCTTACCGCCAAAGACCTACGTGGAATCATCGGCCAAGGTGGCACCCTGCTCGGTACCCAGCGCTACAACCTGGACGATCCGGCGGGTGGGCGCGAGAGCGTGCTCGCGGCGATTGACGAGCACGTCGATGCTCTGATCGCCATCGGCGGCGACGGTACCCATCACATCTCGCACTGGCTGGCCGATCGCAACGCGCCGATCGTGGGGGTTCCCAAGACTCTCGACAACGACCTGCCGGGCACGGACTACTGCATCGGGTTCGACACGGCCATCAGCATCGTCGCCGAGTCGCTTGACCGTCTCAACACGACCGCCGCCTCACATCACCGCGTGATCGTGGTCGAAACAATGGGTCGTTCAACCGGTTGGGTCGCCGCCCTAGGTGGACTGGCCGGTGGCGCCGACATGATCGTGATCCCGGAGTTTCCCATCACGATCGACGAGATCGTCGCCCACCTCGAAGTTCGCCGGCGCGCCGGACTCGTCTTTTCGATCTCGACCTCGACTCCCTGGAGGTCGGTGCCGCGAGTCACGTCGACTCCGACGCGGTGAGTGGTGTGCGTCACGCAACGCGCGGCGTCGGTCACTTCGTGGCCGCCAAGATCGAACAGCATGGCTTCGAAGTGCGCACCACGGTGCTCGGCCATCTCCAGCGAGGTGGCAGCCCCACGGCCCATGACCGCATCTACGCCACGCGCGTCGCCGCCGCCGCCTACGAAGCGGTCGTCGCCGGAAAGTTCGGGATGATCCCGGTCGTGCGCGACGGCACCGTCGTGCTCACGGAGCTCTCGACCGTGACCACGGGGAGACGCCAAGTGCCCCGCGAGATCTACGACCTCTGCGCCGTCTTCTTCTAGCGAGGCGACCCCTGCACCCGGCTTCTCGCCGCCAACGCTCGTGCCCCCAGCATGAACAGACCGAGGAACCCCAAAGCTACGGCGATGAAGGCGAGGGCGGTGCCCTGTCCCGATATCACGCGCAGCACCATCCCAATCGCCACCGTTGATAGCCAGATGCAGACGCCACTCAATAGCCCCGACGGGCGTCTGCGTGACCACAGCACCCCCGCCCAGCCCACGAGGAGACCGACGCCAAAGGGCCAGATAGTCGAGAACACTCCCCCCAGGGTCTCCCGATGGTGATGGGTGTGCCGGCCGATCACCACGAAGACCAGAACAACCACGACGTCAAAGATGAACCAGGCCACGGCGGCTCTCGAGGTCGACGACACCGACTCAACTTAGTAACGGGTCGTGCTCACTCACTGTGCCGCGCCGTTAAATTGATGGGACTCGGCGCCGCCATCGGGGCTCGTCGCAGGTTAGGGGGAGTCGTTCGTGAGCGCCGAGACTGGTCCAGGTCCCCTCGCCCTCGTCGGTTCGGGTGAGTATCTGCCCGAGATGCTCGAGGTCGAGGCGTCACTCATCAAGGGTCGCGCCCCGCGCTACGTGCAACTGGCTACCGCGGCCTTTAACGACGGTCCGGCCGTCGTCGAGCACTGGCATGAGCTGGGCGCCGCTCAAGCGCAACGAATCGGCGTCGAGGCGGTCGCGGTACCCGTGGGCACGCGCGACGACGCGAATAACGCCGACATGGCCGCGCTCATCGACGGGGCCGGCCTGATCTACCTGTCGGGGGGTGATCCCCACTACCTCGCCAACACTCTCCGCGACACCTTGGTGTGGGCGGCTATCGAACGGTCCTGGCACAGCGGTGCCGCGCTGGCGGGCTGCAGTGCCGGGGCAATGGCGATCGGATCGTGGATACCGTCGATACGTCATCCGCGCAACGCCGCGACGGCCGGACTCGGTCTTCTACCCCGCGTGGGAATACTCCCCCACTTCGACGCTTTTGCCGCACGCGTGCCTGACATCGTGGCGCGCTTCGTCTTACCTGACGAGTCCGCTACCTCGATCTACGGGATCGATGAACTCACGGCCCTCGTGGGAGGTCCCAGCGAGTGGACCGTCGAAGGTCATGCGAGCGTGTGGCACCTCACGTCCAAGGGCCGCCACGAGTTTCGAGTCGGCGAGCAGGTGACGACGCCGGCTTAGGCCCCTACGTGCTCGGCCTTGGCCATCTTGTCGAGCAGATAGCGGATCTGAATGGACGCGGCGGCCCCCTCGCCCACCGCTGAGGCGAGCTGCTTGGTCGAGCCATGGCGCACGTCGCCGGCCACGAACACGCCGGGCATGCTGGTGCGAAACTGCTCGTCGCTCACGATGAAGCCCCGCTCGTCAAGGTCGAGGGCGCCGTGGAGGAACTCGGTGTTGGGATCAAGACCAATGAACACGAAGGCGCCCGCGGCCGGGTGCGAGCGAACCTCTCCCGTCGCGCGGTCCTCGAGGTCGACATGATCCAACTTGCCCTGCTCGTTCCCGGAAAATCTCACGACCTTGGTGTTGGTGAGAACGGACATCTTGGGGTTTTCGGCGACTTCGTCCTGGAGTAATCGACTCCCGCCGAGGGTCTCATTGAACTCAACGATGGTCACGTGATCGGCGAACTGGGTGAGAAAGAACCCTTCCTCGAGTCCGCTGTTGCCGCCGCCTATGACGAGTATCTCCTTGGCTCCACGGTAGAAGGGGCCGTCGCAGGTGGCACAGAAGTGGATGCCCGCGCCGATGAGATCGGCTTCGCCCTCCGCGCCGGTGCGCCGGTAGACCGACCCCGTCGCCACGAGCACCGCGTTCGCGCGGTACGTCTCCTTGGCGGCGGTGGTCACCGCGACCCACTCGCCATCGCGCGCAATATCGGTCACCGCTACGGCCTGGAGAATCTCCACGCCGTAGCGCTCAGCTTGGCGGCTCATGCGGTCGGCGAGCTCATAGCCCGGCACGCCGTCGGGAAATCCGGGGTAGTTGTCGAGGCGCTCGGTGACGCCGGCCTGTCCTCCGGGCGCGGACTTTTCGATGATGAGCACACTTTGGTTCTCACGCGCCGCGTAAATGGCCGCGGTCAGGCCCGTGGGTCCGCCGCCCACGATGATCACGTCGTACATGTCGCACTCGGCCGAACGCGACAGGCCGAGCTTGTCGGCCAGTTCGTCGTTCTCGGGCTCCGTGAGGTGCGAACCGTCCGGAAAGATGATGGTCGGAATCGAGCGGCGCCCGTCGTTGTAGCGCTCGACGATCTCAGTGGCCTCGGGGTGCTGCTCCAAGTCGATCCAGTCGAAGGCCACGCGCTGCTCGGCGAGGAAGGCCTTCGCTCGGCGGCAGTCGGGGCACCAACTTGCCCCGATCACGGTGATGGTGCTCGCGTCCAGATCCATCGCTCTCCTTTAGTCGCGTTCGTACACAGTCTTCGAACGCGCTCTCGCGTTACGGCCGACCCTAGTGGTGCGGTCTGCGACGATAGGTCGCCACGAGAACTCCCTCGCCGGTCGACTCGACATCGAAGAGGTGCCACGTGGCCGGATTGAGACCCTCCTCGAAGAGCCGATCACCCGAACCCACAATGACCGGGTGCAACCACAAGCGGTACTCGTCGACCAGATCGTGCTGATGAAGGTACATAGCGAGCTTTCGGCTGCCAACGACCACCAGGCCATTGCCGGGTGTCTCTTTGAGTTGGGCCACCGCGCCCGCCACGTCGCCGCTCAAGAGGGTGGCATTCCACGAGACACTCGTGAGCGTGGTGGAGGCAACGAACTTGGGCATCTCGTTCATGCGCTCAGCGAGCCCGTTGGTGTCGCGCTGGTGGGGCCAGACAGCAGCGAACTCCTCATAGGTGGTGCGTCCAAGAAGCAACCCGTCGGCCTCGCGCATCTGTTCGACGATCAGTCGTACGTGGTCTTCACCGATGAATTGGCGTTGCCATCCCGCGGCCGGATGGTCGTGTCCATCGCCGGGCGCCTGCATGACGCCATCCAACGTCACGAACTCTTGGACGATCACTGGCCGCATTCGACCCCTTTCGAGAGGGCTGCGCGGTGTGGGACCTCGCCTAGACGACTATGCCCTGAGGGCAGTGGCGCCGTCAAGGCGCATTCCAAGGCGCGCCGATCGCGCTTAGAGAAAAGGCGACGGGCTCGAGTCGCCGCTAGCTGGGCCGAGGTGAGCGCGTTCACGAACCATCGACTCAAACGCATCGGGATCGTCGGGGGTGACGAAGGGCCTGACTTTCTTGCCCGCGTCAAGAATGAATCCAATCTTCTTCTTAGGTCGCTTCGTGTCAAGGTTCGCCCACAAACTGAGATTCGCGGTTCCCCAAATTCGCCACTGACCGGTGAGCGTACCCAT
>JBEKYI010000082.1:0-5024 GCA_049511155.1 Acidimicrobiales bacterium
ACCGGGAATGGAAGTTGCTGGGGCGCGAAGGCCTTCGCAGCCAAGTGCAAGAGCACGGCCGAGTCCTTGCCCCCCGAAAAGAGAAGGACGGGCCGCTCGCATTCGGCCACAACTTCACGCAGGATAAATAGGGCGTGAGATTCGAGGATGTCGAGGTGGTCGGTGGCGTGGGGAGTCGGCAAGGTAGTGGTCATATTCCTGGGATGCCACAGTATTCTAGTTAACCACTAGAGAAACCGAGAGTGGCCTGAGAATGACGGCAATTGACCCCACGCCGACGCTGCTGGGAGAGTTGGATGAGATCAACGAGAGTTTCGAGCGATCGACTCCGATCGAGATCCTGCGCTGGACGTTTGATCGCTTCGGCGCTGACGTGGCGATGGCCTGTTCGTTTGAGGACGTGGCCCTTTTGCACATGGTGCACGAACTTCGGCCGAACATCGAAGTTATCTTCCTCGACACCGGTGGACACTTCCAAGAGACGCTCGATTTTGCCAGCGAACTCGAAGGCGCTTGGTCTCTCAACCTGACGCGCACTTCGCCTGGTCCCGAGGCCGATGCCTGGCCCTGTGGCACCGCGCAGTGCTGCAACCTGCGCAAGGTGGAGCCGCTCGGCCGCGCACTGGCGGGAAAGATTGCGTGGATCACCTCGGTGAAACGCGTGGACGCACCGACGCGCGCAGCGATGAAAATCCTGATGTGGGATGAGAAATTTAATTTGGTGAAGGTGAATCCACTCGCTACGTGGAGCGACGACGACGTCGCTTACTACCTTACGAGTCACGATCTGCCCGAGCATCCACTCTGGGCGCAGGGCTATGCGTCGATCGGGTGCGCTGCAATGACCATGAAACCCCAGGTCGAGGGCGATCGGCGCTCGGGTCGTTGGGTCGGCCTGGACAAGGACGAGTGCGGGCTTCACGAGGCCTGACATCCACCAAAAACCCTTAGTACGACTGTAAATTTGTCGCAATGCCACAGCGACGTTTCATCCCGTACGTCGGATGCTTCTCCTAGTTCTCGCGCTGTTTTGGGTCGCTCTCTTGGCCCCAGTGGCGATACGACACTTTCGCGACGGCGGAGCCGAACGCTCAATTGACTCCTTCCACGCCGAACACGAGGTGTTAAGCCGACCGGGTTACGTGGTCGCGCCCGCTCATCGGCTTGACGAGGCCGACGAGGATTCGTTTTTCGAACCACCCGCGGTGCGGCGACCTCATCTGCGAGTTGTTCGCAGTGATGACACCCCCAGCACACTTGAGGCGCGCAGCACCTGGGACGAGTGGTCAGAGAACTATGAGTTCGACGAGCCCAGCGAGAACGCGGGAGTGACGACGAATCACTACGCGGCCGCGTATTCGTCGCGTCCGCGCGAACCTGAGGTGACGGTGATGGAGCGCTACGACGTGCCAATTCGCCGCCGCACCATGAGACAGCAGCGCCGCATAATGTTCTTGAGCTTGGTCGGTACCGCCACGCTGATGACGCTGATCGCGGCCGTGACGGGTGCATCCTTGGTGCTTGATCTCGCGGCACTCGGGTGGTTCGCAGTCGTGCTTTACGTTGCCCTCGGCCTCTACTCGGTGAGCCAGGGGTATCTGAATGAGCCGTCGCTGAGTCTTCGCTTGCCCCAGCGCCGCTCGGTGCGAATGGACGAGCCGACCTACAACGACTACGACTTCGACTCGCGTCAGTACGCCTACTACGACGAAGAGCCGCGGTTCGAGTACGACGAGGGCGAGGCTTACGAGGGCTGGCAGCGCGAACCGAGTCGGCGCGCCTTAGGGTAAAGTAGTCACCTCTACGGGGGTGTAGCTCAATTGGTAGAGCGCTACGTTCGCAATGTAGAGGCAGTGGGTTCGAATCCCATCACCTCCACCCGTTAGTTATCCCGTCGCCAAATCGTCCGCGTACTCACCTGACGATCAACGAGCCGTGTCTACAACGAAGGCGATGCATCACGTGCAGAGGGCACGCGCCTACTTGTGAGAGTCGCTCAATGTGTCGAGTCGCAATCCATTCTCGTCTTCGCGTGAAGACATGTCATTCGCTACACCTCAGAAAAGGTTGTGAACAACGCGAGTTACGAATTGTTGTCGTCGAGTTGTCGGGAATGAACTTGGAGATTCGTAGCGTTTTTCGTGTTGTCCGCCGCGATCGCGGCGAATGGAGACGGGAGGCGTTCTTATGTCCACCATCACTGTTTCATCGATTCAATCGTCACCGCCGCTTCGTCGCTGGTGCGGCGTTATTCGTCGAGCAGCTTCAGGTTGTGTTGGCGCCACGGTGCTGAGTCTTGCTGCCGTGCTTGGTTTAAGTGCCGGCTCTGCGGGCGCAGCGCCCGCTCTGCCTACCCTCGGCCTCGCTGCTCCCTACGCGATCCTGGCGGGAGCCGGTGTGACGACAAGCGGGACCTCGTCTGTATCAGGCGCTGTGGGCATTCTCACTTCACTCGACACATCCACTGGTTCGGCCTCGGGACTGGTGGGCGGCTTGCTGGGTACGGTGGATGATCTGCTCGGTGCTCGAACCGTGGTGGGGACTACAGCCGTCCAGGGTGCTCAGGGTGCGGCGTCCTCGGCGTATCGCTCGGCCGCGTCGCTCGTCCCCACGCACGTCTTTGGTGGTTCGTCGCTCACCCATCTGACGCTCGTCCCGGGGGTCTACTCGTGGCCGGGTTCGCTCTCAGTGGGCTCACTGGTGACCTTGAACGCTCGCGGTAACCGCAACGCCGATTTCATCTTTCAGATCCCCGGCGACCTCGCGACGCTCGCGCACAGCGACGTCGCACTGACCAACGGTGCGCAGGCGAGTCACGTTCTCTGGCAGGTGGGAGGAAGTGCGGTCCTGGCACCGTCGACGTCGATGGTGGGCACGATTCTGGCTGACCACGACATCACGCTCGGCGCGGGCACGAGGTTGCTGGGCCGTGCGTTCTCGCTGGGCGGCCTCGTTGGCCTGGATGCGAGCACGGTGACCTTGCCGTCGGCGGCGGCGGTGGGTTCCACGGTGGGTGGCGTGACATCTGGTGCGGCGTCAGTCGTCCCCTCGAGCGGTAGCGCCTCAACGGGGACATCAGGCACCACGGTCGCAGGGGTGTCCGTTCCCGCCGCGCTGCCGCTCATTCCTTTGGCCGCCATTGCGCTGCCCGAGCTGGCCGTTCCGGCGGCAGAGTTGCCTCAGGTGAGGTCGCTTCTTCCCAATGGCCTAGGTGCCATTCCCTTGGGCTCGTTGACGTCACCCGTCACGCTGCCCACAACGTCGACGCCGTCCGCGTCGACGCAGACGCCGTCTTCGTCGGCGGGCGGTGTGAGCGTACCGTTGCTCTCGCGATCGCCGACGTCGTCCTTGGTGCCGGCGCTGACATCTCTGGTCCCGAACCTCACACTGCCGTCGTTGGGTCCGTCCCTCACCCCGAGGCTCGCGACGTCGCCGACCAGCACCAGTCCTGCGGGCAAGGGATCGCTGGTACACGCGCACCTGAAGGCCTCTGCTTCGAGTAAGAGCACCTCATCGCCTCGGGCAAAGTCTGGCTCAACCAAGACGTCCTCGGGCACCTCCATTCCGGTAGGCGCTCCTCAGACCGGACTTGGCGCAACGCTGGGTTCACTGGGCTCGTTGCGCCTCGTGATCGCCGCCAGTGCCTTGGCGATCGCCGCGGGCTTCGCGCTGCTCGGCGTCCGGCGCCGCCACGCCCATGGTTGGAGGTAGCACCACACCTCGTCGGGCGCGGGCCTGGATCTACTGGTGCGCCAGCGTCGCCGCCTTGGCGGTGGCGCTCGGCGTACTGGTCGTCGGTCATGGCACCCCCCGTGTGGCGCCGGTAACGGTCCTGTCGCAAGGTGCGCCAGTCCGCGATCACGTCGCCACGTTTGTCAAGGTGCCGCGATCGGGTCCCGAGGAACTCTTGGTCCCTGCCTTGGGTATTCACATCCGGGTGGGGCGATTGGGACTTCAGCCCGACGGAGCAGTTGAAGTACCCGAGACGACACATACAGTGGGCTGGTTTGATCGCGGAGTGACGCCTGGTCAGGTTGGCTCCGCGGTCATTTTGGGTCACGTCGATTCGTATCTCGGACCTGGCATCTTCTTCGAACTCAAGACCCTTAAGGCCAACGACCTGATTACCGTGATCCTGGCCGACGGGACGGTTACTCGTTTTCGCGTGACCAAGGTTCTGCAGTTTGCCAAGACCTCCTTTCCCGACGAGCTGGTCTTTGGTGCGCATGGCGTGCGCTCACTGCAACTCGTCACGTGTGGAGGACCGTTTGACGAATCTACGGGTCACTATCTGGCGAACGTCGTGGTCTTCAGTCATCTTGTGAGCGTGTCGAGTCCCAAGAACTAGGGTCAAGATCACTGGCCCCGTGGGTCAGGCACTCGGCAACGGGCGAGAGGGGCGAGATGACTGGCGACAGCGCGGAGGTAAACGAACCCGAGGGTGCGAAAGTCGACGAAGCCGCCGGCGTTCCGGTCCCCCACGACGATCACGGCATACGACACACTCGCACGTCCGCCACGTGGGTCGCGACGGCCGTCGTCGTGGTCTTCTTGGTCGCCCTCATCGACTTCATTGCCCAAAACACCCGTCACGTTCGCGTTGAGTTCTTTGGCATCCACGGCACCATTCCGGTGGCCGTCGCGTTGCTCGCGGCCGCGGTGTCCGGCGCCATCGTGGTGCTAGCGATTGGCGTCGCGCGAGTCGCGCAGCTGCGCCTTTCGATGCGCCGCACACGTCGGGGGCGGAACGCCGAGGACTCTTCGCACCACTGATTGCGGGTCGGTCATGTCGAAAGAGAGCGTCACCGGCGAGCTTGACCTTAACGACGCGCGTCGGCGATACCACTACGCGATGGCCCCCGAGGACTACGAGCGGCTGCCTTTTTATAGTGCGCTGTTGGGTGAGTTAGAGAACGATCAGCTCGCGCTCGAGCTTTTAGCGAGCGTGCGGACTTCCCAGCGCAACCCGATGTTGGTGCTCGCCGCTCTCCAACTCGCGGCACTGCGGGGACACGCCGTACTCG
>JBEKYI010000083.1:0-5015 GCA_049511155.1 Acidimicrobiales bacterium
CCGCCACCTCCACCGGTGCCCGAGGAGATCGTGAGAGAAACTTCGACACGATACGCCGCCGCGTACGAGCGCGTGACCGGGCACTCATTGCTCGAATGGTACGGTTTTTCTCAGTGAACTACTCCGTTGTTGTCGACGTCACCCTGCGCTCTGGTATCGCCGATCCGGAGGGCGCCACCATCGAACGAGCACTGCCGGCCCTCGGTTTTACCGGGGTGAGCGACGTCAAGGCCGGTAAGTCCTTTCGCATGAACATCGACGCGTTGAGTGAGGCCGACGCCTTGGAGAAGGCGACGTCTCTCGCCGAGCGTCTGCTCTCGAACCCCGTGATCGAAGACGCTCGGGCGCGCCTCGCTGAGGTGCAGGTCTCGTGACCCGCGTCGGCGTTGTCGTCTTTCCGGGATCTAACTGTGAGTACGACGCGCTCAGCGCTGTCACCAGCCTCGGAGCCGACGCGGAACTGGTCTGGCACTCAACGACGGACCTCGAGGGTCTCGACGCGATCATCCTGCCTGGGGGCTTTGCCCACGGCGATTACCTCCGCCCGGGGGCTCTCGCTCGCTTCTCGCCGGTCATGGAGGCCGTGGGTCGCTTCGCGGAAGAGGGCGGGTCGGTGCTGGGCATCTGCAATGGCTTTCAGGTTCTGACCGAGGCCGGTCTGTTGCCGGGTGCGCTGCAGAAGAACCGGGGCCTCACGTTTCTCTGCCAGCCCACCACGTTGGTCGTGACGTCGAGGGCGTCGGTTCTCACCTCCCAGGCGACGCTGAACGCGGAACTGGTGATCCCGATCAATCACTTCTCGGGCTCCTACACCTGTGACGACGCCACCTACGCCGAGCTGGTGGCGAAGGACCGTATCGTTCTCACCTACAAGGACAACCCGAACGGCTCGCGCGCCGACATCGCGGGCATCACCAACGAGCGCGGCAACGTGGTCGGTCTCATGCCTCACCCCGAGCGCGCCATGTCGACCTTGCTCGGAAGCGCGGACGGCCGCGTACTTCTTGAGAGCTTCGTCGCCGCACCGGTCGCGTCGCTCGCGCGTTGAGCGACGGAGCATCCGAGCGCGCCAGGTAGTTTGTTTGCGTGATTAGCCCCGCGAGTCTCCACGGAGCCCTCGGGCTGAGTGACGACGAATTCGATCAGATCCAGACGGTCCTCGGACGCGATCCCAATCACCTGGAATTAGCGCTCTTTGGCGTCATGTGGTCCGAGCACTGCTCCTATAAGTCGTCGCGTCTTCACCTGCGCCGGCTGCCCACTAAGGGTGACCACGTCCTGGTCGGACCGGGTGAGAACGCCGGGGTGATCGACGCTGGTGACGGGATCGCCGTGGCCATTCGTATTGAGAGCCACAATCACCCCTCCGCCATTGAGCCCTACCAGGGCGCCGCCACGGGGGTAGGTGGCATTTTGCGTGACGTCTTCACCATGGGTGCACGCCCCCTCGCGGTCATGGACCCCCTTTTCTTTGGTGAGTTGACCGACGCACGTCAACGTTGGTTGGTAGAGGGTGTGGTCTCTGGAATCTCGGGGTACGGAAACTCCGTCGGCGTCCCCACGATTGGCGGAGAGCTCACCTTTGACGACTGCTACGCAGCCAATCCGTTAGTGAACGTGCTCTGCGTGGGTGCTCTGCCCAAGGAGCGACTGGTTCTCGGTGTGGCCTCAGGCGTCGGTAATCTCGCGGTGCTCCTGGGATCTCGGACCGGTCGTGACGGGATCGGCGGGGTGTCAGTTCTCGCGTCCGCGGGATTCTCGGGCCAGGACGGAGCAGCGTCCATCGACGAGGCGAAGCGCCCGAGCGTGCAGGTGGGCGACCCCTATGAAGAGAAGCGACTGATCGAGGCCTGTCTGGCGTTGCTCGACGCCCATCTCGTGGTGGGCATCCAGGATCTCGGTGGCGCGGGACTCGTCTGTGCGACCAGTGAGACCGCGGCGCGTGGTGGGGTGGGCATGGACGTGGATGTGAATGCCGTGCCCTTGCGCGAAGCTGGCATGGCGCCCTACGAGATCATGACCTCTGAGTCTCAAGAGCGCATGCTCGCCATCATCACGCCCGAGAACCTGGCGGCCGTCCAAGCCCTCTGTGACAAGTGGGAAGTCCGGGCCACCGTGGTGGGCCATGTGGTTGAGCCCACGGTCGGCGACGACGGCGTCGCTCGCGCCCTGTTGCGCATCCGCGACGGCTTTGACGGGGAGATCCTCGCTGAAGCGCCGGCGTCCGCGCTGGCCGACGACGCCCCGCTCTATGACCGACCGCGCGAACGCCCGGCGTCCCTGGACGAGGTGATCGCCGATGATCCGACCAACGACGAGCCCGTCGGCTCGCCGAACGACGACCTGTTGGGTCTTCTGGTCGACCCCTCGTGGGTCTATCGCCAGTACGACTCGCAGCTTTTTTTGAATACAGTCGTCGGCCCTGGGCGCGACGCCGCACTCTTGCGCCTGGCGGGCCCGGGACTGCCGGCGTCCGCGAAAGGGATCGCCCTCTCGACCGACTCCAACCCGCGCTGGTGCGCCCTCGACCCGCGCCTCGGCACCGCGATGACGGTGGCCGAAGGCGTTGCGAATCTGGCCTGCGTCGGAGCCACCGCGAAGGCGGTCGTGAACTGTCTCAACTTTGGCAACCCCGAACATCCCTCGGTGATGTGGCAACTCTCAGAGTCGATTGACGGAATGACCGAAGGTTGTAACCGACTGGGACTTCCGGTGATCGGCGGCAATGTCTCGCTCTACAACGAGAGCGGCGGCAATGACATCGATCCCACACCGGTCGTTGGGGTGCTCGGCGTCATTGACAATCTGATCGCCCCGCCGCCCGGTTGGAACTGGCGAGAGGGCGACACGCTGCTGCTAGTGGGCGCCCGCCACGCGCACGGCGACGTGCCCTTCCCTCTTGGGGGGTCGCGCTGGGCCACGCGCCGGGGTCGTCGCGGAGGGCGCCTCTATGGGATCGAGCCCGAGACGCTCATAACGACTCTCTCGTTGGTGACGCGCGAAGTGGCGTCCATCTGCGCGGGTAAGGCGAGTGACATCACGGCCGTGCACGACGTGGGTGGCGGTGGCATTGCCACGGCACTGGCGGAAATGGTGGCGGTGACGGGTCTCGGTGCGACGGTGGACGAGCTCGAAGGTCACGGGGAGCTCTTCGCCGAGTTTCCCGGTCGGTTTCTCGTGGCCACCAAGAACCCCGCCGACTTCCATCTGCGAGCCGCGGCGACCGGCGTGCCGGTCGCTGTACTGGGCACGGTAGGCGGTGACCGGCTCACGATAGGAACCACCATCGACATCTCGGTGGAGCAGATCTCGACGCAGCGCGCGGGCGCACTCGTCGAGGCCCTTGAGTCGAACTAGCGAGCGGCCTTCAGTTCGTCGAGAATCCCGTCGGGCACCCGCAAGTCTCCCGAGCGGCCGACGCCGAGTGACACGTCTTCTTTGTAGTGGCCGTGGTAGTCCGAGCCACCTGTCGGGATCATGCCGGCGTCGCGGGTCAGTTTCACCATCAGCTTGCGGGTCGCCTCGTTCGTTCCGCCGTAGTACGCCTCGACGCCCTTAAATCCGCGCTCGCGCAGCGACGCCAGAACCCGGGGCATGGTCGTTTCGATCGCCGCACTGGACATATCGCCCACGTAGTTGACGAGGGGGTGGGCGATCGAAAACACCGTGGACGAGCCCTTGGCCGCGTCCACGAACTGTTCGATGGGCATGGAGGTTTTCGGGATGTACGCGAAGCCGGACGATCCGAGCCAATCGATGAAGAGCTGGTTCCACCTCTCGTCGGTGCGCTCGCCGACAATCTCGGGATGAAGCTCAAACATCGCGCGCGCGAAGTGCGGCCGACCGATCGAGTGCACGTTGCCCGAGATCTCGGTCAGGTAGTCGAGGGTCAGACGCTCGAAGCCCTTCTCCTGAAGCAGGGACACCAGTTCTAAGTTGCGCACGTCGCGGTCGTGGCGAAGACTCGCCAGTTGCTGTTGCAGCGGGTGGGCCGGAGTCATGGGGAGGAAGTAGGCGAGTACGTGGACGTTGCGTGGGACTTCGCGGTCGCCGCGTCTCATGGGGAACTCATTGTCGCGCAGGGACACCTCGACCCCCGGGATGAGTTCAATGCCGTATTCAGTGGTGGCCACGTCCATCTCGGTGAAGCTGCGCGTGGAGTCGTGGTCGGTCAGGGAGATCGCGTGAAGTCCAAGTTTGTGGGCTTTGGCGGCCAGCTCACTGGGCGTATCCGAGCCGTCGGAAAACGTCGAGTGGGTGTGGAGGTCGATCATCGCGACAGGTTAGCCAAGTGTCTCGGGGGACCCGAGCCTTATGCGAGACTGGGCCGGTGCATTCAGCCCTCGTGACCCGTAATCTACGTAGGTCATGAAAGAAGCCTGCGGCGTTGTTGGCATTGTCGCCCCGGGCCGCTCCGTAGCCCATCTCTGTTACGACGCCCTCTACGCCCTGCAGCACCGGGGTCAAGAGTCGGCCGGTATGGCTACCTTCCAGAACGAACAGATCACCGTCGTGAAAGACAACGGGCTGGTGAGTCACGTTTTTGCCGAGACGACGCTGCGCGCCCTCGCGGGATCGCTCGTTATCGGTCACACTCGCTACTCCACGTCGGGTTCGGCGAACTGGACAGCCGCCCAGCCGGTCTTTCGCTCAGCGGGCGCCTCGGGGTTCGCTCTCGCGCACAACGGCAACCTCACGAACACGACGGCACTCGCGGAGGGCGTGGGAATTGAGTACACGACGATGCTCTCCGACTCGGACCTGGTCGCTGAGCTCCTCGCTCGCGAGGTCAACGTCGGAGCCGCACTGGACGAGGCGCTCGGCGTGGTGCTTGCGAAGGTGGAGGGCGCCTTCTCGATGGTCATTCTTGAAGCGAACCAGGTGCACGCGGTTCGTGATCCCTACGGCTTTCGCCCCCTCTGTCTGGGACGCCTGGGGACGGCCGATGCGCCCGAAGGTTGGATCGTCGCTTCGGAGTCGCCCGCCCTCGATGTGGTCGGCGCCACTTTTGTGCG
>JBEKYI010000084.1:0-4893 GCA_049511155.1 Acidimicrobiales bacterium
GATGGAGACTGTCGCGTCCACGCCGTCAAAGAGCGTCGCGGTCGCAGTCGCGGAACCTACTTCTTTCAAGTGCTCGGCCAGGGTGATCGCGTGGCGATCGAGCGAGATGCCCGTCGCGGTGCGAATCGCGTTCACGACGTCCGACTCGGTGATCGAGCCGAACAGTCGCCCATTCGCGCTGGCGCGCGCAGAAATCGTCACCGGCTCTTTTTCGATGAGCGCCTTCTGCGCCTCGGCCGCTTCGCGACTCTTCGCGTCGAGGATGTCGCGCGCCTTGCGCATCAGAGTGGCTTGGCTCTCGCTCGCGTCACTCGCGGGCAGCGCCGCCCCCGAGGGCAGCAGGAAGTTGCGGGCGTAGCCGTTCTTCACGTCCACGATGTCGCCGCGCCGTCCCAGACCGCGCACGTCGCTTCTCAGGAGGACCTTCATTCGCCCGTCTCCTCGGCTCCGGGAACCAGGACCTCGGCTGCGACGCTGGCGTCGTCGATCAGGTCTCCTTCGGCCTCGGGACGCGCCGGAGTGGCCTCGGCGTTGTCGCGGCCGGGACGAGGACCACGCGGACCGCGGTCGTCTCGTCCTCCGTCGCGACCCCTACCACCGCGGCGCTCGGTCACGGTGCGCTGGGTGTAGGGCAGCAGGGCCAACTCGCGCGCGGTCTTGATGGCCTCGCTCACGTCGCGCTGGTGCTGTTGGCAGTTACCCGAGACCTTGCGGCCCCGAATCTTGCCGCGGTCCGAGATGTACTTACGCAGTTGGGCGAGGTCCTTGTAGTCCACGCGATCGACGCCGTGCTGGCAGAACGCGCACGGCTTCTTCTTCGCCCCGCGACGGATGTCTATCTTGGGCGCGCGCTTGGGCGGCTTGGGGTTATTAATACGTGGCACTAGAAGGGCTCCTCATCAAACTCGTAACTACTACTGCTGGGTGCGTTCGTGCGCGGGGCCGGACGATCCGGGGCCGAGAAGTTCGAACCCTCAGCGCGCGGCGTGCGGGTAACGACCGCGGTCGCGAAGCGCAACGAGGGAGCGATCTCATCGGCGTTGATCTCGACGATCGAGCGCTTCTCGCCGTTCTCGGTCTCCCAGCTGCGCTGCTCGAGTCGACCCGAGACGATCACGCGCGTGCCCTTGGTGAGGGAGTTCGCGGCGTTCTCGGCGAGGGCACCGTACCCGGCCACCTCGAAGTACGACACGCGCTCTTCCCACTCCTGGGTCTGGCGATTCTGCCAGCGGCGATTGACGGCGATTGACAGGCGCACGGCGGCCTGTCCCGAGTTCAAGAACTTGAGCTCGGGGTCGCGGGTGATGTTGCCGGCAACGGTGATGGTGTTATCAGCCATGGTGTCTCCTTAGCGCTACGCGTCTGAACTTAGGCCTGCGCACTGACAGCGGTGGCGGGCGTTCGCACGTGACGCTTGAGGATCTTGAAGCGCAGGACCTCATCCGAGAGGGTCAGGATGCGGTCGAGTTCGTCAACCGTCGACGACTCGCCACTGAACTCCACCAGGACGTAGTACCCCTCTTTGCGCTTGTTGATCTCGTACGCCAACGGACGCTTGCCCCAACGGTCGATGTTTCCGGGGGTCCCTCCGTTGGCACGAATGGTCTCTAGCGCGCGGTCCAGAGCGATCTGGATCGACTGCGCGTCGACGGTCGTGTCGAACACGATCATGGATTCATAGGGCCTCATGGCCTTTTTCCTTTCCCTCTGGTCCGAATAACTCGGGCTCTGCGGAAAACAGAGCAGGGTTCAACTAACTCCCACGAGTGTGGGACGAAGAAGTCTACCGTCCAGCCCTGAAATCGGCCAATTCCGCACTGCTTCGCCCTCAGGGACACCTCGTCTGGCTTGCGTGACCTGATCGCACCAGGTCACGCAAGCCAGAGGTCTCCTAGTGGATCAACACCTTGAGCGCATCGAACTGCGCAGCGTTGCCAAAGACGTCGTAGGCCTGGAGGATCTGGTCAAACGAGAATTCCTGGGTGACGAAGCCCTCTACCGGGAGCTGCTTTTCGGTCACGAGCTTGAGCAACATGCCCAGCGTGTTCGTATTGACCAGTCCCATCGAGATGTCGATGTTGCGAATCCACAGTTCGTTGAGCGCGAGGTCGACCGGCTTGCCGTGAACGCCAATGTTCGCCACGTGTCCTCCGGGACGCACAATCTGGGTGGCCATCGTGAAGGTCGTCGGAATACCGACCGCCTCTATGGCCACATCGACGCCCGCGCCATCGGTGAGGGCGAGGACCTGTTCTTTCCAGTCGGTATCGCCCGAGTTCACGGTGTCGCTCGCTCCAAAGTCCGGAGCCCGCTTTAGGCGGGCGTCGTCAATGTCGATCGCGATGATCTTCGAGGGCCCGTACAGTCGGGCCGTCGTGACGGCGGCTAGGCCTACCGGCCCCGATCCGATGACAGCCACGACATCGCCGGGCTTGACCTGACCGTACCGAACGCCAATCTCAAAGCCGGTCGGCAGAATGTCCGAGAGCAGAATCCCTTCCGCGTCGCTCAGGCTGGCGGGCATTGGGTACACGGAGTTTTCCGCAAAGGGCACGCGCACATATTCGGCTTGGGTCCCATCGATCATGTAGCCGAAGATCCATCCGATCCCCGCGCGACCTTCCGAATCAAGGCAGTGGCTGTAGAGGCCCTGACGACAGTTTGAGCAGCGTCCGCACGAACTGACGCACGACAAAATGACGCGGTCACCGACGGCCAGTTGGGTGACGCTGGAGCCGACTTCGGTGATCTCGCCGATCCCCTCGTGTCCGAGTATGCGGCCCACCTCCACTTCGGGCACGTCCCCTTTGAGAATGTGGAGATCGGTTCCACAGATGGTGGTCGCGAGCATTTTCACGATCACGTCAGTCGGCCGCTGGATGACGGGAGCGGGAACCTCTTCCCAGCTCTTCTTGCCGGGGCCCTTGTAGACGAGTGCTTTCATGATTGCTTCTCCTTGTCCTTAGATGCACTGGGAGTTCGTATCTAAGCGACGCAGCAATACTCGTTCGCGTTCGATCAGGGCAGTAGGGGCAAAGGTCCCATTGGATGATGGTTTTTGGCCACGCGGCCAACGAGTGGCTTAGCGCGTTTCGTCGGGTTCCTGATAGTCCGCGTGGCGTGGATCCAACCGATCGATTGAGGCGTCGTATCGATCCCGATTCAGTTGTATCCACTCCGCGCGCTGCTGGTCGGACGTGATCACCGGGCGTCCCAGACTGGTGAACCGCCGCACTCCGCCGCCCATTCGGGCACGGTAATTGAGCTTTCCTGAATTCTGGGCAGCTCGTTGAGATCGTCCCTTGTACACGCCAAAACAGATGCAGCCGAAGATGAGAATGACCAGGATCGTTACGGCCACCGGTGTCTCCTTGTCGTCGCCTCGCGACGTGTCATCCCCCGAACACCTTGGCCGCCACGCAAAACACGTGGCCCTCGGGATCCTCCATCACCGTCCAACTATGGATGGCAATGTCGTGCTCCTTGATGACCCGCGCGCCTAACTCCACCAGGCGCGTCACTCGGTCCTCCCGCGGGTCCACCAGATCGACATGCACGCGGTTCTTCGTGGTTTGGGGCTCGGGCACCTTGTGAAAGAACCACGCCGGTTCGGATCTCTCGGCGTCAGAGCCACCGATCGAGGCAAACACCTCGCTGCTGCCCTCATCGACACTCCTACCGAGCGCGGCCGACCAGAAGTTGGCCACCACCCAGACGTCCTCACAGTCGAGACCCACGTTCACCACGGAGAGCGCCACGACGGTCCTTTCGTAGGGCGGGTTAGTTCACCAGTTCGTCGGGATTGGGGTAGACCTCGTCGGGTCCGGGGAACGAGCCCGCGCGCACGTCACTGGCGAAGTGCGACACCGCGTCCGTGATGGCCGCACCGAGATCGGCGTACTGGCGCACGAACTTGGCGGGCCGGCTCCTGCCCAAGCCCAATAGGTCGTGAAACACCAAAACCTGACCGTCGGTGTCGGGTCCTGCGCCGATACCAATCGTGGGGATATCCAGGGCCTCGGTCACCCGTGTTCCCACGATGGTGGGCACCCCTTCAATCACGATGGCAAAGACGCCCTCGTCCTGGAGAATCTTCGCGTCGAGTTCCAGTTGGTGCGCGGCCTCGCGGGTCTTGGCCTGCACTTTGAATCCTCCAAAGGCCAGCATGCTCTGGGGCGTGAGGCCGAGGTGTCCCATGACGGGAATCTCGGCGTCGAGGATCGCGCGCACGACGTCGCGGCGCACGCGCCCCCCTTCGAGCTTGACGCTGTCGGCACCGCTACGAATGATTCGCGCGGCGTTACGCACGCTGTCTTCGACGCTGACGTGGTAGCTCAACCAGGGCATGTCGGCCACGATGTGCACGTCGGGCTTGGCCGCGGCCACCGCGCGCACGTGGTGACAGATCTCTTCCACACTCACGTGAAGCGTGTCCTCGTGTCCGAGCACCACGTTGGCCACCGAGTCGCCGACGAGAAGAATGTCCACCCCGGCGGCAGCGACCAGGCGCGCGCCGGGCTCGTCGTAGGCGGTCACCATCACCAGGGGGGCGCTGCCGTTGCGACGCTTGCGCGCTTTGATCTGGGGGGCGGACAGTTTCACTCGCCCACCTCGCGCGCGAGCGGCGCGCGGCGGCGCGAACGACGTCCTCCGGCCGCCCACTTACGAGCCAGGTGGTGAAACGAGCACTCCACGCAGATCTCGACCGCGTAGCACTGCACCGGCTCCTCTCGGCGCTCGAGCTTGAGCAGTTCAGCCCGGGTGGCCGGGCACGTCCCACCCGAGGGCAGGCGAACCCCAAAGACGTAGGTCACCTCCACCAGCTCGGCGTCCCCACACACCGGGCAGGTCTCTCCGGTCTTGCGCCCGAGGTTGCGCCCGGCCCGCAGCAAC
>JBEKYI010000085.1:0-4787 GCA_049511155.1 Acidimicrobiales bacterium
ACATCGACTTTGACTCCGAGACCTCCGTGCTCGACACCTACATCTCGTACGTGCGACGAAAGATCCATCGCGACAACTTCGCTCCGATCACGACCATTCGAGGAGTGGGCTTTAAGTTGGTGGAACCGACCTCTACGCAGTGAGGATTGCGACTCGCCTCACATTGCTGTTCGTCTTTCTCACTCTCTTGGTAGCCCTGTCCGTGGGGTGGTTCGCGGTGGTCGAGAGTTCGCGGGCGCAGTACGCGACGCTCAGGAGTGCGATCAACGCGGTCGTCTCAAGCGGCCTGCGCAACCCCAACACCGCGTTGTCCAACGCCCTGTACGTCGTCCAGCGCGACGACTACAACCTGGACCTCGTGGTCGTCTTCCCCTCGAATCAGACCACCGCGGTGAGCACCGGCACGATCCCTTTGAGTGGCCGGCCCACATTCGCCGACGTGAAGGCGTCACTCAATCGACCAGTCAGCGTTTCCGACCTGCCCGGATTTGTGATTCGGTCACTCGACGTGGGCGGTGGCGACTACCTGGTGGTCGCGGGTTCGACCGCGGGCATCACGAAGCAGAACGAACACCTTGCCTTCCTGGTGGCGCTGGCCGCACTCGTCGTGGCGCTCGTGAGCTTGGCCCTCGCGCGCGAGGTCACGCGTCGCGACTTTCGCACAATGTCGCGGCTCATCGACTACGCGGGCGACGTCGCGAGTGGCCACCAGGACGAGCCGACTCCGCCCAGCGAGGGTAGCAAGGACCTCCAAGAGTTGCGCGAAGCGCTGGTGATTATGGTCGACTCACTCCAGGAGCGCATCGCCCAGGAGGCGAAGAACGCCGAAGCCATGCAGCAGTTCATCAACGACGCGTCCCACGAACTGAGGACGCCCCTCACGGTGGTCAAGGGCTACAACGAGCTACTGGCGAGTGGTCACGCGACGCCCGAGGTGCAGGCCCGAGCCGTTGCGCGCATGCAGCGCGAAGTCCAGCGAATGGAAGAGTTGGTGCGCGACCTCCTGCTCCTGGCGGTGCTGCGTGAGGCACCCCATCACGCTCCGGAACCGGTCAACCTCAGTGTGCTCGTCGATCAGCGCGCGGGAGAGTTCGCACTCGATCACCCCGAGCGCAGCGTGACGCGCGTCGTCGCACCGGGAGTGACGATCAGCTCGCGGCCCGAGTTCGTCGAGCGGTTCCTCAACAACGCCTTTACGAACATTCTTCGCCATACTCCGCGCGAGGCTCCCGTGGGGGTAAGCCTGGATGTCGTGGGGGACACGGCACGTCTGATCATCGAAGACGGGGGGCCCGGGTTACCCATCTACGGTGTGCGTCCTCAACGCTTCCAGCGCTACGACCAGTCCCGCTCGCGCGAGACCGGCGGCTCGGGTCTGGGGATGAGCATCATGGCCGACGTGGCGGAGTCGCTGGGGGGAGACATGACGACCTCCCAGAGTCCACTGGGCGGTCTGCGACTGACGTTTACTCTTCCGCGCCTGCACTAGGCAGGCTCGCTGCGCGTACGTACGCCTGTTGCACCTCGGCCAGCGCGCTGCGGTACAGGTCGGCGTGTTCGCCCAGGCGGCCTCCGGCCGCTGCGATCATGGCGGCGACGGTGTCGATGACCAGTTGGGCGCCGGCCAGGTCAGGCGGCGTCTCGCCGAGTCGAAGGGCGGCGACCTGGAAGAGGACGAAGAGGTGATTGCCCAGAATCATCTCGACGGGCGTGGATTTGAGGAAGGCAATCTCCTCGGCTTCGTTGAAGTCGTCGCTCGGTTCACTCACCCGAACCAAGGTAGTTCCTCACTCCAACGGCGTCGAAATGCTCGTGCGGGGACGCCCGGACGGCCCGTCTGGTAGTGTGATTCGGCAGTTCAGCAAGTGAGGTTGGCTATGCCAACGTCCACCCGGCCACCGACGTGCGTCCGGGTTCCAGAGTCATGCGCCTCGCTTGCCGTGGCGACACCAGCACGGTGTCGCGAAGAGCAAGGAGAGAGTTATCGCAACAGTGCCTGGAGACCACCGCGTCAACGACCGTATCCGCGTCGAAACCGTTCGCCTGATTGACCAAGACGGCAATCAACGAGGCGTAATGCCGACCCGCGAGGCGATGACGTTGGCCCGCAACCTCGACTTGGACTTGGTGGAGATCGCACCCACCGCCCAACCGCCCGTCGCCCGCATCATGGACTACGGAAAGTTCAAGTTCGACGAAGCACAAAAGGCCAAGGAGTCTCGACGAAAGAGTCTCAACACGGGAACCAAGGAGATGAAGTACCGGCCCAAGATCGGCAACGGCGACTTCGACACCAAAACCCGTCTCGTCGAGAAGTTCCTGGGTGAAGGTCACAAGGTCAAGATCACCATCATGTTCCGCGGACGAGAGTCGGCCCATCCCGAGTTGGGTAAGAAGATCCTCGACCGCATCGTGGAGCGCTTGGAGGACGTCGCGAAGGTCGAGTCGGCCCCCAAGATCGACGGTCGCAACATGATCATGGTGCTGGGTCCGGAAAAGAAGGCCAAAGCGAAAACCACAGAGAGTTCGCCAGCAGTAAGTGAGGTGGCGCCAGCCGGCGCCCCCGTTTCGCCAGAGGAGGGCTGAAAATGCCAAAGATGAAGACATTTAGCGGTGCCAAAAAGCGCATCAAGATCACCGGCAGCGGCAAGCTGCGCCGGCGCCAGGCTTTCCGCGGCCATTTGATGGAGGGCAAGTCTTCGACGCGCGCGCGCCGCCTGGGCCGCGAGACCGAGATTTCCCCGGGTCAGGAAAAGCGCGTCAAGCGCCTCATGGGCCTATAGAGAGAACGACCAGAAAGAGGTAGTGCCATGGCACGAGTTAAGAGGGCGGTCAACGCCAAGAAGCACCACAAGGCCATTCTCGAAGAGGCGAAGGGTTACTACGGCGACCGCAGCCGCACCTTTCGCTCGGCGAATCAGGCCGTCCAGCACTCCGGCGTCTACGCTTTTCGCGACCGCCGTGCGCGCAAGGGCGATATGCGTCGACTGTGGATCCAGCGCATCAACGCGGGTACCCGGATGCACGGCGTGAGCTATAGCCGATTCATCGCTGGGCTGAACGCGGCGGGCATCGAGGTGGATCGTCGCATGCTGGCCGACCTCGCAGTGAACGACCCCACGACCTTCGGCGCCGTCGTCGCCCAGGCCGTCGACGCGCTCGCCAAGTAGGTCACCGATCGAGTCGCTGAGCTCGTCACATCCCCGAGTGCGCCGGCTGCGGCGCCTCGCTCAGAAACGTTCGTTCCGATGGAGCGAGGGTGCCTGCGTTCTTGAAGGACCGGACCTCGTCGCGTCCGCGCTGGACGCGGATGCGACGATCGAGGCGATCTACGTGGACGAAGAACACGTCGCGCGTCTCGGCGACCTGGTCGAGAACGCCGCTCGTCGTGACGTACGCGTGTACGTACTGGCTCGTGGCGTTCTTGAGCGCGTGGCTGACGCCACCTCACCCCAGCCGGTTCTCGCGACCGCAGCCCTGGCGGCCTCGGAGCTAAGTGACATTGCACCTGAGGGACTGATCCTCGTACTTCACGACGTACGTGACCCCGGCAACGCAGGCACGCTGATCCGCTCGGCCGACGCCGCCGGGACGACGGGAGTCGTCTTTAGCGGGCACTCCGTGGATCCCTTCAATCCCAAGACGTTGCGGGCTACCGCGGGCTCAATCTTTCACCTGCCGGTGGTCGTGGCCGAACTGGACGAGACCTTGCGCTTCTACTCTGAGCGCGGAGCGTCGACCTACGCCACGGTGGTTCGCGGGGGCGACGACCACCGTTCGATCGACTATCGGCGCGCGAGCGTGGTGGTGATCGGCAACGAAGCGGAGGGCTTGAGCGAGGATGCCGTTTCGCTGTGTGACGGACAGATCTCGATCGCCATGGCCGGGGCGAGCGAGTCGCTCAACGCGGGAGTGGCCGGCTCGCTGATCGCCTTCGAATCGATGTGGCGACGTCAAAGCACGGGCGGGGGTCCCATAACCCCTAGCCTTTAAGGGTTATGACATCGTCGCCACTCGCCGATCTCGAGTCACAGGTCGCGGGCCTGCTCGCCTCGATCGAGGCGCTGACCAGCCTGGAAGCTCTCCGCGACGCGGAGCCCACGATTGTGGGCAAGCGCTCGATTTTGGCGTCGTTGCAAAAGTCTCTGGGTTCGCTGGAACCTGATGCGCGCCGCGAGGCGGGGGCCAGGTTGCAAGTCGCGCGCAGCACCGTGGGCGAGGCGTTTGATGAACGACGCCGGGTCCTTGAGAGCGAGGCGAGGCGCACCGCGCTCGAGGTCGATCGCCTGGACTTGGGTGACGTCGTTACATCCGCGGTGACGTCGAGTCTGAGCTCGGGACACCCCGGTCTGGTGGCGGTCACTCAGCGCGAGCTCGAAGACGTGTTCGTCGCCATGGGATTCACCGTCGCCGAGGGGCCCGAGGTGGAGACCGACTGGTACAACTTCGAGGCGCTCAACATTCCTCCGGCCCACCCCGCGCGGGGCCTCTGGGACACCTTCTACGTGGACCTAGGCGAACCCGAGACGGTGGTGCTGCGCACGCACACCTCACCCACCCAGATCCACTTGATGGAAGAGGCGGTCGCCGGCGGAACGCTCCCGATTCACTCGGTCATGCCCGGGCGCTGCTATCGCCGCGATTCGCCGGACGCAAGCCACCTCTACTCGTTTCACCAGATCGAAGGTCTGGTCGTTGATCGGGGCATTACCTTCGGCGACTTGGCGGGAGTGATCGAGAGTTTCACCAAGGCCTACTTCGGCTCCGATATCTCCTCGCGCCTGCGT
>JBEKYI010000086.1:0-4755 GCA_049511155.1 Acidimicrobiales bacterium
GTGGACCTGGCGAACGAGGTTCACCCCGCTGTCGTCTTGATGGACATCAACATGCCCGAGATGGGCGGCATTGAGGCGACCAAGCGCATCGTCGAAGAGCTTCCCGACACGTTCGTCATCCTCTGCTCTACCTACGAGATCAACGATCTTCCGCCCGAGGCGAAGACCAGCGGGGCTCGGGCGTACGTGAATAAGGAGAAGCTCGGCGCGAAGACCTTACGGCGACTGTGGGAGCAGCGCGGCGAGGTGGAGTTCGCGAGCTAACCGCCCAGCGGTAGGGATCCGCGAATCGCGGTTCCGCTTCCGACCTCGGACTCCCAGCGAACCGCACCACCAATTGCGCCCAGGCGGTCCATCATGTTGATGTAGCCGTGGCCGCGTTGGGCGGTGCGCACGTCAAAGCCCGGCCCGTCGTCTCGAACCTCGAAGAGCAGGCTCCCCGACTCCTCCCACACCCGCACGACGACGTGCGCCGACGCCGCGTACTTGCCTGCATTCTGTAGCGCTTCGAGACAGCAGAAGTAGACCGCCGCCTCGACGTCGCCGCCGTAGCGACCGATATCGGTGGTGATGAGTTCGATGTCGAGGGGTGAACGGTTGGCCACCGCGCGCAGCGCTTCGCCCAGGCCGCTGTCGACGAGCAGGGGTGGATAGATTCCGTGGGCGAGTTCGCGCAGTTCCTGAATTGTCTCTTGGACGGCGAGACCCAACTCGTCGAGCATTTCTGCGGCCGCGGCGGGGTCTTCACCCAGGACGTCTTTGGTGAGGCGCAGGTTAACCGCGAGAGCGACGAGGTGCTGCTGGGCTCCGTCGTGGAGGTTTCGCTCGACGCGGCGACGCTCCGCGTCACCACTCGCCACGACGCGAGCGCGTGAGGCGCGCAGTTCGTCCGCCTGCTGTCGCAGCTCGTCCAGGGTGGTCTGCAGCGCGGTGTCGAGTTGCGCGTTGTGCAGCGCGAGGCCGACTTGACGGGCGAGATCCGAGAGAACTCGGTCATCCTCCTCGCGAAAGGCGACGGCCCCCGGCGCGCGCGACACAACGATGATGCCGAGAAGCTCACCGGCGTGACTGATCGGAGCCACGCGCAGCGGTCCGGCCGCACTGGTCGTGGCGATGGAGGGCAGCCACACCGACGCCCAGGCGTTCCCTGACACGCCGGCGCGCGAGATGACCGTGCGTTCCTCGCGTGAGATTTGAATGGACCTCGTGGGTCGGTCGGGAACCGAGACCGCTAGGTCGAGGACCTCGCCGTTGCCCGTGAAGATCTCGGCTGACGTGAGGGTGAGCGTCTTGCGCAAGGACTCGACGAGTTGCAACAGCAGCTCATCCATTGGAATGGCGCGGGTCATACGACTGCCGAAACTGCGTACCACCTCATCGGGTGCCTCGCGCGAACCGTAGGTGAAGCTCGTGGCAATGCGCGCAAATCGTGCGCGCAATGCGAGTTGGGCGAACGCGGCCGCCGCGGCTGCGGCCATGGCCCACCACAACAGGTCGCGGCCCGAGCGATTATCCGGGGCCTTGTCGAATCCCCGCACCGCGAGCAAGTACGCGCCAGCCACGATGGCCACCGTGCCGAGCGTCGTGAGCAGGTGGACCAAGACCCGATCGGCGTGCTCGGCCACACGCGATGAGCCCACCGCCAGGCCGAGGGGGATGAAGCAGGTGAGCGCCAGTAATACGGGTGCGACGTCGAGGGGCCAAGCAACCAGCGAGTGAAGGGTCAGAACAATCACGCCCAGCGTGAGTGTCAACGTAGTTCCGACAGTGATGGTCTGGACTCGCTGGCGCCCGCGGGCCGAGGCGACCACGTACCGTGTGCGCACGGCCGGCAACGTCGTTGCGAGAGCGAGCACCCATCCGATCGTGAGCGGCCACGGCGAGAGAGTCCGTGAGCCCGTGAGATACACCACGCACAGCGCGACCGCCACCGTGTACCAGGCGGTCGCGGCGAACTGCCGAGAGCGATCAACGAGTCTCCCGTCGCTGAGCGCGAGCACGAGGTGCACGACCACCGCCATGGTCAGCAGCGCAGCGACCTCGGCTAGCTTTCGCCAGTTGGCGTCCACGCCGAGACCATGGCGATCGCCCACGCGCATGGCGAGAACGGCGACGCCGCTTCCGAGAGCGACTAGTGAAGACAACAGCGCGATCTCGGGATCCTGCGAGATCCCACTCAGCGCGGCGATCGACCAACACAGAACCGCGACGCTGGCGATGATCCAAAAGACCAGGCGACCGGCGTGCGGCGCGTCCACCAGGGCCACGAGAACCGCGACCAGCGACAGTGCGACAAAGAGTCCCGTCGCGAGGCGTCGCCGGCCGGTCGTCGCCGTGACGTTCGGCGCCCGAGAAGAGGAGGTCACGCTGAGGGCGTCTTTGGTACTCAGAATGTGCCGATCACCGTGACCGTCTCGGTCATGCTGTCGTCGCCCCCACTCAGAATCCGTCCGTCGCGCATGCGCAGGACAGTGTCGGCCGCGGTCGCCACGTGGGCGTCGTGGGTGACCAGGATGATCGTCTGACCCTGGGCGTGAAGTCGACTGAGCAGTTCGATGACCTCCTGGCCGCCGACGGAGTCGAGAGCGCCGGTCGGTTCGTCGGCGAGCAACAGCGTGGGCTCATTGGCGAGGGCTCGGGCGATGGCCAGTCGTTGGCGCTGACCGCCAGAGAGCACGCCGGGCATCTCGGACGCCTTGTCACCGATGCCCAACAAGTCGAGCAAGTCGCGTGCCCGTGACTCGGCGGCCTTGCGGTTGCGTCCGGCGATGATCGCGGGCAGCGCCACGTTCTCGAGCACACTCATGCCTTCCAAGAGGTTGAAGAACTGAAAGACAATCCCGATGTGCTTGCGCCGAATGAGAGCGTGACTGTCCTCGTTGCCCTCCGACATGGACTCACCAGCGACGACGATCGTTCCCTCATCGGCGTCCTCAAGTCCCGCGATCAAGTTGAGCAGGGTCGACTTGCCACATCCGGAGGGACCCATCAACGCGACGAACGATCCTCGCTCGACCGTGAGGTCGACGCCGCGCAGCGCGCGCACGGGCGCAAGTTCTGCTTCGAAGGTCTTGCGGACCCCTCGCACGACGAGGGCGGGTTCGCTCAGTTGCTCGACGCTCAGGTCGATCTCGATTGACGTCATAGTGATTCTCCTTCTACTGCGTTGGTGAGGCGTGGTTCAACGAAGGGCTGTGCGGCGAGGATCTTGTAAGACACGACCGGAGTGTCGCGGCCCTTGACGAGTTGGGCGTCGAGCTCGATTGTCGCCACGTCCAAGGTCAGGGCCCGCTTGGTCGGTTCGGAGAGCACGGTCTCACCGGCCGAGGCCAACTGCTGGAGACGCTGGGTGAGATTGACCGTGTCGCCCACGAGCGTGTACTCCAGGCGCTCTTCGGATCCGAGCAAGGCCGCGGCGACCTCGCCGGTGGACACGCCGATACCGAGTCCGAAGACGGGAAGGTCCTCGAGGACCCATCGCTCGTTGATCTCGCCTTGCAGTGCGTGCATACTGGCCGCGGCCATGACCGCTCGATCGGCGTGGTCCTCGCTGGGCACGGGTGCCCCAAAGACCGCCATCACTGCGTCGCCGACGAACTGCATCACCGTTCCCCCTTGCCCAATAATGGCCCGATTCATGGCGGCGCGGTGGGTGTTGAGTTGGGCGGCCAACTCACTGGGGTCGGCGTGTTCGGCGATCGTGGAGTACGAGCGGATGTCGCTCATGATCACGGTGCAGTCCAGGCGTTCGGTCTCGCCAATGCGCCGACCTTCGTGGCGCAGCTTCTCGGCGATACCTCCCGGCAGAAGCCGTGACAGCGTTTCGCCCTGTTCTTCGCGGTCGACGATCGATTGGTGCAGATTGCGCAACCGGTCGAGTGCACCCTGGTGTCCCGCACTCACCTCCTGGGCGAGCTTGAGGAAGAGGGCCTGGACCTGGGCGTCGACCGCCTCAGGAGTGGTACGGCGTGCGACGGCGATGGCCTTGATGGGCTTGCCTTCGGCAACGAAAGCGAGTAGCGCTTCGTCGGACGCCGAGAGTTCACTGTTGGAGGTGACCGGTCGCATGAGAGCTTCGACGATCGTGGGGTCAAGGGCCGTGCCACCGGTGGCGACCATGCGGATGGCTTCGATCAGCTGGTTGCCTTGGGCGAGGTGGTCCTTGAGGAGATATCCGTATCCGGCCGACCCTTCGGCGAGCAGGGCGACGGCGTACTCGGGGTCGTCGTATTGGCTAAGGACCACGATGCCGGTGCCGGGGTGGCGCTTGCGCACCTCCTTCGCCGCTTCGATGCCCTCGCGGTTGAACGACGGCGGCATGCGAATGTCGGTCACGAGCACGTTGGGGGCACAGGCGCTCGCGCCTTCGACGGTCTCGTCGTAGTCCGAGGCAACGCCCACGATCTGAAGGTCGGCCTGGCGATCGATGAGCGCTCGTACGCCTTCGCGTACGAGCAGGTTGTCGTCGGCGAGAAAGACGGTGATGACGGAGTCGCGCTCGAGAACTGGTTCGCTCACAAAGCAGAGTTTCGTTCTCGTGCGTCGCTGCCACCAGGGGGCGACCCACCGTAGTAATAGGGGTGATAGACCCACCTCGCGAGGACGCGTCACCACTATTTACCCCACGGCCCGTGACCGGCACGCTGGGCCTATGAGATACCTAAGTTCCGTTACCACCCTGTCCTGGATCCCTTCCGAAGCCGTCCAAGGCTCGACGAGGTTGGCCTTTGACGCCGGCATGACCCACTATGACCA
>JBEKYI010000087.1:0-4695 GCA_049511155.1 Acidimicrobiales bacterium
GCAAGGCGGAGGCACTGCGCCGCTTTGCAGCGGAGGTCGGCGTGCCGCTCGATCAGACAGTCGCCGTGGGAGACGGCGCCAACGACATCGACATGATCTCGCTCGCGGGTTTGGGTATCGCCTTCAACGCCAAGGCCGTCGTGCAAGCCCACGCCGACACTGCTCTGTCGGTGCCGTACCTCGACGCGGTGCTCTATTTTCTGGGGATCAGCCGCGAGGAGATCGAGGACGCGTGAGTCGGAGTCTGAGTCCTCGTTAGGGGGCGGTTTGAACTCTCGGCGTTGCCCAGGCGTAGGCTCACCGGGCGTGGAGAGAAGTATGGATGAGTTGGCCGAGGAGGTCAGAAAGGCACTCGCCAGTGAGGATGTGTCGGCCTTCGCCGATCTCCTGGACTCCGACGTGACATGGGGAGCCCCCGGTGCTCGTAACCCCACCTGTAAGAACCGGAACCAGGTTCTGAACTGGTACCAGCGGTCCCAGGAGTCAGGCATTCGCGGCAGCGCGACCCACGTGGAAGTGATCGGCGATCGCCTGCTAGTGAGCCTCGTGGTGCGAGGCACGGAGGACGCTCGTGAGCGCGGCGGCGCGGCGCTGCGATTTCAGGTTCTCACGGTGCGCGCCGGTCAGATCGTTGACATCGCGGGATTCGACAACAAGGCCGACGCACTGTCGTACGTGAAATAAGTTCGCCCCGCGGACCATCAGACCGGCGGTGCGTCGGGGTCAATCTGACCCGCCTACCGAATGTTCTGCACTCGTTACCAGGTAGTAATGTCGGGCCTGAGACGACGCGCGACGGGGGGAACCGTGAGAGTAGTGATCGACGGAGAGCTCTGCCAAGGACAGGGGCGGTGCTTTTCGATGGCGCCGAACTTGTTCGGATTCGACGAGTTGGGCAACGGAGTCGTGCTCGGTGACGGGACTCTCGATGCCGAGACTCTGCCACTCGCGCGACTGGCCCAAGCGAACTGTCCGGAGCACGCGATCTTCATCGAGGGGGACGAATGAGCGACAAGCCCCCTGTGGTCGACTTCGCCACGGACTTCGATCACACCGATCCGGCGTGGGTGAACGACCCGTACCCCATCTGGGAGGACCTGCGCCAGCGTTGTCCGGTCGCTCACACCGATCGCTTCGGCGGTGCGTGGTTCCCGGCCACTCACGCGGGTGTGTCGACCATCGCCAAGGATACCGAGCACTTCACGAGCCGCGCGGTGATCATGGAAGAAGGACGGCCCGGCGAGGACGCACTGCCCGCGCCAATCGGCGTGGCGCCGCCCATCACCTCGGACCCGCCCTTTCATCAGATGGCGCGCAAGCTGATCTTGCCCGCTTTTGCCCCGGGCGTCATTAACAAACTCGAACCGCAGATCCGCCAGCTGTGCCGCGACCTGCTTCAACGCTTCGGCGGCGATGAAGAGGTGAACGCGTCGTGGGACTACGCGCGGCTCATTCCGCCCAACGTCATTCGCGAGATGCTCGGTTTTCCCGAAGAGGACACCGACCGCTTCGTCGATATCGTGCACATGATCACCGAGGCGGTCGATGAGTCCGAAGAAAAGCGCCTCGAAGATTTCGCGCCGATTGAGGCGTACTTCGTGGCCCAGATGGAAGATCACGAGGCCCATCCGCGCGATGACCTCACCTCGTATCTCTTGAACGTGGAACTCGACGGGAACAAGCTCGCCCCCGAACACGTCTTTGGCACGATGGTGCTCATCCTGGTTGCGGGCATCGACACGACCTGGGGGGCGATCGGCGCGTCGCTATGGCACTTGGCCCACCACCCCGAGGACCTCGAGCGCCTCGTGAACGAACCCGACCTCATGCCCGTCGCGGTGGAGGAGTTCCTGCGCTTTTACGCGCCCGTCACGATGGCGCGCCTCGTTAAAGAAGACATGGAGTACTTGGGCTGTCCGATGAAGGAGTACGACTGGATCTTGCTGGGCTTTCCCGCAGCCAACCGCGACCCGGTCGCCTTTAAGGACGCCGATAAGTTCATCATCGACCGCGCGGAGAATCGCCACGTCGCCTTCGGGCTCGGAATACACCGCTGCATCGGATCGAACCTCGCGCGACTGGAGCTGCGCGTGGCGCTCGAGGAGTTCATCGCGCACTACCCGAAGTTCGAACTGGCCGATCCCACGGCCGTCACCTGGGCGCCGGGACAGATTCGCGGACCGCGTCAGCTGCCCATTCGGATTCTCGAGTGACCACCGACTTTGAGGCGAAGCGACCCGTCGAGGACTTCGCGACCGACTGGGATCACACCGATCCCCAGTGGGCGAACGATCCCTATCCCATCTGGGATGATCTGCGTGAACGCTGTCCTGTGGCCCACACGAATCGATACGACGGAGGCTGGTTTCCCACCAAGCACGAGATGGTCTCGGCGATCGCTAATGACACCGAGCACTTCTCTTCGCGCGTCGTGGTGGTCACCAACAACAAATTCCCGCCCAACGCCATCGCCCCGGTGGGTGGCGCGCCGCCCATCACCTCGGACCCACCCTTTCACCAGATCGCTCGGCGCCTGATCCTGCCCGCGTTCGCTCCCGGTCCGGTGAACGCGCGCGAGCCCCAAGTGCGCGCGCTGTGCACGAAGCATCTCGACGCACTCGAAGGACGTGAGACCTTCGATGCGGGCACTGAGTACGCCCAGTTCATCTCGCCCGGCGTGATCGCCACGATGCTGGGCTTCCCCGAAGAAGACGAGGAACTCTTTCGTGACTTCGTGCACCTCGTGCTCGACTTGGTGGACTTGCCCGGCTCGGAACGCGGGCCGATGTTCGAGCCCTTCGCTGAGTATTTCGATGCTCAGATCGAGGACCACGTGCGCAACCCTCGTGACGACTTCACGACCTACCTTCTCAACGTGGAGGTCAACGGCGAGAAGCTGCCCCACGAGCACGTGCGCGGCACGATGGTCCTCACTCTGATCGCGGGCATCGACACGACGTGGTCGGCCATCGGCTCAGCAATCTGGCACCTGGCTCATCACCCCGAGGACCTCGCGCGACTCGTAAGCGAGCCCGATCTGCTGCCGGTCGCGGTGGAGGAGTTTCTGCGCTTCTACGCGCCGGTGACCATGGCCCGCATCGTCACCGAGGACTACGACTTCTTCGGGACGCCGATGAAGAAGGACGATTGGGTGCTACTGGGCTTTCCCGCGGCCAATCGTGATCCCGAGGTGTTCGAGGACGCTGAGCGATTCATCATCGACCGCGCCCTCAACCGCCACGCCGCTTTCGGGCTCGGGATTCATCGCTGCGCGGGGTCGAATCTCGCTCGCATGGAGCTGCGCATCGCCATCGAAGAGTTCATCGCCCGCTTTCCGCGCTTCGAGCTCGCCGATCCGTCGGCGGTCACCTGGGCGCCGGGTCAGGTGCGCGGACCGCGCTCCATCCCGGTTCGCGTGCTCTAACTCCTGACACTCCTAGACATCGCGAGTGGCCATCCGCCAGGCGCCGAGTCCGGTCCAGATCACGATCCAGCCGACGATGACCAGTACGGCAACGGTGACCGGCATCGGAATCGTCGTGTGCTGGAACGGTCCATTGGAGCCGTAGACGGGCGGGAGTGCTCTGGGTTCGATGCGCGCCATCGCTGCTCCCACGATGAGTCGCTGCACGTTGATGAGATGTCTGATGACCGAGTGCACGAGGAGCGGCGTGAGAAGGAGGGAGAACACCATCAAGATGACGACTGGCACCGTTCGCTGACCCATGAGCGAGGCCAGGCCGAGTCCAACAATGAAACCAATCACGGCTTCAAGCTCGATCCACAGGCCGGTCTTAATCATCAGCGAGGTGGGTGGAACGCGAAAGATTTCGGTGTAGCTGGCGTAGTTCTGCTCGGCCATCTTCTTGGCCACCTTGACGAGTGATGCGTGCGAGGGCATCTTGAAATTCGGCGGCAGCCGCTTGGGATTCGTGACGACGCCATTAGGTCCACAGGGCACGTTGATCGGGATGTTCCGTGCGGGCAGCGTGCAGATGACTTGGTCGGGGTGGCTGGCGGCGTACTGCACGAACTCCGTGCGAGTCAGACCGCTGGGAACGTTGAGGCCGTCGTAGTTCGTCTTCGGAGGGGCGGCGAAGCAGCACACTAGGCACACGATGGTGAAGCCGGCCGCCACGATGGGCACCAGGATCGCCAGACCCGCCGGGATCCGCGCGAAGTACAGCGCCAGGCGCGAACGACCGGTCACCACCAAGTGGCGGAACATCCCGTCGGTGAGGTCGACGGAGCCCGCGAAGCACCCCAGCGTGGCGGCCACGATGAAGCCCAGGATGAAGAGCACGGCGCTCACCAGGTTGGTGAAGATGTCATAGCCGCCGGCGGGCGAATACACCTTGGGGTCCACGGCGTGCATGATGAGTCGAACGGCCAAGAAGATCGTCGGGATACCGATGAAGACAACAATGAGGGCCCACATGAGGCCGCGGCGTTTGCGTAACTCCATAATGCGCGTCGTGATCATGGCCCCGGTTGGGATGGGCGATCCGCGGTGGTCGCGGGCCAGATCGCGGTCGACGTCCAGAGGGGCGAGAGTGGTGGGTGTGGTCATTCGGACTCTCCTAGGCGACTCGTCACTTCCAGGAACCAGGACTCGAGAGAGGCTTGATTAGCTTCCAGGCGATAGACGGAGATGCCGCCCTCGACCAGTCGGCGATTGATATCAGCGATCACATC
>JBEKYI010000088.1:0-4681 GCA_049511155.1 Acidimicrobiales bacterium
GGGCAAGATGATCAGGTTCGGACAGGCCCGCCGGGCAGTCACGCTCGGCATCGCACTCTTTACTCCGTACTTGCGCGCCTCATAGGAGGCACTGGCGATAACCCCGCGGTCCCCGGCTCCCCCGACCGCGACGGGCTTGCCACGCAGCGAGGGATCGTCGAGCACCTCGACCGAAGCGAAGAAGGCGTCGAGGTCGACGTGCAGGATCGGCGCGTCGTCAACCGAGGGATCGTCAAAAGGCGAGTTCAACACAACGAAACGCCTCGCCGTACGCCACGCCCACCGGCCGACCGGCCTGCTCCGCGCGTTCGTGCACCACGTCGCGGATCGCCTCTGCGTCCCCACCGGTCTGTGAGGCGTGAGCCAGGATGGCTTTCACCTTGACGTCGATCGATGCCGAAACGTCCACGACCACGTCGGGCTCATGCGTGCCGCTCAAGAGCAGAGTGCTCACCTGATGGGGCGCACCCTGTTCGGGAAAGTACAGCGGCATCGCCGCCGCGGGAGCCACGGCGTCCAGCAGGGCCCAGCCCGTCTCGCGGTGATCGCGGTGGTTGACGTAGACCTCGCCAAAGAACGTGGCGGTGGGATCGGGCCCCAGCACCACGTCGGGCCGAAGACGCCGCACTAACCCCACGAGGGTCTCGCGCAACTCGCTCGTGTTATTCACGTCGCCGTCGGGAACGTCGAGTTGTGTCACACTCTCGAGTCCCAAGAGGTCGGCGGCGTTCTGCAGTTCTTCGCGGCGCGTTTCTCGCACCACCGACGCGGTGAGATTCGGCGAGTGCGAACCTTTGGCGCCGTCACAGATAACGACGAGATGGACCGCAACTCCCTCACTGGCCCACTGGGCCATCACCCCGCCGGCCGCGACGTCCGCATCGTCGGGGTGAGCGTAGATCGCCAGTGCGCTCTGAGGCTGCAGTCGAAGGGCGCGCACGACTACCCGTGGTGCTTGGGCGCGGTGGTCTTGACCAGCATGCCGATCTCGCGTGCGAAGTCCTCGGTGTCCGAAAAGCCCTTGTAGACCGAGGCGAATCGTACGTAGACGACGTCGTCAACATCCCGCAATGCTTCCAGGGTCGCCATGCCCACCTCTTCGCTCGTCACGTCGCGGTTCAGCAGTCGCATCGACTCTTCCACCCCCGTCACCAGGGCTTCGAGGACATCATCATCCACGGGGCGGTTTTTGGCGGCCGCGCGTACCCCGCGCAGCACCTTGTCACGGTTAAAGGGCTCGCGCTCACCCGAGCGTTTTACTACAAAAAGTCCAATTTCTTCGATGCGCTCGAAGGTGGTGTAGCGCTGGGAGCAGTTATTGCACTCGCGCCGACGCCGAATGACCACCCCGTCCTCAGCGAGGCGCGAATCGACCACCCGATCGTCATCGGCCGAGCAAAAGGGGCACCGCACCACTTCACGATACACCGGTCACTCCAAAATTCTTCAGGGGATGAGCACGTGCTCGCCGGGTACCACCACTTGGGACCCCAGTTCTCGCACCAGGAGCGCGCGAGCTTGCGCGGGATCTACGGGGTTCACTTCTTGGGCGATAGAGGCGAGTGAGTCCCCCGGCTGAACGACGTAGTCCATCCCCGAAGCCAACGTCGACGAGGTGGCGAGGTCGCTCTGCAGTCCGGCTCCCGTGGTCGCACCAAAGATGTGTCCGGGCACCGCGAGAATGCCGATCGCGAGGGCCAGCACGAGTCCGGCGGCGAGCCGATTACGACGGGTTCGAGTCTGTGCCCGCGCGATGCGGCGTTCGTTGAGCGAGGGCCCCTGTCGGTAGGCCCGTGGCTGAGAGGTCTCGGTGACCAAGCGCAGATAGGTGGGCGCCTCCTCGGTGGGATAACGCTCCAGTAGTTCGACTGCCGCCATGGTTCCGACTCCCTTGCTCTGCGAACACCTGTTCGTAATGATAAAGCGAACAGACGTTCGATGCAAGGGGTGTTCGCAAGAAATTGAAAACCGCGAAAATAAAGGGAAATGGGGATGGACGAACCAGAGGAACAGTCTTAGCCTCAGGCAATGGGTGAGCGTCTCTCACGATGGGAAAGATCTTTTCGGCGCAGCGTCGTGCCAGAGATTCTCGATCATGGTCCCAAGGTCCTCATGGGGATCGGAGCGACGGTCGCGGTTACCTGGTGGATTGCCGTTGAAACGCAAGCGTCTTCAGTCCGATTGAGTTTTCACTCTCACATTTTCATCTTTGCCATTGCCCTTTTGATCGTCGGTTTTATTGCCTGGATCGCTCGGGTCATCGTGAACGACAAAGAGCGGGCTGAAAACACCACGACATTGACGGCTGAGGAGGTAGAGGGCGTTCGCACTCTTTTGGCCGCGACGGGCAAAGCCCCCAAGGCGGTGTTCGCTAGAGCCGACATCCCCATTGGCGGCATTGTGGTGACGGCGCCTGGCGTTGGGCCGGTGACCGTGACGGTCCCCTCGGGGAGGCCGTACGGCGCGGACCCCGACAAGCCGTTTCAGTTCACGACATCGTCCGCTCCGCAGAGATTTGTCCTTGAGGACGGTGGCTTTGTGGTCCCTCAGCTCACTGGTGCTGCTTGACTCGGCGCCAACGCCGTGGGGTGAACTAACCGCAGGAACCGCCGAGACACGCAGCTCGCGTCACAACGCGTTCATCTCGCGAAGTGCGTGGCCCACTCGGCCAAATGACCCCCATTGGGACCGCGGCGTAGGGCGATCGGCTCTGAGGGTGCGCATCACGCCCGACAGGTCGCGGACTAGGCGAATTCTGTGATCTCGAACCATCCGGGCGCACTCGCGCGAGAGGGCCGCGTCGGGATAGTCATGAGAGTCCGTCACTTGTCCATCGGTGACCCACACGAAGGGCTCGTTCGCGCGTCGGTGCGCCGCGGCCCAGGCGAGCACCGGGCCGTCGACACCGTTGCCCACGTTGCCCGATGGACTCGGATTGGCCAGCACCTGTTGATCACAGAGCACCCACGCATTGGGAGTCGTTCCCCGGTCGCCCGGCCGATGACTGTAGCCAATGACCAGTGCGGCTGGCGCCTCATGGAGCATTCCTCTGAGGTCCTCGGGCGACACGTCCATGGAGCCCGACTGATCGATCACGACGACTCCGCCGCGTCGCACCCGACGAGCGCCGAACGCTCGTCGATGGTCGTCAACGAGGAGGCGCCCAGGGTAGCGCAGCACGGTGCCTGACGTCGCCGGTCGCCACTGTCGCTCAAGCCCGCGGGGCGTTCCTCGCACTCTGGCCATGGCGTCATCGAGCACCAATGGCGCAAAGACACCCGTGGGGGGACGTCGCCCACCGACTTCGAGGGACCGACGAAAGGAGCGCAACTCATCGGCCCCCCGCGGCAGCCGAGCACACGCCGTCTGAGTGAGCAGTCGCGCGAGCACCAAAGTGGACGAGGCGTACCCACGTGGCAGGCCGGACTCGTCCAGGTCGGTGGCCCCAAGAATGCCCGCCTCGCGCGAGAAAATGTCAACCGCCCGCTTGCGCACTGCTCGAAGTGCGGGCAACCACGTCGCATCTCCCGCACGGATCCCGCTCAGGAACGCCCGCTCGGAACCCGTGCCCAGTACGGCCATGTAGAAGCACAGCGCTTCTGCCCACTCCCCCGACTCCGCGAGGCGTCGCGCGCCGAGTTTCTCGCTACCGTCGCTCAGCTGGGCAAGGTCGAACCCCAGGCGACCAACCAACACGTTCACGCGAAGCTCCTCGGCGCACTCCAGCGCGCGGGGCGCAACTTCATCGAGTGCTTTCATCAGGTGCTCGACGCGCGGGCTCACGCGCGCGTGCATCAACTCGTGCGCGCGCACCACGCGGTCTTGCTCTCCGTATCCCAGAGGAACCTCGAGGACTCGATCGCGCAGATTGCAGCTCGCTTCGCCCCGGGATGTAGACCCTTTTCGGATCGTCCACGCGCGCCAGTCGTCGTCGGCGCGACCGGCGACCAGTTCGGGGTAGATGACGCTCACGCCACCGCGCCGATGCGAAGGGCGTCCAGCACGGGTTGGGCACAACCCACCCCAAAGACGAGTTCTGCGGCACGCTCGGAACCGTGGTGACGTCGCAGGTCGTCGAAGGCGTAAAAACTTCGCAGCGAGACCCGGCGACCCTCCGGTCCGAGCGAACCGGCCAGAGCCGCCGCTCGAAGGTCACCACTCAGACGCTCGAGCGCCCCAGCTGGCGGCCGGTCAATCCTCACGCTGACGGGAAAGCGATCGCGCAGTGAAGCGGGTATCTCCTCGAGGTCCTCGACGTTGGACGTCATCACGACCGAGAAGTTCTTGCCGGGTCGCACCCACTCGCCGGTGTCCGGATTGCGCCAGCGCGCCGACTCGGGCGAGTCGGTCATCGCGAGCAGCGTGGCCAAGGCGTCGCCCGATGCCCGATCGACCTCGTCGAGCACGAGTCGCCCACCCGAACCGTCGCGCCCCTTCCAGGCGCGGATCGCCGGACCCTCTCGCCACTCGAAGCGATTCTCGCCGCTGGGCATCCAGGTACCCGTGATCTCGCCACTTGTGAGGTCTTCGGTGCACACGAGCCGCTCAGCCGGTGTGGCACCGACCCCGAGGTGCAGCGCGGCGTAGGTCTTGCCCGTTCCGGGTGGACCATACAGCACGAGTCGCGAGACCCCGGCGCACAGCACGTCGTCCACGTCGCGCCAACACGATCGAATCGAAT
>JBEKYI010000089.1:0-4616 GCA_049511155.1 Acidimicrobiales bacterium
TGCTCGGTCGGCCAATAGCTACGACCGTCTTTGAACTCCAAGATCAAGTAGTCGCGCGTGACTCCGTTGATGGCGCGCGTGGTGGTGCCCGAAAAGCGCGCCACGCCGTGCTGACGATGCACGACATAACTGCCTACCGACAGATCGTCGAAGAAACCGTCAACGTTTCGCGTGCGGGTACGAGCGACGCGACGCTGGGCGCGCCGTCCCGTGAGGTCACTCTCGCTCCAGACCACCACCTCGGGCTCATCGAGGAAGAAGCCGGAGGGAAGAGAACTCTCCAGCACGCTGAGACGCGCCTCGAGCACCCGCGCGGGATCAGTCGTGACGTCAAGTCCCTCGCCCCGCAGCGACTCGGCCCTGCGCTCGATGGCGCCGGGCGTCGACGTGAGAATCACGCCGCGACGGTTCTTCGACCACCCGCGCACGTGCGCCGCGATCCGTGCGGCGTCTCCCTGAACAACCGGTGGAGACGTCAGCGTCGACTCGAGCGCGGTGGCGCCCGAGTCGATGATCAGATCGACTCGCCCTTCGAGGACCTCGTCGAAGGTGAGATGCAAGAGCGGCACGTCCTCGCCCGCTCGCCAGGTGGCCGCCACGACATCGGTGAGTTCGCGTTCCTCGCCCAGCAGTTCCTCAAGGCGCGAGTGAACCCGTGAGGGCTCGACGAGAACCACCCGCGCGCCGGAAATCTCGTCCAGCAACGTGGTGGGCTCGGTTATGAAGAGGCCCATCCAGCCTTCCATCCCATCGAAGAGCTGCCCACTGGCCACTCGATCAAAAGTGGTCTCGGCCCAGGGGGCGCTGTCGGCGAGAACTTCCGCCCGTTCGCGGGTACGCGCACCCGGCAGCCACTCGCGAGCCGGCGCGATCACCGCCTCGTCGAGGTCGTGGGTCGATCGTTGGGTGGCGATGTCAAAGACGGTGAGGCGTTCGACCTCGTCCCCGAAGAAGTCGAGACGGACGGGCTCATCGTTCTGGGCCGGCCAGACGTCCACGATCCCGCCGCGCACGGCGATCTCCGCACGGTGCTCAACAAGTTGCTCTCGCCGGTACCCCATGTCCACCAGTGCCTCGACAAAACGGTCGCGTTCGATCTCACTGCCTCGACGCAACACGAGGGGATCGGTGAGCGGCTCGGGCGAGAGCACCTGGGCGATCGAGCGAGCCGAGGCCACGACCACGCGCGGGGCGACGCCCTCGCGAAGGCGCCAGCGAAGAAGCGATCTCATGGCCATCACTTGGCTGTCGGGGCTCACCCGTTCGAGGGGATGGGTATCCCACCCGGGCCACAACGCCACCTCGCTCTCCCCCAACCACGCGGCCAGAGCATCGCGCACGTGCTCAGCCTCGGTGGAGGTCGCCGTGACGGCGATCAGCAGTTCTTCTTCGAGGGCCAGCGCGGCGAGTGCGAGAGGTGTCGCGTAGCTGGACGCGACAAAGGACCCCGCCGCGACCGAGGCGCGCACGCTCGGCGCTACCCGTTCTAGAACGCGACGAAGTGTGACCTCGCTCACGATCCGTTCACGCGCTGTTGAGCGTCGTCAAATCCGTAATCGAGCAGAGTCTCAATGGCGTCGGCCGCCTGGGCGACATCGAGAGCTAACGACTCACGCAGCTTGCCGGTCGGACGTTTCAGAACGTAGTTGGCGCCCTGTTCCTTAGTCGGTGGCTTTCCGATGCCGATGCGCACGCGAGCGAACTCTTGGCTGTCCATGGTGTGGGCGATAGAGCGCAGACCGTTATGCCCCGCCAGTCCTCCTCCAAACTTGATCTGCACACGCCCGGGATCTAGGTCCAGCTCATCGTGCACGACGACGAGCCGCGAGAGATCATCGATCGAGGTGCGGCGTAGCAGCGGCGGTATGGCCGAACCCGACTCGTTCATGAAGGTGATCGGGACCGCGAGGGTCACCGGTCCCTCGCTCGTGGGCACCGTGGCCGTGAGGGCGCGCTGGTGACGTTCGAGTTTGAGTTGAGCGCCCCGGCGAGCGACCACCTGGCGCACGGCGTCGCCCCCGACGTTATGGCGTGACCCTTCGTAGTCGGCTCCGGGATTGGCCAATCCGACGATGAGCAGTCTGCTCGACTGACCCCGCCGGTCGTTCTCACGAGTGCGCCGAAGCGCCATGACGAACTACTCCGTGGGAGCTTCGGCGGCGCCAGGAGTGGCCTTGGCGGCGCGACCAGCGTGAGTCGCCACGACAGAGGCCGAGGGGTCGCCCGCGGCTTCGACGCCCTTGGGCAACACCAGGTCACTCACACGAATCGCCGAACCGACGGTCAGGCCCGAGATGTCGACCTCCACGAAGTTCGGAATCTGGTCGGGGCGAGCACTGACTTCCAGGCTGAACATCTGCTGATCGACTTCCCAGTCGGCGTGGCGCACTTCCACCGCGTCACCGATGAGGTGCAAGGGCACCTCGGCGACCACGGCCTGGTTGGGGTCGACCACCTGAAAGTCAATGTGTGAGACCGTGCCACGGACCGGGTGACGCTGCAGCTCTCTCGCCATCACGGTGTACTTGGTTCCGTCGGCGTCCAACGTAATCAGGGCGTTAAGTCCCTGGTCACCCGAGACCGCCGTGCGAAACTCCTTGGCGTTGACGGCAACCGGGAACGGACCCACGCCGTGACCGTAGATCACGCCGGGAATAGCCCCTTCGTGGCGCAAGCGCCGCGAACTCGCCGAACCTTGCGCGCGACTCGTCGTCGCCTGCAACGTGACCTGAGACATGAGTACTCCTCTAAGAAATGACTGGCGGCCTACGGGCAACGCACAGGAGAAATAGTCTACTGCGCCGAGGCCGGTTCCCTCCAGTTGGTACTTTTCGCGCCTAGGGAGTATCTCGGAGCAGATCGCGGCGGACCTTGTAGTCATCGGCGTCAATCTCGCCCTTGGCAAAGCGCTCGTCGAGAATGCGCAGCGCCTCAAATGAAGCGGAGGCTCCTCCGGCCGCAGCCAGCGGGCCGTGGCGCCTCGTCCGTTCTTGGCGAACGAAGAGGACCACGAGCACGACGGCCGCGATGATCAGCAGTAGAACCAAGAACCCTACGAACGGCCCGCCACGTCCGGGACCGGGCCCGAAGAAGAAACCAACGCGATGGGGCCCGCCCGGGCCAAAGAAACGTGAAGGACTTGGACTAATTCTCACCATGACTTCCCCTGCTCTCTGACACCCAGGCTAGGCCCACCGACAGAGAGTTCCCCGTCACGCCTTAGAGGAGGTTCTCTCCACCAAAAATGTCCGATACCGACGTGTCATCGAAGATGGCCGAGATAGCGTTCGCGAGAATGGGCGCGATGGAGAGAATCTCCAGGCCCTCGAATCGCTTCTCCGGCCCAAGGGGCAGTGTGTCGGTCACGATGACCCGGCTCACCGGGGCGTTAAACAGCCGATCGACCGCCGGAGGCGAGAACACGGCGTGAGTGGCCATCACCCAAATCTCCCCGGCGCCGTGCTGCTTCAACAGATCGCACGCGGCCACGATCGTTCCCGCCGTGTCGATCATGTCGTCGATCAGGACGCAATGACGACCTTCGACGTCACCCACGATGTGACGGGCTTCGGCGATGTTCATGGCGCCTCGGGGACGCGTCTTGTGGACGAGAGCCAGGTCGCACCCCAAGTGTTGGGCGTAGCGTTCGGCGACCTTCACGCGACCGGCGTCGGGCGCCACCACCACCAGTTCATGGGGGTTGGCGTTGGCTTTCAAGTAGCCCTCGAGAACGGGAGCCGCCACTAGATGGTCGACAGGAATATCGAAAAATCCCTGGATCTGGCCCGAGTGAAAGTCCACCGACAGCACCCGCGTGGCGCCTGCCGTTTGGAGCATGTCGGCCAACAGTTTCGCGGTGATCGGCTCGCGTCCGGCCGTCTTGCGGTCCTGGCGGGCGTACCCGTAGTTGGGCACCACCGCGGTGATGCTCTTAGCCGAGGCGCGCTTGGCGGCGTCGATCATGATGAGCTGTTCCATGACCGAGTCGTTCACCGGTGACGCGTGAGTTTGCATGATGAACACGTGCGCGCCACGAATTGACTCATCGATGCGACAGTGGATCTCGCCATCGGCGAACTCGCGCAGGTTGGCCTCGGTGAGCTCGATGCCGAGTTTCTCGGCCACGTCCATCGCCAGTGCGGGGTGACAACGGCCAGAGACGAGCACGAGGCGGCGTTTGGCGAGTGACTCCACGGCGCCAGCGTACAGGTGAACGAGAGGGTCTAGTGAGAGCGGTTTGAAAAGGGGGTCACGATCTCACCCGCCGAGACGACGGTGCCGGGACTCAACACGACAAACGAGGCGACGGTCGCGTCGGCACCGATGCGAACGTGTGTCGCGTCCACGGTCGCGACGGTCGCGCCTTCACCGAGCTCGACATCGCGCAACAGTGCGTTGGGTCCGACCGTCGCTCCGCGACCAATGACGCAGTGACCCTTCAAAATGGTGCCCGGCAACAACGTCACCTCGGCCGATAACTCGACGTCCGCGTCCACGTACGTGTGGGCCGGATCCCACATCGTTACGCCCCGAGACATCCACTCGTCATTGATCCGAGCCCGCAGGACGTGCTCCGCTTGGGCCAGCTGACGCCGGTCGTTGACCCCCAGCGCTTC
>JBEKYI010000090.1:0-4514 GCA_049511155.1 Acidimicrobiales bacterium
TTGCGGACACCGGTCTCGCCTATGAGCTCTTCGTGGAGTATGCAAGCGGCTCGGAAATTCGCGCCCGCACCTCGAGCGCACTCGACGTCGCGCCGGGAGAACGCTGTCGGATCTCCTTTCGCGCCGAGTCCGTGTCGGTGTGGCCGGCGGTGCGCGAGTAGCTAAAAGGTGTCGGGGATCTCGACGCTGACGCTGGTGGCCTTGATGACGGCGTCCACCACCACGCCCGGCGCCAGGCCCAGCTCGTCGGCCGCTTCGCGAGTGATCACCGAGACAATCCGGTGGGGACCGGCTTGGATCTCGACCTGGGCGACAACCTTGTCCTTGACCACTCTGGTCACAATGCCCACAAAGCGATTGCGCGTCGACTGAGCGCGAGGCCTCTTTGGTGATGGTGAGCGACTTTCGATGACAGCCGCATGCGCCAGGTCCACCCCTTCGAAGTAGCGCTTGCCATCCTCACCCAGCGAGGACTTGATCCGCCCGGCGTCCGCCCAACGCCGTATCGTGTCCGCACTCACCCCGAGCAGTTCGGCGGCCTGGGCGGCGCGGTACTTCACGCCCGTCTCCTGCACCTGACAGTTCTCGTAGTGCGGGGCATCACGGGACTATCCACCGATCATGGACATCGAGCGCGCGGGTCGAAGGAAGTCCGGCTCGTTGATGGCGTGCCCAGGGAACTTTTCCCAGACGGCCTGGCGCAACAACGTGGCAATCTGCGCGTCGGCGGCGCCGTCGCGGATCAGATCTCGCACCGACAGTTCGTCGTCGGAGAACAGACAGTTGCGAAGCGCACCGTCCGAGGTCAGTCGCAAGCGATTGCACGTACCGCAAAAGGGTTGGGTGACTGAGGAGATGAGACCGATTTCGCCCCGCCCATCGGCGAAGCGGAAGCGTTCGGCCGGTGCGGACCCGCCGCAGTCAACGGCCTCGAGGGGCCAGGCGCTCGACACCTGTTCGAAGACCTCCTGGCCCGAGACCAGTTGAGTCTTATCCCACTGGCCCTGGGCGTCCAGGGGCATGAACTCGATGAAGCGCACGATCCGGCCCGTGTCGCGAGCGAAGGCGGCGAAGTCGAGAATCTCGTCGTCGTTGATCCCGCGCAGGATGACAACGTTCACCTTCAACGGGGCGAGGCCCGCCGCCTCGGCCGCGTCCATCGAGGCGAGGACCGTGGCCAGGTCGCCTCGTCGGCGGATCGACGCGAATCGGTCAGCTCGTAGCGAGTCACAGCTGATGTTCACGCGGCTCAGGCCCGCACTGGCGAGGCTCACCGCCAGGGGCGCTAGCAACATTCCGTTGGTCGTCAGCGAAAGGTCGTCAAAGCCGATCGACGAGAGCCGTGCGATCAGCGAGGCGAGGCCCTTGCGAACGAGTGGCTCGCCCCCGGTCAGGCGAAGAGACCGGACTCCCAGTGACGCTGCGACCCCGGCGACCCGAACGATCTCGTCGAAGCTGAGCAAGGCGTCATGGGCCAGGAAGGTCATTCCCACTTCGGGCATGCAGTAGACGCAGCGAAGATTGCACCGGTCGGTCACCGAAATGCGAAGGTCGTCGTGCACGCGTCCGTATCGATCGACCAGGGGTCCGGCCGTGGGCATGCTTGCCTGAGAGACCTCACCGCGGTCGCCTTCGACGGCCCGCGGGTGTGGGCGCAGGGTTACTGCAACGGGTCCGCTCGGGCTCAGCGGCATCCGCTACTGCCCTCGCCGTGACGACGATGCGAACGACAGAAGTGTTCTGCGGTGACCACTGTGGTCCATGCTAACGGTGGTCCGATATCTGACCCACTACGAGGGGCGACGTCGGCGACGTCGCGTCGGTGGCTCGACGAGTCGTCCCCAACTCCCCGACTTGCCACCCTCTTTCCTCAAGAGGACCAGGTCGTCGACCCGCGCGCTCGGGTCCAGGGCCAACAGCGAGTTCAGGATGCTCAGAGCTGCTACGGCGCACGCCGTGAGCGCCTCCATCTCCACCCCGGTCGACTCGGTCGCGGTCACACTCGCCGATACCTCGACGCCACCCTCGTGTTCAGTGAGCTCGACGTTGACGTCGCTGAGGATAAGCGGGTGACAGAGCGGAATGATCTCGGCGGTTCGCTTGGCGGCGAACACGCCGGCCACGCGCGCTGCGTGAACGACCTCGAGACCGTCGTGGCGCCGCTCGATCGCGTCCAGCTTGACGTTCGTCACCACCCGGCACTGCGCCCAGGCCTTACGAAGGGTTCGCCGCTTGCCCGAGACGTCGACCATGCGGAGTTTGCCCGCCCCGTCGACGTGACTGAACGGGCTATCCACCTGCGCCCCGTCGGCGCCACGCCCACCCCAGCACTACTGCACCCAGCACCAACACCACGGCACCCAGTACCGCGTACCCACCATGGCCGCTCATCATCGAACCGTGCAGGACGTTGGCGCCCTGGAGGATCCAGACGACGCCGGCCGCCACCAGAAGCACGCCGACAATCCCTCGAATCCACATCTTGACCCTCCTAGGCCCTTCATCCAAGAAACTTAGTGAACATTCGACGCGACCCTGGCGCGTCGAATTTAGGGCGAGTCCGCGCCGTCGGTCTCGCGGTACTCCTTCAGCCACCTCGGCGCGTGGGTCTTGGCCCACTGCTCACTCACCCAACCGCTAAAGATCGAGCGCAGGGCATCGCGGTGTGAGATCGCCATGAAGATATGTCCGATCACCACTACGAAGATGGCGAAGGCGAAGACGTCGTGAACGAACGTGGCGCCCTGGCGCAGCGAGACCGAGAAGAATCGGAACCACTGCATCATCGAGCCAGTGACGAGCATCACCAGGATCGCCGCACCGATGAAGATGGCGTTGAGCTTTTGGCCCGGGTTGAACTTGTCCGCCTCGAGCGGTGTGCGTCCCTGCGAGAAAAGCCAACGTATCTCCTGGCGAGTCCAGGCGTTGACACGCCGCAGATCACGTCGCATCGCGCGGCCCCAGGGGCCAAGCAACGAGACGATGATCGGGATCGGCAGGGCGAGTCCGCTCCAGAGGTGGATCATTTCGATGACGTGGCGAGGAAAGACGACGCCGAAGAACGAGCCGAAGTACAGCGGAATGGCGGTGAACATCAGCGAGCCGAACAGCGCGGCGTTGACCCAGTGGGCGGCGCGCTGTACGCGATCGAATCGCAGAATGCGAGTGGCCCGCTGGGTCGTGGTCTGAGTGATCGTCATCGGCCTACGCCTGGACCGGGTACGGGTTCGTCGATCCGGTCGATCCGTTCAACCACCCATTGACGGGATATCCGTTCAACTCCCAGAAGCCGGGTTGCACCTTGTCGACGACGCGAATAGCCGAGAGCCACTTGAGCGACTTGTAGCCAAACATCGGGGCCACGTAGAGGCGCACCGGACCGCCGTGCTCGGTCGTGACGGGAGCGCCGAGCATCTTGTACGCCACGATCACGTCGGGCAGCCGGGCCTGCTTAATCGTCAGACTCTCCGAGTCGGCACCGTCGTACGACTCGAAAGTCAACGCCACTGCGCCGGGCCGGACGCCCACGACGTCCAGGATGTCCGAGAGTCGGACTCCCTCCCAGTGCACGTCGGGGACCCGCCAGCCGGTCACGCACTGAAACGTCTTGGTGAACGAGGTCGACGGCATCGCCTTGAGGTCGTCCAGCGTGAAGGTCATGGGTTGGCGGACGAGCCCGGTCACCTCGAGTCGGTAGTCCTTGTCTTTGATCTTGGGGTAGCGACCGGTGATCGAGTAGATGCGAAACCGGTCGCCGAAGGGCAACAGTCCGCCGAGTCCCGAGCCGACCGCGTTGCCCAGGAAGTTCTGGACGCTCCCACCGAAGGCCACGCCGAGTGCGGCCAGTCCCGTGAGACCAAGAAAGACCCGACGACCGACGGCGACCTGTTTGGTGGGATCGGAGGGCGTCACGATGCCTAAGCTCCTCGCGTCAGGGAGCGTTCAAAAGCAACAGACGAGCCAGGACTGGTAACGCCGCTAGTAGCCATGAGCCTCTCGTGTTTCCTTAGGCGCCGCAACTCCATACTGCCAGGCACGACCTTGTTCTCGTGGCGCGGGCAGCGAGGGGCATTTACGCGCTGAGTTTCCCTGCGGTGATGGTCTTGCCGCTGAGCGTGCCGGTCACCGTGACCAGGGCGCCGACCTTGATGTTCTTCGCGGTGCCCATGACCCAGTGGGTCATGGAGTCGTAGTGGACCACGTAAGCCTTCATGTCGACGGTCATGGTGAACGCCTCGGTCGTTCCCATCTTCGCGTCGAGTTTGGTGATCTTGCCGTGCCAGGTTTTGGTGGCCGTCGACGCGTGGCTCGTCTGCGCTGCGGTGGCTGGGGAAGCGACAACGCTGAAGCCGAGCCCGAGGGTTCCTAGGGCGAGGGCGGCCGGCACAGCGAGTCGGGCGATTGGTCTCTTCATGTGATTCCTCTCTGGCGCCCCGCCGTTGGGCGAGGGGATGGACACTCTGGACGATCTCGTCCCACCCTTCAGTCCCTTCAGGCGCAATCCCGTTACACCT
>JBEKYI010000091.1:0-4363 GCA_049511155.1 Acidimicrobiales bacterium
GGCCCGGGCGTGGTGGGCCGGCGCGCGCCTCGACGTCGAGCGCGCCACATGGTCCTAGACGCTCGTTTTGACCCATAGGCTGAAATCGTGACGCTTATTGATGCTGGTCCGACGGGTTCCCTGCGCATCGCCCCGTCCATTTTGGCGGCGGACTTCGGATCGCTCGCGAACGCGGTGGAGGGGATCGACGCGGAGACCGACTGGTTGCACGTGGACGTTATGGACGGCCATTTTGTACCCAACGTCTCCATCGGACCTCCCGTGGTTACGTCACTGCGTCGCTACAGCAATCGCTTTTTCGATTGCCACTTGATGATGACCGATCCCGGTCGCTACCTTGAGGCGTTCGCTGAGGCCGGCGCGGATGGCTGCACGGTGCACGTGGAGATCGGCGGCACGCAGTCACTCATCAGCGACGCGCGCGCGCTGGGGCTGCGCGTTGGACTGGCGGCCAATCCCGACACGCCCTACGAGCGGGTGGCACCCTTCCTCGGCGACATCGACCTCTTGTTGCTGATGACGGTCTTCCCCGGATTTGGCGGCCAATCATTCATGGGCGACGTGATGAGCAAGGTGGAGACGGCTCGTCGTGAAGTGAACAGTAACGACCTGGCGCTTGATATTGAAGTCGATGGTGGCATCGATCTCGCAACCGCGCCGGTGGCCGTGCGGGCCGGCGCCAACGTGCTGGTAGCGGGCTCGGCGATCTTTGGTCGACCCGACCCGCTCGAAGCGGCCCACGACTTGCGGGCGGCCGCGCTAACGGGTCGACCATGACGGTGTCCAATGCGGAACTCATGCAACTCGCCGTGCAAGTGGGTGAGCGAGCTCGGTATCACGCGCCGCCTAACCCCTGGGTGGGAGCGCTCATCGTTGGCGAGCACGGCGTGGTTCTTGCCGAGGGCCACACCCAGGTCCCGGGCGAGGCGCACGCGGAAATCGCGGCGTTGCGTCGCGCCGGAGAGCAGGCACGCGGGGCAACCATGGTCGTCACGCTCGAGCCCTGTTGTCACGTCGGACGAACGGGGCCGTGTACCGAGGCCATCATTAAGGCCGGCATCAAGAAAGTCATCGTCGGTACCATCGACCCGGACGCTCGAGTTGCGGGGGCGGGTATTGAACTGCTTCGCGCTTCGGGGATCGACGTCGAAGTTGGCGTGGAGGAAGAACTCGTGCGCGCCCAGTTGGCGCCCTACCTCTGGCACCGCGTGACGGGGCGTCCCTACGTGGTGGCCAAGATTGCGTCCACGCTCGATGGCGTCGTCGCGATGGCGGACGGTACGAGCAAATGGATTACCGGTGAGCCGGCTCGTCGAGACGCTCACGTGGTTCGTGCGCAGAGCCAGGCCATCATCGTCGGCGCCGGCACCGTGCGCAGCGACGATCCGCAGTTGACGGCGAGGTTGGACGACATCGTTCTCGAACCGCTTCGCGTGGTCCTGGGCCAGGCGCCAGAAAACGCGCGCGTGCGACCCTGCCTGGAACGAAGCGGCGACCTGGGTTTTATACTTGATGAACTGGCGCACCACGATGTGCTGCAAGTCTTGCTCGAGGGCGGACCGACGACCATGAGCGCGTTCTTCGCGCAGGGACTGGTGAATCATGTCGTGTGGTATCAAGCCCCCGCTTTCGCTGGCAGCGACGGCACGGCGGGAGCGCTGCGAAACCTGTCGACGTCGACCATAAGCGCACTTCGCCGCGGTCGACTGGTTGACGTGCGAAGAATCGGCGAAGATATACGTATAGACGTGGAGGTCTAATGGCTTTAGCAACGATCGAAGCAGCGATCAATCAGATACGCAGCGGCGGCATGGTCGTGGTGGTCGACGACGAAGATCGAGAGAATGAGGGCGACCTCATCATGGCCGCTGAGGACGTGACGGCCGACAGCATGGCATTTTTTTTGGAGCACACCTCGGGCGTGTTCTGCGTGCCGCTCGAATCTGAGCGTGCCGATCAACTCCAGTTGCCCTTGATGGTGGTGGCCAACACCGAGGCGCAACGCACTGCCTTTACGGTCAGCGTTGACTATCGTCACGGCACCAGCACCGGGATATCGGCCAGTGACCGCGCGTCGACGGTGCGCGCACTGATTGACCCCAACACCCGACCGAACGACCTCAACCGACCGGGCCACATCTTTCCGCTTCGTTACCGCACGGGTGGCGTGCTCAAGCGCGCCGGCCACACGGAAGCCACGGTGGATCTTTGCCGCCTCGCCGGGAAGTTCCCCGGGGGAGTGCTGTGTGAGATCGTGACGGCCGACAAGTCGGGTATGGCTCGTCTGCCCGAACTCGAAGCGTTCGCCGAGAAGTTCAATCTGCCCTTGATCACGATTGCCGACCTCATTCGCTATCGGCGTCACCACGAGAAGTTGGTCAGGCTCGTCTCGGAGGCGTCGCTGCCGACCGAGCACGGTGCGTTCCAGGCCTTCGTCTACGAGTCGGTCCTCGACGGCGAGCAGCACCTCGCGCTCGTCTACGGCGACATCTCCAAGACCCGCGACGTCCTTGTCCGGGTGCACTCCGAATGCCTGACCGGTGACGTCATGGGTTCGATGCGCTGTGACTGTGGACCGCAATTGCACACGGCGCTGGCAAAAATTGCGGCCGAAGGTGCGGGCGTGGTGGTGTACCTGCGCGGGCACGAGGGCCGCGGTATTGGCCTGGGCCACAAGATTCGTGCCTACGCCCTGCAAGAAGATGGGCGCGACACGGTCGACGCCAACATCGAGCTCGGCCTGCCCGTGGACTCTCGTGAGTACGGCATCGGTGCGCAGATACTCGTCGACCTCGGCGTGACTTCAATGCGTCTCATGACGAACAATCCGGTCAAGTATGGCGGCCTTGAGGGCTTCGGTCTCAATATCGTCGAGCGGGTCGCGATCGAGAGTCTGCCCACCGAGTTCAACATCGATTACTTGCGTACGAAGCGCGAGCGAATGGGTCACTTGCTCGGGGGGCTGGATGAGCTCAACTGATGAGACGGAGCTGGACGAAGGAGTCGTCGATGAACTTCATGCGCGGGCGGGAGAGCATCTCGAAGGTTCCCACGACGGGCGTGGACTGCGAATTGCCATTGCGTGCAGTCGTTTCAACGGTGGCGTAACGACGCGACTGCTGGCGGGCGCCCTCGAGGCCCTCGCGGAGGCCGGTGTGGATCGATCGGATATCTCCATTGGTTGGGTGCCCGGTGCCTTTGAGTTGCCGCTGCTCGCCCTGGCCTACGCGGACGGGAATCACCCCTACGACGCGGTGCTCACTCTTGGCGCGGTGATTCGCGGCGATACCAGCCACTACGAAATTGTCTCGGGCGAGTGCGCGCGCGGTGTGCAGGACGTGCAGCTGAGCACACGGGTGCCGGTCGCCTTCGGCGTGCTCACGACCGAGAACGTCGACCAGGCACTCGAGCGATCGTTGCCCGATGAGACCAACAAGGGCCGTGAGGCGGCGCTGACGGCGCTCGAAATGGTATCGATCCTGCGCCAGGGTTCACTCGCTACCTGATGATCGCCGGCGTCATTGAATCCTTCGACGAACGTCGCGGCGACGGGGTGTTGCGCAGTGACGAGGGACAATTGTTCTATTTCCATTGCGTCGCCATTGCTGACGGCACGCGCTCGATCCCCGTTGGCGTGCGTGCCGCGGGCGAGCGCAGCGTCGGCCGCCTGGGCCGCGACGAGGTGGCGAACGTCGCAGCCATCACTTAAAGGCCCACCACGGATGGCGGTGACCTGGTCGGTGTTCGGGGTCGCAGGTAACGTTGCTACGTGACTGATTACGACGACGGGCGGATTCGCTGTGGGGCGGACTCCGTGGAGATTCGTGGCTACTACGTGCCGTGGGGTTCGAAGAAGATTGCCTACGGATCGATTCGTGACGTGCTGCGGGTCCAAACGGGCGCGTTGCGGGGGCGAGCCAGAATTTGGGGGACTGCCAATCCGGGTCTCTGGGCCAACTTTGACCCGCAGCGCCCCAAGAAGAAGATCGCGTTGATCTTGGATGTGGGCAAGGGCGTGAAACCATTCATCACCCCCGACGACCCTGACGCCGTCGAAACGCTCATCAGAGAACGAGCGGGACTCGGCCCCGCGACGGGCGAACCAACCCCAGGTCCGTTGATCTAAGTCCATGCTTCGTTCTTGTCGACTTCATCTAAGACCACGTATCGATGTTCACGAGGTGAGTGGCGAGCGATGAAGTTTGGAATCCCTAGAGTCTCATGGCGCCATGGTCTGGTGACTTCAGCAGCACTCGTCGCTGCGAGCGTGCTCCTGGTTGTTGTCCCGGCGTCGTCCGCAACGAAGAGCGCGCACGCGAGGTCGAATGCTGCAACGCCGGTGCGGCTAGAACAACCCACGGGC
>JBEKYI010000092.1:0-4359 GCA_049511155.1 Acidimicrobiales bacterium
TGGCCCCGATCGCCGCCTGCGCGAGGGCCAGCAGGACGAGGCGTCTCACGCCGAGTCGAAGCGCACTCGGCGCGCCGCTCCTCCAGATGGCGAGCAACAACCCGAGCACGACCCCGAGAAAGAAGATGGCCGCGAGCGAGTGGACCCACGCGGCCGACGAGAAGGCCCAGGGAAGTCGTCGCGCCACGAGCTGACCCTGGGACTCACCGGCGTGCGGGCCCGAACCGGTCGTTGCGGTGCCCGTGAGGACGACCAACGCAAAGGGGATCCACAGGCAACGCGCAAGGTTGCGAAAGTAGGGGTCGCGCACGTCCGCGCGGGCTGCGGGTCCGTACTCGTACTTCGCGTGGTGATACAGCAACGCTCCGATGGCCACCATGCCCAGACTCAGCACCAGGTGCAACGCGACTAAGTAGGGATTGAGCTTGGAGTAGACGACCAGTGCACCGAGCAGCGCGTCTCCCACCACGCCTAGTACCAGAGCGCCCGAGAGGGCAATGAGGTCGCGCCGACGCGGGTCACGAAAGATGGCCGCCAGCAGCGTTGCGCCGACGATCACGATGAGGGCCCCGGTGACCATGCGGTTGGTGTACTCGATAAGGGGGTGGATGCTCATCGAGCCCGATACGCGGCCCTTGAAGCACGTGGGCCAGTCGGGGCAGCCGAGCCCCGAACCCGTAAGACGCACCGCGGCGCCCGTCAGGACAATGACGACCATCGAGAGGAACGAGGCAAAGGCGAACCAGCGAAACGTAGGTCCCGAGACGCGGCGTTTCGTGGGCGAGGGCACCGCCCAAGCCTAGGGAATTGGGCCGTCGTAGACTTAACGGGTGACCGCTCCCGCCACGACGTCCTTTTCAGTACGCGACGTTCTGAAAGGCTACGTGGCGCTCACGAAGCCTCGGATCATCGAGCTGCTGCTCGTGACGACCGTCCCCACGATGATTGTGGCCGCCAAGGGCTTTCCTCGCGCGTGGCTCATCATCGCGACCCTGGCCGGGGGAACGTTGGCCGCCGGCGGCGCTAACGCCTTCAACATGGTGATCGACCGCGACATCGACGCGCTCATGCAGCGCACCAAACAACGACCTCTTGTGCGCGGGGTGATGAGTGCGCGTTCGGCGGCGCTGTTCGCCTCCGCCCTGGAGATCATCGCCTTCGCGGTGCTGGCTGTCTGGGTCAACGTGCTCGCGGCGTGGCTGGCGCTATCGGCGACTGCCTTCTACGTCATCGTCTACACGATGATCTTGAAGCGCCGCTCGAAGCAGAACATCGTCATTGGCGGCGCGGCCGGCGCCGTCCCGGTGCTGGTGGGCTGGGCGGCCGTCACCAACTCCCTGGGCTGGACCCCGGTGCTGTTGTTTCTCGTGATCTTTCTGTGGACACCGCCGCACTTTTGGGCCCTGGCGGTTCGCTATCGCGACGACTACCAGGCGGCAAACGTGCCCATGATGCCGGTGGTGGCCTCGCTGCGGCGCACCACGCTCGAGATACTCATCTACTCCGTCGTGCTCTGGGCGCTGACTCTGCTCATTGGCACGAGTGCGCACCTGGGTTGGATCTACGCGATCTCGGCCACGGTGCTCGGCGCGATGTTTACCTTCTACGCGCTTCGCCTGTATCGACACGCTCGCAACGACAAGGCGGACGTCGCCGAGGCGATGAAGATGTTCCACTTCTCCATCACGTATCTCTCGGCCCTGTTCATCTTGATGGCGGTTGATGTCCTTGTCCGATACCACTGAGGCAACACCGGGCCACTCGCCCAAGAAGAAGATCGCGCTGGGCGTTGGTATCGCGCTCGCCGTCGCGCTCATTGCGGTCGTGTCGGTGCTCACCGGTGGCAAGGTCACCAACGACAAGGCCAACGTGTTGACGACCTCGGCCCTGGTGGGTCGCCACATGAAGAGTTGGTCGCTCGACGGTCTAGATGGCGGGACGGTCGAGGCACCGTGGAGCTCGGGGCACTCGAGTGTGCTGGTCTTCTTTGGCAGCTTCTGCGGCCCGTGCAAGAGCGAGATGCCCAAGCTGGCGGCGTACCTTCGCACCCACCACACCGGTTCGGTGGACGTGGTGGCGATGGACGCGGACGACAAGCGCGCGCCCGCCCTGGCGATGATACGAAAGGACGATCTGACCGTTCCGGTGGCCTTCGATCCCAACGGCGCGGTGACGACCAACATTTTTGGCTTCGAAGCAGTGCCCGAGAGTGTCTTTTTGAACGCCAAGGGCGTCGTGAAGGGGGTCTACTACGGGGCCATTCCCAAGAGCGTCTTCGTCGAGGGGCTCAAACTTCTTCGAACGACCTAGTCGAAGCGAAAGGTGCGCGCTGCCAGTAGCGGGGCGAGGATGGCCCAGACGCCCAGGCTGATCCAGTCGGCCCCAGTTGGCGCGTGGCCGTACCCGAGGATTCGGTGCACGCCCTGGGCGAGCGCCCCCGAGGGCAGGGCGATGACGATGCGCGAGACGGCGTGAGGTAGTGAGCTCAGGGGAATCACGATGCCCGAGAGCAACAAGAGGACCAGATACAGCCCGTTGCTCGCGGCGAGATTGACTTCGGCGCGCAGCTGACCCGCGAGCGCCAGGCCGAGCCCGGCGAAGCCGATGGAGCCCAGAAGTAGCACGGCGAGTACTTCCCACGCGCCGCGCCAGGACCCGTCGGGATGCCAGAGCAGAAGCAGAGCCACGACGGAAATGACCGCCACCTGGATCGCCTCGGTGGCGAGGACGCCGGCGATCTTCGCGCCGATGAGCGCTCGTCGAGAGAGCGGCGTTACAAAGAGGCGTCGCAACACGCCCGACGAGCGCTCGAATCCCGTCGCGATCGACAGGGCCACCAGAGACGTCGACATCACACACAGCGCCAAGATCCCGGGCGCGACGAAGTCGACGCGGTGGGCGTTGGGAGAGGAGACGACGCGGGTGAGAGAGAAGAAGACCAGCAGCAAAATCGGGATGCCGACGGTGAGCAGCAACGTCTCGCCACGTCGCAGCGTCATGACGACCTCCGCCCGCGTCTGTGCGGCGAAGGCTCTCATGACGCCGTCTCACGTTCTTGGCCGATGAGGTCGAGGTACCGATCCTCCAGGGAGGCACGCGTGCGCAACGACACCATGGAGAGTCCCACGCTCGCCAGGTAGTTGGTGATGATGGCGATGCGCTGGGGCGACGAGTCGACGGCACAGCGAAGTTGAAGCGGAGAGTCAAGGATCACGCGACAGCCCAGGCGCGACGCCAGTTCGACGGGGTCGACCGGTCCCGAGGACTGCACGATCATCTCGGGCTCACCGGCGAGGTCATCGAGGGTGCCCTGGGCAAGCACCCGGCCGCGGTTCAGGATCACCACGCGGTCGCTCTGACGCTCGGCCTCGGCGAGGTCGTGCGTCGTGATCAATAGGGCGCATCCGCGCTCGCGCTCCGCGTCGATTAGTCGGCGGATGACTTGGCGACCCTCGGCGTCCACGGCCGTAGTGGGTTCGTCCAATACCAGCGCGCGCGGTCGTCCGAGCAGGGAGAGGGCGAGCAGCGTGCGCTGTTGCTCGCCGCCACTGAGCCGACGCCAGGGTGTCGCGGCGCACCGATCGAGTTCCAGCAGCGACATCAGTTCGTTGACGTCGCGCGGCGCGCGGTAGTACGAGGCGGTGAGGCGCAGGACGTCTCGGGGGCTCATGGGAGCCCAGACCCCGCCGCGTTGCAGCAGCGCGCCGGTGCGAGCGACGACCTCGACGTGGTCGCGAAGGGGATCGAGTCCGTGAAGGCGAACGGAGCCGCCCTGGGGTGAGCGGAACCCGAGCAGCGTCTCAACGAGCGTCGTCTTGCCCGCGCCGTTGGGACCGAGCAAGGTGACGACTTCGCCGTAGTGCACGTTCAACGTCACGTCGTCGAGTGCGCGCAACGTCCCAAACGTGACGACCAGGTGGGTGACGTCGACTGCGGAACTCATGCGTATCGAAACTAGACGGTGCGGCGGGGACGCTCGAAGCCCCTCGGTAGGCTTGATTCATGATTGACCTCGTCCAACTTCGCCGCGAACCAGATGTCGTACGGGCTGGCCTAGCCCGCCGCGGCGTCTCGTCGGTTGCGGTCGATGAGGTCATCGGTCTGGACAACGAGCACCGGCTCCTGCTCCAGGAGTCCGAGCGACTCCGCGCCGAGGTGAAGGAACTATCGCGTCAGGTGGGCGAGGCTCGACGCACCAAGGACACCGCGACCGCCGACAGCCTGAGTGATGCGAGTCGCGCCCTCGGCGACCAGGAGCAAGTGGCTCGCGAGGCGACCGAGGCCGTGGCCGCGAGGCTGCGCGAGCATCTCTTGATGCTGCCCAACCTGCCTGATGAGCGCGTGCCCGACGGGGTGGAC
>JBEKYI010000093.1:0-4323 GCA_049511155.1 Acidimicrobiales bacterium
ACCGCGAGGTCGATCACCAGGACGTCAGCGACGTTTCCCTCAAGAGTCGGTCGCGACACGACCGGCGCCGATACTTCCAATGCGCTGATGATGAGTCGCACTCCGGTGAGCCCCTCCGCGAGGGCATCAAGGTCAAGGATGCTCACCCGCTCGTCGTTGAGCTCCCGTCTCAACGACTCGGCTCGTTCCAGCGTGCGATTGAAGATGGTGAGGGTCGCCAGTCGAGGCGTGGCGGCGAGCAAGTTCCTGGCGACACCCGCACCCATCTGACCTGCACCCAGGACCACGACCTGCGCGCCATCCAACGCGTCGCCGAGGTCATCGATCGCGGCCGCGGCGGTGGCGTGGGCAAAGCTAGTCGTTCCTCTCGCAATACTCGTTTCGGCGCGCACCCGTCGACCAGAGGTGATCGCGCGCTGGAAGAGTTCGGTGACCTCGCTGCCCGCGGACTGCTCTTCCACCGCGAGATCCAACGCGCGGCGAAGTTGGCCCAGAATCTCGAACTCGCCGGGAACGACTGACTTGAGCCCGGCTGCTACCTCAAAGAGATGCGTGGCGACGTCGTGTTCGAAGTTCACCGTCAGCCGGTCATCGAACTCCGTGACGTCGAGTCCGGTTGCGTCGGCGAGAGTCAACGTGATCTCATCAATCGCACCGTGGAATCGGTCGATCACCGCCACGACTTCGGTGCGCAGACAGGTGGAGACGAAAACAGCCTCGTGAATGTTGCGGTGGCTCACGAGCGTGCGCAACATCTTGGCCCACTCGTGTTCGGGGACGGTCGCGCGCTCCAGGAGATCCAGCGAAGCGTGCTCGTGATCAATGCCGACAGATATCAGTGCCACTTCGCCTCCGCGGTCCCAACCATGTTACGAGCCGCGCAGCGGGTTGGTACTCGCGATGCCGAGTGAGTGCAAGAGCCCCCCACCCAAAGGGCCCGTGCCGTTGTTGAGGTGGTACATCAAGATTTGCAGTTCGATGGAGAAGTCCACGTAGTGCACGGCCGTGCCCAGTGGCACGCTCACCACCTGAGGCGCGAAGTTGAGGATGGCGTGGATTCCTGCTTCCACCATGCGATCGGTGACGTCCTGGGCAACCTCACCGGGCACGCAGATAACCCCGACGGTGGCCGCGGGCATGGGGTCGGTCACGGGCTGGACAATTAGTCCGGCCACCTCATGGCCCACCACGTTGGGATCGGTGTCGTAGAGGGCGACCAGTCGGGCCCCGCGGATCAAGAAGTTCGAGGAGTTCACCAGGGCCCGTCCAAGATTTCCTATCCCCACCACGATTACGTCGTAGAGACGGTCATGGCCCAGTGCTTCGGCGATGCGATCGATGAGGATCTGGGTGTCGTAGCCCGCGCCCCGGGTGCCGAAGGATCCCAGTCCCGCGAGGTCCCGTCGCACCGTGGTCGCGGTCACGCCCGCGAGTTCGCCGATCTGCTTGGAGTCGATCTTGGTCTCGCCTCGTCGAAGGAGGCCCTCGGCGATGCGCTGATAGACGGGCAGGCGGGCGATCGTGGGCTCCGAGAGCTTCTTCGAGCGAAGACGCGCGGTCACCATCGAAACAGGCTACCGGCAAAGAATTAGTGCGAAAAGTCCGTTATCGACCGAGATTGCGGCTACGCTCGGCCGCCGCCGCGACGGCATCGATGAAGGCGGCGCGCACCGCGCGCTGTTCGAGTATGCGTAGTCCCGCGGCCGTCGTCCCGCCAGGCGAGGTGACCTGGGCGCGCAACTCTTCGGGCGATTCGCCCGACTCCTTCAAGAGCGCGCCCGCACCGGCGAAGGAGTCCACGACGAGAGTCCGAGCGACGTCACGCGGCAGACCCTGATGCACACCCGCTTCAATCAGTGCTTCGACAACGAGGTAGAGGTACGCGGGCATCGGACCCGAAAGTCCCGTCACCGCATCGATGTTGCGCTCGGTCACTCGAACCACGGTGCCCACCGCACTGAGTATGGATTCAGCCCAGTCGAGGTCGTCGCTGGTGACGTGAGAGCCTCCGGCCATGGCCGTGACGCCCTGGCCGATCACCACGGGCGTATTGGGCATCGAGCGAATAACCGCAACGGGACCGGTAAAACTCGCTTCGAGGCGAGCGGTCGAGAGTCCGGCGACCACCGAGAGCACGCGCGTGATCCCCACCACTCCGGCGAGCCGCGCCGCGCCTTCGGCGTAGTCAGGCTTGACCGCGAGAATCGCCCCGGTCTCGGTGTCGATATCGATCACCTCGAGAGAGGGAAACACCCCAACGCCAGGAAAACGGCTCTCGAGTTCGTTTCGCGTTTCTACTGAGCGCGCAACCAATGCGAGATCACCCGGTTGGCACCACCCGGCGCGCAGCAGCCCGGCCGCGAGGGCCGATCCCATCTTGCCGGCCCCGATGATGATGAGCTTGTGTGCCACGGCTCAACGCTAACGGGTTCTCATCGACCTATTTGGGTCTGCGTCGTCGGTACAGCGACGGAAGGCCCATCGACATGACGGTGGGAAACATCTCATCGACGTAGGTCAGCGTCGCTCCCGCCAGCTCGTCCATGCGAGCCACGGTGAGCTCGCCGACCGGCACTTGGGCAACCAGATAGATCCCCGCCTCGGGACCGATCGCGAGGTGCAGTTCGCGCAACTCGTGGTTCTTCACCAGGAGGTAGCGGTAGAGAGTCTCCAAGTTCTCTTCGGGCGCGGGCATCAGCTCCGTCTCGACAAACACCGTGCGCTGGCGCAGGGACAACCAGATCGTGATGACGTCGCGCTCGTCGCCCTTCAGGCGAACGAGCCAGTGAAAGTGCCCCCGGTCGTCCGGTTGGTCCTGGTGTTCCACTTTTCCCACGAAGGAACTCGCCGTCCATTCGCGAGCCCAAGCGGCCAGCGTCTCACTCAGTCTTTCTGCCGCGTCGGCGTCACTGAGCGGAGCGCGCGTCACCTAGCAGTGCGCGAGACTCGCCGAGGCGAGCGCCTGGGTCAGTGCCGCGAGCCACTCCCCGGCGCGCTTCCAGGTATATCCCCGCGCGCGCAGCACTGCGGCATTCGACATAACCATGGGGTCGTCGCTATCGAGAATTAGCTCCACGGCATCGGCCCAGGCCGACGCGTCGCGCTCGGGCAGCAGATATCCCGTGACGCCCTCGTCGATCAGCGTCGTGAGGCCCCCCACGTCGCTCGCCACGACGGGCGTTCCGCACGCCGACGACTCGAGGGCGACGAGACCGAAGCTCTCGGCGCGCGAGGGAACGAGCGTCACGTCGGCGGCGCGCATCCATGACGAAAGTTGCCGGTGAGCCTGGGGCGCGACGAAGCGCACGTCATGAATCACTCCGGCCTCCACGACGCGCTCATGAAGTTGGGCCAACGTCGCGCGCCCTTCGGGACCCGAGGGTCCACCCACGATGGCGAGCGAGGCCGGTCGACCGCGACGGCGCAGTTCGATGAGCGTTTCGAGCGCGAGGTCGGCTCCCTTGAGCTTCTGGAGGCGACCGACATACAGCAGCAGATCCGACTTTTCGTCCAGTCCGAGTGCGCGCCGCGCCTGGGGCCGGTATCCCGGGGAAAAATAAGCGTGTTCGACACCAAGGGGCACAATGTGCACGCGCCCGGGATCAGCGTTGTAGAGCCGCACGAACTGTTCCGCCTCGACGTCGCAACTGGCGAGAATCGCGTCAGAGCACGTAATGAGAGCCGCCTCCTGGAAGGCGCGGTCGTCAGACTCGGGCTGAAAGGTGTCGGCCTTCACTCGCTCCAGCGTGTGGAAAGTCATGATCAACGGGATGTTGAGTTCGTGTTTGAGTCGGTGCCCGGCGAGGCCGCTCAGCCAATAGTTGGCGTGCAACGCGTCGGGAACGCCGTCGCGCTCAAAAAGCCGGGCTACCGTGTCGGTGAACTCACCCACGTGGTCGGCCAACTCCTCGCGTTCGAGGGTGGCGGGAGGACCCGCCAGCACGTGGTGGACGCGAAATCCCGGTTCCACGAACACGGTGTCGTGGACGGAGAGGTTGTCGCGACGGGTATACACGTCAACCTCGTGGCCGAGGCGTGCAAAGGCACTCGAGAGTTCGCGGACGTACACGTTCATCCCCCCGCCATCCCCGGTTCCCGGCTGATCGAGGGGGGAGGTGTGATAGGAGAGAACGGCAAGGCGCGCCATATAGAAATTCTACCGGCCGACTTTTCGCCTCGGACTAGGAGTTTCTTGTCACCGGCGCCTCTTCGTTTGAAAGACTGAGTTCGTGACGACGGCGTCTTCTTCTCGCTACCCGCTTTCCTCGCCACCGCCAGCCCAGCCGGGGGATCGGGTCGCAATTCTCTCTCCATCTTGGGCCG
>JBEKYI010000094.1:0-4253 GCA_049511155.1 Acidimicrobiales bacterium
TTTCTCGGTTGTTGCAGCGCCTATCGCGCACTGTTGGCGCGTCTGGGCGTGAGCAACGAGGTCTTCTTGCAGCCACGTTTGGTCATGCCGGTACTGGCCCCAGGTGGCGAACGCGGCGTGATTCGCCGCTCGAACCTGCCCGCGCCCTTTCATCTGGCGGCGTCCATCGCGCGCTATCGGCTGCTCACCGTGCGCGAACGTCTCGCACTACTTCGAGCCCTCGTTCCCCTGGCTCGGGCAAAGTTGGGAGACCCTGTCCTCGACAGCATCAACTTTGGCGAGTGGCTGCGCGCGCACGGCCAATCAGATCGGGCCATCTCTCGGCTGTGGAACCTCATCATCCAGCCAACGCTGAACGTCCGTGCCGATGAGGCCTCGCTGGCCCTGGCCGCCCAGGTCTTTCAAGTCGGATTTCTTCACACCAACGATGGGGCCGATGTCGGGTGGTCCGTCGTCCCACTCATCCAACTTCACGGCGACGCCGCCCTGCGCGCCCTGACTGACGCGGGCGTCGACGTGCGCCTCAACGCGACGGTCCAGCACGTGGCCAAGACCGACGAGGGCACGATACGAGTCGACCTCGCCGAGGAGCGACTCCGCGCTGACGCGGTGGTCGTGGCGACACCGGCGCGTGTGGCCGCGTCACTGGGCGCACTCGATGCGACACTCGCGAACGAGTTGGAGTCGTCCCCCATCGTTAACATTCAGTTCGTTTTCGATCGAAAGGTAATGGATCTCGACATGGCCGCGTGCGTTGACTCGCCGATCGAGTTCGTCTTCGATCGCAGCGACGCCGCAGGTACCCAGTCCGGCCAGTGCCTCGTGATCTCGCTCTCGGCGGCCACGTCGTACATGTCGACGGGCTCTAGTGAGCTGATTCCCCACTTTCGCGCGGCCCTCGATGAACTGTTTCCCGCCGCGCGCAACGCCAACGTGTTGAGCGCCGTGGTGACTCGAGAGGCGACCGCAACGTTTCTTGCGACTCCCGGGGTTGAAGCGCTGCGCGCACAACTGCGATCTCCTGCGCCTGAGGTGTTCCTCGCGGGTTCCTGGTGCGATACGGGATGGCCCGCGACCATGGAGGGCGCAGTGCGCAGCGGCAGCGAAGCCGCATCGAATGTCCTGAGCCTTTTTTCAGGCTCGATTAGCAATCCACCGCTCAATCGCGAAAGCGTGAAGTCGTGACGTTGGCCGACTCTCTCTCTCGCGAAGACAATGGCCTGCGAGCCACCGAGATATTGAATCGGGCCAAGTCGCTCGTAACTCCCGCCCTGGAACAGACCACCAAGCGACTAGGTAACGAACTTGGCCCGGTGATCGACCACCATCTCTTGGTGGGCGGCAAGTACGTTCGGGCCTGTTTGGCCCTATTGTCGGCGAACGCCGCCGGCGCCGGTGACGACGCGGGCCTCGCCGGGGCGCTGGCCATCGAGCTGGTGCACAACTTTTCTCTCATTCACGACGACATCATCGACGGCGACCTGGAACGGCGTCACCACCCCACCGTGTGGGCGACCTTCGGCGTAGGTCAGGCCATCATCGCCGGCGACGCCCTGTCGACCTTGGCCTTTCAGGTCTTGTTGGAAGACGCCAGTCCTCAGCGTCTCGCGGCCGCGACGTGTCTGGCGAACGCCACTCAGGCCATGATCATCGGACAGGCCCAGGACGTCGCGTCCGAAGACAAGACCTCACTAACCGTCGAGGAGTGCCTGAGCATGGAGGCCGGCAAGACCGGTGCCCTGCTGTCGTGCGCAGCCTCTATCGGAGCGATCTTGGCCGGTGCATCCGACGACGTAGTGAGCGCGCTCGCCGACTACGGCAGCCACCTGGGCTTCGCCTTCCAGGCCATCGACGACATGCTCGGCGTCTGGGGCGAGTCGTCGGTGACGGGCAAGCCCGTGGGCAATGACCTGCGTTTGCGCAAGAAGACCCTGCCCATCTCGATCGCCAACTCGAAGGGCTTTGACATCTTCACCACTCCCAAAGACCAGGATCTCACCGACGACGAGGTCGCCGAGGCCATGGTGCTGCTCGACGAGTGCGGAGCGCGCTACGAGACGATGGAACTCGCCGAGGCCGAACTGCGCGCGTCGCTCGACGCCCTGGCTCGGGTTCCCCTCGTCGAAGAGGCCAGCACGAACTTGGCCATCATCGCGCGCTACGTCGTGGAGCGAGACCAGTGAGCGACCTCGATCGCCGCGGCGCCTTCGAGGATCTCGATCCGGCGGACACCGGTGTTCCCTCGCCGTCCTTTGAGCGCGACATCAAGAACTCCCTCAAGAACGCCGTCGACGCCCTGGTGTCTCTGCAGAGTGAAGAAGGATGGTGGAAGGGCGAACTCGAGACCAACGTCACCATGGACGCCGAAGACCTTCTTCTGCGCGAGTTTCTCGGTATTCGCACCCAGGAGCAGACCGATGAGGCGGCCCGGTGGATCCGTTCTCGCCAACGCGAAGACGGCACCTGGGCCAACTTCTTTGGCGGCCCGGCTGACCTTTCTACGACCATCGAAGCCTACGTGGCACTGCGGCTCGCCGGAGACTCGCCCGATGAGGATCATCTGGTGCGCGCTCGCGAGCACATCGTCTCCCACGGGGGCATCGAGCGAAGCCGGACCTTCACCCGCATCTGGCTCGCGCTGTTTGACCTGTGGCCCTGGGCCGAGTTGCCGGTGGTGCCGCCCGAGCTCGTGTTCGTGCCTCGGCGTGTGCCCCTCAACATTTACGACTACGCCTGTTGGGCCCGCCAGACCGTGGTGGCCCTGACCATTGTCAGCGCGTACCGACCCACCCACCAGTTGAGCTTTCATGTCGATGAACTCAAGTGCGGCACCGCGAGGCCTCGCGAATCGATTCGCACCTGGGCCGGGCGGTTCCTGGCGGTGGACCGCGTCCTTCACGTCTACGAACGTCGGCCGATCAAGTTTCTGCGCCACGCGGCGCTGCGTCGCGCCGAGCGCTGGATTCTGCAACGCCAAGAGGCCGACGGCTCCTGGGGTGGCATCCAGCCACCGTGGGTCTACTCACTCATCGCGCTGCACCTGCGCGGCTACGGACTTGACCATCCCGTGATGCGAGCGGGCATCTCGGGGCTCGATGGCTTTACGATCAACGACGAACAGGGGCGCCGGTTAGAGGCGTGTCAGTCGCCGGTGTGGGACACGGCCCTCGCCGTTACGGCCCTCGCCGACGCCGGTCTCTCACCCGAGGATCCCGTGCTGCGTTCGGCCGCGCGGTATCTGTTGGGTGAGGAGATCACCGTGCCCGGTGACTGGTCCAGGCGCCGACCGAACCTCGAGCCCAGTGGCTGGGCCTTTGAGTTCCACAACGACAACTACCCCGACATCGACGACGCCGCCGAGGTGCTGCTCGCACTCTCTCGCACCGCCGAGCCCCTGCAGGGGGCCGATCGTCGAGGGCTGAACTGGATCGTGGGGATGCAGTCGCGCGACGGGGGCTGGGCCGCCTTTGACGTTGACAACGTCCAAACGCTCTGTCGCGAACTGCCCTACTGCGACTTTGGAGAGCTCATCGACCCCTCGAGCGCGGACGTGACCGCCCACGTCCTCGAACTCTTGGGACCCAAGCCTGAGTTTCGTGAGCAGGTCGAACTCGGCGTGACGTGGCTGCTGCGCAACCAGGAGGACGATGGCTCGTGGTTCGGGCGCTGGGGGGCGAATCACGTCTACGGCACCGGCGCCGTGATGCCGGGTCTCATCGCGACGGGCATGTCGCCTCATCACCCCTCGCTTCGCCGTGCGGTCGCCTGGCTCGAAGCCCATCAGAACCCCGACGGCGGATGGGGCGAGGACCTGCGCTCGTATAGCGACCCCTCGTACCGAGGACGCGGGCACTCCACCGCCAGCCAAACGAGCTGGGCACTGATGGGACTGCTCAGCGTGGGCGAACACTCCGAGGCCGTGCGCAAGGGCATCGCCTACCTGGTTGACACCCAGCACGACGACGGCACCTGGGACGAGCCGTGGTTCACCGGTACGGGCTTCCCGGGATTCTTCTACATCAACTATCACCTCTATCGTCAGGTGTTTCCTCTGATGGCGCTCGGGCGCTACGTCGCACGGGGGAACTCCCACGGCTGAGCTCGAAGTACTCACGCCGCTACGCATTGAGTCCTTTGCGTTCGGTGGCGCGGACACCATCATCGGTGCCGGCCGCGAGCGCGCGAAGAAGTCCGGTGCGAAACTCGCCGCGCGTCTCGACGAGCACACCGCCGTGGCCCTCGTGGGCGTGGCG
>JBEKYI010000095.1:0-4140 GCA_049511155.1 Acidimicrobiales bacterium
TACAACATTCGGATATAGCGGACCGACGGTCTGTCGCCTTACCGGGGTGACGTACCGTCAGTTGGACTACTGGGCGCGCACGGAGTTGATCACGCCGTCGATCACCCCGGCGTCCGGCAGCGGCTCGAAGCGCTCATACTCCTACGGTGACGTTCTTCAGGTGAAGGTCATCAAATCGCTCCTCGATTCGGGCGTATCCCTGGCGCGCGCTCGCCAGGCGGTGGAGTGCCTGCGTGACTCGCTCGGTGAGGACTTAGCCGCGAGCAGCTTGGTGCTCTCGGACTCGGGCTCCGTGCTGGCAGCCAGTGACGGCGACCTCGTCGACTTATTGCGCGGTGGTCAAGGTGTCTTCAATATCATTCCTCTCGCCAACGTGGTCGCCGAGTTGCGGACCATGATGAGCCAAACAGAACTCACAAAGTCGGAGAAGGGGGCCGCCACGGCGTGACGTCTCCGATGGAGAGCGACGACGTCCGTCGTCGCCACCCGAGCCTGGTACCGAGCGTTCTTCAACCATTCGCCCACCCGAGCGAGCGCCTCTTTTCCCAACTCCTCACCCTCTACGGGTTGGAGTGGAGTTACGAGCCGATTGAGTTTCCCCTCGAGTGGGACAAGTGCGGCACCCCGATACGGGGCTTTCGACCGGACTTCTACCTGCCGACCCAACGGCTCTTCATCGAACTCACCGTTCTCGAACAGCGTCTGGTGACCAAGAAGAATCGCAAGATTCGTCGCTTCCGTGACCTGTACCCCGAGATCGAGTTGCTTGTCGTCTATCAGCGCGACTATCACCAACTGCTTCGCTCGCACGATCTGCGTATCGTGGATGGTCGAGCCGCCTAAGGAGCACCGTTGGATCGCCGTCCCTATCTGTACGACCTGCACGTGGAGCTGGGCGCCAAAATCGTTCCCTTCGGTGGGTGGGAGATGCCCCTGCAATACGCGACCGGTACCGTCGCCGAGCATCTCGCGTGTCGTCACGACGCCGTCGTCTTTGACGTGAGTCACCTGGGAACCGTGCGCTGCGACGGCCCCGAGATGTTCGAAGCCCTTCAGGCGACCCTCACCAACGACCTCAACAAAGTTGACCCGGGTCGAGCGCAGTACACGCACCTCTTGAACGACGACGGATTTGTCGTCGACGACATCATCGTGTGGTGGGTTGGGACCAACGAGTTTGACGTGATGCCCAACGCGTCCAACACCGAGGGCGTTACTTCGGCGTTGCCGGGTGGACACGACGTCACTTCCGAGCGCTGCGTGCTCGCCATTCAGGGACCGAACGCCCGGGCCAAGGCGGCCAGGGTCGATCCGCGCTTTGGCGAAGTGGGACGGTTTCGCGTCGAGCGCTTCGCCTACGACGGGGTGGAAGTTCGCGTGGCGGGTACGGGCTACACGGGTGAGGCCGGACTTGAGATCGCAGCCCCCAATGACGTTGCCGAGGGGATTTTTCGGTCGCTGATCGCCTCCGACATCACCCCAGCGGGCCTCGGCGCGCGCGACACGCTTCGTTTGGAGGCCGCGCTGCCCCTCTACGGGCACGAGCTGACGGACTCCTCGACCACGCTCGAGGCGGGTCTGGGTTGGGTCTTGGGCTGGAAGAAGGACACCTTCCGTGGTCGCGCGGCGGTGGAACGTGAGCGCGAGCGTGGTGTCGCGCGGCTCCTCACGGGAGTAGCGACACCCGACCGCCAGCCGCTGCGTGATGGCGGCGAGGTGGCCGTCGAGGGCGATGTCGTGGGCACGCTCTCGTCCGGGAACTTCTCACCCGTGCTCGGGCACGGAATCGGCATGGGTCTGTTGGAACCGGGGCTCGCGCCCGGTCAACCGGTCACGGTTCGCCTACGCGGACGAGAGATCGAGGCCGAAGTGGTCGCCCTGCCCTTCGTGCACAAGGCGTCGTAGTGGCCGACTATCTTCCGCACACGAAAGACGACGTTGAATCGATGCTGGAGTTCCTCGGCATGAACTCACTCGACGAACTTTTCGCTCATATTCCTGCCGCGGTTCGCCTCTCGGGTGGTCTCGACATTGAGCCTGGCTTGAGCGAGCCTGATGTGGCGGCGATCTTTGCGACCTATACGGCGGCCAACCCGGCGCGCGCCACGAATCTGACCTGCTACGCGGGTGGGGGAGCGTACGACCACGAAGTGCCTGCCGTGGTGAAGGCCCTCGCCGGTCGTTCGGAGTTCGTGACCGCCTACACGCCGTATCAACCCGAAGTGGCCCAGGGAGTGCTTCAGGCCATCTTCGAGTATCAGACGCTGATCGCGCGCTTGAGCGGGCTACCTATCTCCAACGCGTCGCTCTACGATGCCGCAACGTCACTCGTCGAGGCGCTCAACATGGCTCACGGAGCCACCGACCGACAGCGCATGGTGATCTCCTCGGGCGTTCATCCCCACTGGCGCCAAGTGGCCCGCACCTTCGCCCACGGCACGGGACACGAGATCATCGAGGTCCCGTTGCGCAACGGAGTGACGGACTGGTCGAGCGTCGACGTGACGGGCGCGGCGGCCATCGTCGCGGCGTACCCCAACTACTTGGGTGTCCTCGAGGACCTGTCGGTGGCGAAAGACTTGGCGACGCGCGAGGGAGCCCTCTTCATCGTGGGAGCCGACCCTGTAGCGGCCGGCGTCCTTAAGACCGCGGGCCAGTGGGGTGCGGACGTCTTCGTGGGCGAGGGCCAGGCCTTCGGCACCGCGTTGTCATTTGGCGGGCCTTACCTCGGACTGTTTGCCTGCAGCGACGCTCAAGTGCGGCGCCTGCCGGGTCGCATCGTGGGCGAGACGGTCGACTCCAGCGATCGACGGGCCTTCGTCACGACGCTGCGAGCACGCGAGCAGGATATTCGCCGCGAAAAGGCGACGTCGAATGTCTGCACGAATCAAACCTTGATGGCCGTGACGGCGGCAGTCCAGTTGGGCTGGCTGGGAACGTACGGGCTGCGCGAGATTGCGACGCGTTGTGCTCAAGGCGCCCACTATCTCTACGATCAGCTCGTCGCCCTCGACGGTGTTCATGCCCTTAGTGATCAGCCGTTCTTCCGCGAGTTCGCCCTGCACCTCACGCGACCAGGCAAAGAAGTAATCGAGCAGATGGCCGATCACGGAGTCTTGGCAGGCTTGGCGGTCGGCGAACTCTGCCACGGTCGCGATCCCTCGGTAGAGGGAGAGAACGACAACGTGCTGCTCGTCACCGTCACCGAACGGCGTACCAAAGACGAACTCGACCGTTACGTCAGTGCCCTGAAGGAGGTCCTCGCGTGAACGCGGTCGCTGCGGGAGGACGGGCGGCTTCAGCACCCTTGATGGGTCACGAGACCGAGCCTACGTTGTTTGAGATGTCAGTCCCGGGGCGCTCCGCCCATCAGCTACGAACCACGGGTGTGCCAGCCCTCGGCCTGGATGAGATGGTGCCCGTCGCGCACCTCAACGACGAGGTGGTGGGAATAGCCGAGGTCTCCGAGCGAGATCTTGTGGGTCACTTCACTCGGCTCTCGCATCGCCAGTACTCGGTTGATCTGGGCATGTACCCGCTCGGTTCGTGCACGATGAAGTACAACCCCAAATTCTGTGACGCCATCGCGGGCGACCCCGGCCTCAACGGCGTGCACCCCGGCGCTCCCGCCTCGCTCAGTCAGGGCTGGCTCGAGATCATGTCGACACTGGAAGAGAAGCTCTGCGCGATTACGGGCATGAGCGCCGCCACCTTGCAACCAGCAGCGGGCGCGGCGGGGGAGTTGACCGGACTGTTGCTGATGCGCGCCTTCCACGAAGCCAACGGCGAAGAGCGCCGTCGAGTCATCATTCCCGACTCGGCCCACGGCACGAACCCCGCCTCGGTGACCCTGGGCGGATACGAAGTCACGACGGTACCCACCAACGACCGCGGTCTCGTCGACCTAGAGGCTCTGAAGTCGGTCCTCGGACCCGACGTAGCGGGCATCATGTTGACGAATCCCAACACGGTGGGACTCTTTGAAGAAGAGATCATCGAAATTGCCCTTGCCGTGCACGACGTAGGTGGACTGCTCTACTACGACGGCGCGAATCTGAACGCCATTCTGGGTGCCGTGCGACCCGGGGACATGGGCTTTGACATCGTTCACATGAACCTGCACAAGACCTTCGCCACCCC
>JBEKYI010000096.1:0-4095 GCA_049511155.1 Acidimicrobiales bacterium
CCCGACCAACAAGATGGCGCCAATCGCCGCGGCCATCACGAACCCACGCTGACGTCGTCACTGAAGGGTGACGTTGGACCGTACGGAACCTCGGCCTCTTCCAGGTCGTTGTCGCGCCAACGACGAGTCAGCGTGCGTACGATGAGCACGGTGGTGACACCAAGGAGTGCGTACAACACGACGATGATGCTGAGCGTTACGACCACTCCACCGTTGGTCGTAGCCGCGTTGGTCGTGGTCAGCAGGTGATACACCACCCACGGTTGACGGCCCACTTCGGTAACGATCCATCCGCACTCCATGGCAATGATCGCTGCTACCCCGCTTACTGCGCTCGCCAGCCAGAACAGTCGCTGGGGCGGGAGGCGCCGACGGCGCAACCACTCCCATCCAGCCCACAGCCCAATCACCAGCAGCAAGGTGCCGAGGCCGACCATCGCGTCGAAGCACAGGTGAATAAGCCAGATGACGGGCGGCCGGTCGGTGGGCGGGACGCTGTCATAGCCAATGACCTTCGTGCTTGGTCGAAAGCCCACGAGTAGCGAGTCCAAGTCCGGAATCTTTAGGCCCCCGTAGATACGGCCTCCCACGTCGGCCCCAGCCACCCATTCAGGAACGTTTCGCGAGGTGTGAGCCACGTACTCCATGGCCGCAAACTTGACCGGCTGATCGTGGGCGATCGCTCGAGCGGCCGTGTCACCGACGAAGATCTGAATTGGTGTCACGATGGCCGCCGGAACGAATCCAAGCGAAAAGCCGGTGTAGTGGTATCGATCGCGTCGACCACGCAGGATGCCCACGGCGTAGACGCCAGCCACGAAGAATCCCGCGACCATGTACGCGGCGAAGATCATGTGCGGCATCTCGTAGCTCGACGCGTGATTGAAGAGGACCTGCCACGGATCAATGGAAACGATGCGCCCGTTCTTCTGCACGAATCCCCCGGGTTGGTTCATCCAGGCATTGACGGCCACGACGGACATCGCTCCGAAGATTCCACTGACGGCGATGGGAACGCCGCTCCAAAAGTGCCTCCAACCCGAGAGGCGACGCCATCCGAACAGATAGATCGCAGCGAAAATCGCTTCGAGAAAAAAGAAGACTCCTTCTAAGGCGAAGGGAAATCCGAGGACAGCGCCGTAGCGTCGCATGAGCCCGGGCCACAGCAACCCCATCTCAAAGGAGAGCACCGTTCCGGTCACCGCGCCCACGGCAATGAGCACGCCCATCACCTGAGACCATCGCCGGGCCAGTCGCATGGCCGTCTCGTTGTGCCGGCGCAGCCCGACGTACTCGGCCAGCAACACGAAGGTGGGCAGTGCGATCCCAAAACACGCAAGGATGATGTGGAACCCCAGGGTGGTCGCCATTTGAGCCCGCGCCGGGAGTACCTCGGCGTGAAGCTGGGTGGCAGCGAGCAGATTCACCGTCAACCCTGGGATGCGGATTCGTTGGTGGGACGCAGAGACGAGCGCCTCGTCGGTCGCGGATCGTCCGCCGTCACCGGTGTTAAGTAGACGTAGTCGATCGTGGGCCATCGTTTTCGTAGGTCGTCGGTGGCCCGAATGATCGACTGCTCTGCGATGGAGAGGTCAGTGTCGGAAGAAAAGACGATTTCGCCATCCACGACCAAGCTGTCGGATCCGACGACGATGGCAAATATGTCGGGAACATCAGCGACTCCCGGCTCCGATGCGACAATCGAGCGCATCTCGGTCAAGGTGCTCTGAGCCACCCCACGTCCGCCAATGAGGTCTCGGTTGATATCAACGAGAAACACGGACGCCGTAAAGAGCAAGATGCCGATGAGCGCACACGCGATGGTGTCGGGAGTCGCACTTCCCAGCGCCTGGCTGGCTGCCAATCCGCCCGCGGCGAGACACGCGCCCACCACGGCGCACGATCCCGCGATCACGACGGTCACCAGCGCCGGATCCGTGCTTCGTCGTAGGTAGGCCCGAGACGAGAGGTGGCGTTTGAGCGCCTGTCGACGAAGCGGGCGAAGACCGATCACCAACGCGTACAGATCGAGCACGGTCGTTGCGCCGAGCACCGCGTACGCGAGGGCAAAGGAGTGTAGGGGCTCGGGGTGCAGCGCGGCGTGGACGGCTTCGTCGAGCGCCAGGCCGCCGCCGCCCAAGAAGAGTCCGAGGGCCGCAAAGAGTGACCAGAAGAATCGTTCTCGTCCGTGGCCCAGGGGGTGGCGCTCATCGGGTCCCCGAGCGCTGCTGCGAACGCCCACCAGCAGAAACACGACGACGGCCACCTCGGCTACGTTCACCGCGGTCTGCGCTCGCAGACTCGTCGATTTTGTTATCCACGCGGCGATTCCGAGTCCTGCGACCTCGACACAGTTCACGATGAGCGCAGTCGTGACACCTCGATTGGTCGCGCGATCTTGGCTGTCCGTGGTCACGTCACTCGGCTTGGCCATAGGCCTCCTCGACGCGGTGGTGGTGACCCCGGCCCGTGACGACGCGGCGTGTGTCTAACAAAGTCGCTCGGGTCCGGCGTACACGACCATCGAGGGGTCGCGTAGAAACCCCACGAGTGTCATGCCCGCCTCTTTGGCAAGGTCAATCGCGAGAGACGAGGGTGCGGACACCGCGCACAGCACGGGGACGCCCGACATATACGCCTTTTGGACTAACTCGAATGATGCGCGACCCGAGACCATCAGAATCGCCCCGCGGAGCGGAAGGCGAGCCTCCCGAAAAGCCCATCCCACTACCTTGTCCACTGCGTTGTGGCGGCCCACGTCCTCGCGCACGACCAGTAAGTCACCGCTCTGCGCATCAAATAGTGCCGCCGCGTGAAGCCCTCCGGTCTTGTCGAACACGTCCTGCGCCGCGCGCAAGCGTGCCGGGAGATCCGCGAGAACTGACGGCTTCACCCGCAACGGATCTTCGTGAATATCGAAGGACGATCGAGTTCGCACGGCGTCGATTGACGCCTTTCCGCAGAGTCCGCAGGAACTGGAGGTGAAGAACGCTCGCGCGACGGCTTCGCTGGGCGGCGCGACATCGCCGGCCAGAGTCACGTCGACCACGTTGTATTCGTTGACCGGCGATCCCGAGCCGGAGCAGTAACGCATGGTGACAATGTCCTTGGTGGCGCAAACCACCCCCTCACTCACGAGGAATCCGGCGGCCAGGTCAAAGTCCGACCCCGGGGTTCTCATCGTGACCGCCAACGATCGACCATTGACTCGTATCTCGAGCGGCTCCTCTCCCGCGACGGTGTCGCGACTAGGACGAGGGGATTGACCGACGGTTACTCGAACGACCTCTCGCTCGGGCGCAATTCGGCTCACGGCAGATCTCCACGCGTGAGTGAGCAAGAGTTTCCGGGGTGGGGACACAGCTGGGTGTTCATCCCTCTGGTCCTTGATCAGTCTCGGCGAAGCTCTCGGCGAGTGAGCGGGCAATCTCGAGGGCCTTGGCCGGGCTGATGCCCACCCGAGCGGCGACCCAACAGGTCAACGGCGCCGCTGTCCTCTCTGAAGAGTGCGCAGCCACACCGGCGAGCGCCAGGATCGTTTCGCGCTGCGCCTCATCGAGAGTGTCGCCACCAGCGGCGCGGGCAAACTCTTGTAGCCACGTGGCGACGTCGGTCATTGAGATCCTCGATTCACTGGTCGTGTTGTGTAGCGCGTCGCGCTCGTGATTTGTCGTCGTGAGTGGCGTCGTAGTCTCTGGTCCATGAAGGGGCGAGAGACACAAGAGCTGCGGGGGTTTGTGGGGGCCGTCCTGACCGGTGGTCGCAGTCGACGAATGGGACGCGACAAGGCCCTCGTTCCAGTGAAGGAGATTCCTATGTCCCTTCGCGTGGCCAACTCGATGTTCGAGGCTGGCGCCAGGGACGTGTACGCGGTGGGCGGAGACTCCGAATCACTGTCCGCTCTCGGGCTTCGATACGTCGCGGACGAGTCCCCGCACGAAGGACCCTTGGGCGGAATTATCTCCGCCCTGCGAGCATCCTCCGAGGAGGTTGTGGTGGTCACGGCGTGCGACATGCCGTGGATCCGAGCTGAGCACGTGTCGCGACTCGTCGTCGCGCTCGGGCCAAATGAGGTGGCGATGAGCGCGGCCGATG
>JBEKYI010000097.1:0-4026 GCA_049511155.1 Acidimicrobiales bacterium
CCGACAAGGCCATCGACCTCATGGACGAGGCCGCCTCAAAGTTGCGCATCGAGATCGACTCCATGCCCACCGAGCTCGACGTCGTGATCCGGCGCCTGCGTCAGCTCGACATCGAGCGCATGGCCCTGGAGAACGAGACCGATGCGGCCTCGCGCGAACGCAAGGAGGCCCTCGAGGCGGAGTACGCCGACTTAAAGGAAGAGTCCGACGAACTAGCGGCGACCTGGCAGGCCGAAAAGCAGGCCATCTCCAAGATTCAAAGCGCCAAGCAGGAGTACGAGGACCGTCGCGCCGAGGCCGAACGCCTCGAACGCCAGGGCGACCTCGCCGGGGCGGCGGCGCTGCGCTATGGCACCTTGCCCGAACTTGAGCGCACCATCGAGACTGCGACCCGCGAACTCGAGGAACTCCAGGCCAACGGCGCCTTCCTCAAAGAAGAAGTCGACGCCGAAGACATCGCTGAAGTCATCAGTCGCTGGACCGGCATCCCGGTGTCCAAACTCCTCGAGGGCGAGGTCGACAAGTTGCTGCGCATGGAGGACCTCCTGCACTCGCGCGTCGTGGGTCAAGACGAAGCTGTCACGGCGGTGTCCAACGCGATCCGCCGATCGCGCTCGGGTCTCTCGGATCCCAACCGACCCATCGGGTCGTTCCTCTTCCTCGGTCCTACCGGAGTGGGCAAAACCGAGCTCGCGCGCGCCCTGGCGGAGTTCCTCTTCGACGACGAGCACGCCATGGTGCGTCTCGACATGAGCGAGTACATGGAGAAGTTTGCCGTCTCGCGTCTCATCGGCGCTCCTCCCGGATACGTGGGCTACGAAGAAGGCGGACAGCTCACCGAGGCGATCCGCCGGCGTCCCTACGCGGTGGTGCTGCTCGACGAGATCGAAAAGGCCCACCCCGACGTCTACAACTTGCTCCTCCAGGTCCTCGACGACGGGCGTCTCACCGACGGTCAGGGTCGAACCGTGGACTTCACCAACGTGGTCTTCATCATGACGAGCAACCTGCCCGGCGACCCCCTCGAGTTCTTTCGGCCCGAGTTCATCAACCGCATCGACGACATCATTCGATTCCGCTCCCTCAACGAGGACGACCTCGCAGTCATCGTCGAGATCCAACTCGGCCGACTGCGCCAACGCTTGGCCCAGCGTCGCCTCAGCCTTGACCTCACCAGTGCCGCTACCCACGCGCTAGCCGCGGAGGGCTTCGATCCGGCCTACGGCGCACGTCCCTTAAAGCGCGTGATCCAGCGCCGTCTCGAAGACCCCATCGCCCTCGCCGTCCTTCGGGGTGACTACAAGGAGGGCGACACGATCAAGGTCGACGTGACCGATGGAGTCCTCACCTTCCACTAGCGAAAGGGCACATTCGCGTCCGGTAGGCTTTCGTTGCAACGAGGCCGTCTCGAGGGAGTCAAGTGCCCGCAACCGTCGTGGTCGGAACCCAGTGGGGTGACGAAGGCAAGGGAAAACTCACCGACCTCTTAGCCCGCGACATGGATTTTGTCGTGCGCTATCAGGGTGGACACAACGCCGGGCACCGCATCGTGGTGGACGGGCAGGTCTTCGCACTCCAGCTCGTGCCCTCGGGCATCCTCTACGAGGGCGTGACGCCGGTCATCGGCAACGGGGTCGTCGTCGATCCCGCGGTGCTGCTGGGCGAACTCGACACCTTGAGCGAACGTGGCGTGGACGTCTCGCGACTCGTCGTCTCGGGCAACGCGCACTTGATCATGCCCTACCACCAAGAGTTGGATCGACTCACCGAGCGATTCCTCGGTCGCAACGCGCTCGGTACGACCAAGCGAGGCATCGGTCCGGCCTACGCCGACAAATCCGCGCGGGTGGGGCTTCGCGTTCAGGACCTCTTGGACCCCAAGATCTTTCGCGAGAAGCTCGACGTCGTCCTGCACGAGAAGAACCTGATCTTGACCAAGATCTACAACCGTCCCGCGATCAGCGCCAAGGACATCGCCGAGCGTTACCTCGACGAGCTGGCCCCGCGCATCGCCCCCATGATCGCCGATACCGTCGGCCTGGTTCACGACGCCCTCGACAACGACAAGCGCATCCTGCTCGAGGGCGCTCAGGCCACGTTCCTCGATCTCGACCACGGCACGTACCCCTTTGTCACCTCGTCGAACCCCGTCGCGGGCGGGGCGTGCGTGGGCTCGGGACTCGGCCCGCGCGACATCACCTCGGTGGTGGGGATCGCCAAGGCGTACGTGACGCGCGTGGGCGCGGGACCCTTCCCGACCGAGGTCGAAGGAGACACGGGCGAGTACCTCGTCGCGCGCGGTCACGAGTTCGGCACCAACACGGGCCGGCGTCGTCGTGTGGGCTGGTTCGACGTCGTCATGGCGCGCCAGGCCGTTCGCCTCAACTCACTGACCGAGATCGCGCTTACCAAGCTCGACGTCCTGGATGAGTTCGATGAGATCAAAGTGTGCGTGGCCTACGAGCACGACGGCGTGCGCTATAACCACATGCCCTTTCACCAGTCGGTTCTGCACGAGGTGACGCCGATCTACGAGACGCTGCCCGGATGGAAGAGCGAACTCACCTCGGCGACCCACGTCGATCAGATGCCGTCGCTCGCGATTGCCTACGTGCGCTTTCTCGAAGAGCACATCGGTGCGCCGATCTCGGTCGTGGGCGTGGGCCCGGAACGCGAACAGTTCGTGCGGACCTCGTGACACGCTGTGTTGTGGTGGGATCGGGAGCGAGAGAGCACGCGCTCGCTCACGCGCTGGCCCAGTCCGCTGAGGTAACCGTCACGCCGGGCAACGATGGCATCGCCGCCCATGGCCTTACTTGTGTCGCGACGGCCGCCACGGAGCTGGACGCCGACCTCTTCGTGATCGGACCCGAAGCTCCCCTCGTCGAAGGACTCGCCGATCGGCTACGCAAGCAAGGTAAGACGGTCGTTGGACCCGGCGAGGCGGGCGCCCAGCTCGAGGGTTCCAAGTCCTTCATGAAGGAGTTCCTCACCGTGGCTGGGGTGCCGACGGCCGGCTATGGAATCTTCAGCGATGAGGCCGCGGCCACCGGTTTCCTCGAGACGATGACTCCTCCCTACGTCATCAAGACCGACGGTCTGGCCGCAGGCAAAGGCGTGCTGGTCACGAGCGACCTTGATGAAGCGAAGAACGACATCGCCGACAAGTTGTCGGGCAAGTCCTTCGGCGTGGCCGGACGCACGATCGTGCTCGAAGAAGGACTGGTGGGCGAGGAGTGTTCGCTCCACGTGCTCTGTGACGGCACAGACGTGGTGGCGCTGGCGAGCGCACAGGACTACAAGCGCGTGGGCGACCAGGACACCGGTGCGAACACGGGCGGGATGGGCTCCTACGCGCCGATGTCCACGCTCAGTGACTCACAAGTGGACGATGTGATGCGCACCATCATCACCCCGACGCTCAAGGAACTATCCCTTCGCAGCATCGATTTTCGCGGCGTCCTGTACGCCGGACTGATGTTGACCGCGTCGGGACCCAAGTTGCTCGAGTACAACGTGCGCTTTGGGGATCCCGAGACCGAGGTCTTGGCCCCGCTCTATGGCGAGCGGCTCTACGACCTGCTCGCGCGCACCGGCGCGGGTCAGCTAGCGGGCGCGAGCGCGAGTGCTGTGGGAGCGAGTGTGTCGGTGGTGTTGGCGAGCGAGGGATATCCCCAGGCTCCGCGCACCGGCGACGTGATCGAGGGACTAGGCGCCGACGGCCAACTCGCCACGCCGATGGACAAGGTGATCGTCTTTCATGCGGGCACCAAGCGTGACGACCAGGGTCGCTTCGTCACGAACGGCGGGCGAGTGCTCGCGGTCACGGGTCGCGGCGACACCCTCACAGAGGCCCGTGAGCGGGCCTACTCAGCAGCTGGTCTCATAACCGTTCCAGGAAGCATTCGTCGTAGCGACATCGCCCTCACCGCCAGCCAAGGCGAGTCGTGATTCCGAGATACGCCCCGACGGACGTAGCCGAACGGTTCAGTGACGAGACGCGCTGTGACACGAGGCTCGAGGTCG
>JBEKYI010000098.1:0-3920 GCA_049511155.1 Acidimicrobiales bacterium
ACGGGCAACCGCGACGACTCGAGGGGTATGGCCAGAAGTGGCCGCAGCAAGGGCAGACAATAGAGAACACGAAAATTCGTAGCACCAGAACGGGATAAGTCCTAGTGCCCCCGACAGGAGTCGAACCTGCGCACATGGCTTCGGAGGCCAATGCTCTATCCGCTGAGCTACGGGGGCGCGTGGCGAGTCTACCTGGCCACCTTTTGGTGACCGAGTGACGACGCTGCGTTCGTAGAGGTGCCCAGTAATGCCCAACTCGTAGTGTTGACCCATGGGCGTCGAGCCGATACCGGCTTCTCTCTTTCCCGTCACGACACAGCTCCGCGAAGACGGAGTGAGCGTGGGTGACGTCGATCTGCGCGCCCTGGCGACGACTTTTGGCACGCCACTGTTCGTCTACGACGAAGTGACCCTTCGCGAACGGTGTCGCGAAGCCGTGCGCGCCTTCGACGACGGCGTGGCGTTTGCGTCAAAGTCGTTTCTCTGTGGCGCGATGGCCCAACTCGCCGCCGACGAGGGACTGTGTGTGGACGTGGCCACGGGCGGTGAACTCGACATCGTCTTGCGCGCGCGTGTTCCCGCGAATCGGATCATCGTGCACGGCAACAACAAGTCCCCTGAGGAGATAGCGCGCGCCGTGGCGGTTGGGGTGCACCGGATCGTCGTCGACAATTTTCCAGAAATCGAGCACCTGAGGAGAGTTGTCTCGGCCGACTCACCGATCAACGCCTTGGTGCGCGTGACCCCGGGCGTCGAAGCGCACACTCACGAGTACGTCCGAACCGGTCAGGAAGACACGAAGTTCGGATTCTCGCTGGCCACCGGAGAGGCGCGCCGGGCAATCGAGCAGTTGCGAAGCATCGACGGCCTCACCCTGCACGGTGTACACGCCCACATCGGCTCGCAGATCTTTGAAGTAGAGGGATTCAAGGAGTCCATCGGTACCCTGGTCGACTTCACCAGGGACGACAACTTTGACGAGCTCTGCGTGGGTGGCGGTCTGGGCGTGGCCTACGTGACCGGTGAAGCCGCGCCATCCATCACGGAGTGGGGTCGCGCCATTCGCGACGCCGCCCGAGAAGCCGGCCTTCGACCCGACGTGCGCATCCTCGCCGAACCCGGTCGCTCGATCGTTGCCCAGGCTGCACTCACGATCTATCGCGTGGGTGTAGTCAAGCCTGTGACACACCGCACCTACATGGCTGTCGATGGTGGCATGAGTGACAACCCACGACCCGTGCTCTACGGCTCGGGCTATGAGGCCTTCGACCTGGATCATCCGCTCGCCGAGAGACCTCAGGTCGTGCGCTTGGTGGGCAAACACTGCGAGAGCGGCGATGTGCTGGTCGATGAGGCCTTCCTGCCCGCGTCCACGGGGGTCGACAGTCTGGTGGCCACGCCGGTGACGGGCGCCTATGGCTACTCGATGGCGTCGAACTACAACCGCGTCCCTCGGCCGGCGGTGGTGTTCGTACATAACGGTGCCCCCCGTGAGGTACTTCGCCGCGAGACCTTCGAGGATCTCGCGCGTCTCGAAGTCGGCCTCTCGCCGACCCTGAGTTAGCCTTATTTCATGAAGGATGGTGTCGTACGGGTCGGCGTGATCGGCGGTGGTTTCGTGGGAACCTCGCTAGCCCAACTTCTGAGCGACCCGTCGCGCCGTGAGGCCTTGACCGACGCTGCGACCGCCGACGTGGAACTGGTCGGCGTGGCGGTGCGGGACCTTTCGAAGTCCCGTCCCGGAATCCCCAAGGATCTGCTCACCGACGACGTGGAGTCCCTAATCGACAGTGACTTGGACATCCTGGTCGAAGTGGCGGGTGGCATCGAGCCGATGAAGACCTACATCGAGAGCGCCCTCAAGCGCGGCGTGTCGGTCGTCACGGGCAATAAGGCCCTTATCGCCCAATCGGGCCCTCAGTTGGCCCAACTCGCTCACGAGAACCACGCCGACCTCTTTTATGAAGGGGCGGTGGGCGGGGCGATCCCGATTCTTCGCGCGTTGCGCACGTCATTAGCCGGCGAGCGCATCACTCGCGTAATGGGAATCGTGAACGGAACGACCAACTTCATTCTGACCAAGATGATGAACGAGGGGAGTGACTACGCAGACGCCCTCCACGAAGCCCAGGTTCTGGGATACGCCGAGCAGGCCGATCCCTCGGCCGACGTCGAGGGCTTCGACGCCGCCGCCAAGGTGCAGATCCTCTCGACACTGGCCTTTGGCACGCGACTCGGTGGCGATGAGATCTCGCGCGAGGGGATCACGGGCGTGCGCAGTGTGGACGTCGAAGTGGCTAAGCGCATGGGTTACGTCATCAAGTTGATCGGCGTCGCCGAGCGAGTGGGGGACTCGGGGATCTCGCGGCGAGTTCATCCCGCGATGGTTCCGGTCGCGCACCCGTTGGCTTCCGTAAACGGTGCGATGAACGCCGTCTTTGTCAACGGTGTCAAAAGTGGACCTTTGATGTGGCTCGGCCAGGGTGCGGGCGGCGAACCAACCGCCACCGCGGTGCTCGGCGATCTCCTTGACGCCGCTCGAAATCGCGTAAGCGATCGCCACGACGTACCCTTCAGCGGCGACCACTCCTTGCACTACGTGCCCGCCGGTGAGCTGTCGAGCCGTTTCTACCTCAGTGTCGACGTGTGGGACCGACCGGGTGTGCTGGCCGAAGTCGCCAGCGTATTTGGTCGTCATCAGGTGTCCATTCAGTCGATGGATCAGTCCGGTTTCAACAACGAGGCTCGGCTGGCATTCCTAACCCACGAGGCACTGAGTGCCGATGTCGAGGCAACGTTGGCCGAGCTGAGCGCGTTGAGTTCCGTGGAGTCCGTGGGCGCGTGCATCCGCGTGATCGACGAAGAGGTCGCATGAACCCATGGGGCGGGCTACTCGTTGAGTACGCCGAGTGGCTGGACCTCGATGGCGTGTCGGACATCGTGACCTTGCAGGAGGGCCATACACCCCTCTTGCACGCCGACAGTCTCTCGGAGCGCCTTCAGGCGGACGTGTGGCTCAAGTACGAGGGGCTGAATCCGTCCGGATCGTTCAAGGATCGCGGTATGACCATGGCGATCACCAAGGCGAAGTCCAACGGGGCGACGAAGGTGATCTGCGGCTCTACAGGTAACACCTCGGCGTCGGCCGCGGCGTACGCCGCCAAGGCCGGCATGGAGTGCGTGGTGCTCGTGCCCGATGGCAAAATTGCGGTAGGCAAGTTGGCCCAGGCCATGGTCTACGGGGCCAAGGTCATCCAGATCCGCGGCAACTTTGACCAGGCTCTCAACTTGGCCCGAGAGCTCACTCAGTACCTGCCCATGACGATTGTGAACTCGATCAATCCCGACCGCATTGAAGGCCAAAAGACTGGCGCGTTCGAGATCGTCGACGTCCTCGGTGACGCGCCGGACATCCTGTCGATTCCCGTGGGTAACGCCGGCAACATCACCGCGTACTGGCGCGGCTTCACGCAGTATCACTTTGCCCAACGCTGCGCCACGCTGCCCAAGATGTGGGGGTTTCAGGCGGCTGGCGCGGCACCGATCGTGCTCGGCCATCCGGTGGCCAACCCCGAGACCATCGCTACCGCCATTCGCATCGGTAACCCGGCGAGTTGGGTACCCGCACTCGAGGTCATCCACGAGTCCTTGGGTGACATTCGCGCGGTGAGCGACGAGGAGATCATCGAGGCGTACCACTACGTGGCGCGCCACGAATCGGTGTTCTGTGAGCCCGCGTCGGCGGCGTCGGTGGCGGGACTCTTAAAGTACGGCGTCCCCGAAGGTTCGACGGTCGTTTGTGTTCTCACCGGCAATGGGTTAAAGGATCCTGACACTGCCGTGGGTTCGAGCGAGGCGCCCGATGTGGTGGACGCCACGCTGAAAGCACTTCTCAGCGAACTCGAATAGTCGAGACGCAG
>JBEKYI010000099.1:0-3879 GCA_049511155.1 Acidimicrobiales bacterium
CTTGCTCGGTAGTGCCGATGGACGCGTGCTGTTAACGAGTTTCGCCGCCTCCTACGTCGCGGCGTGAGGGTTCTTCGCCGCACGCTCGCCCAGTAGTTTGTAGTTGTGGCGAGCCCTCCCCAGAGCCTTCATCGAGCCCTTGGGTTGAGCGACGACGAGTTTGAGGACATAAACGATGTCCTCGGACGCGAACCCAATCACCTCGAGCTCGCGCTCTTTGGCGTGATGTGGTCGGAGCACTGTTCGTACAAGTCCTCACGGCTTCACCTGCGCCGTTTGCCCACTTCTGGCCCACATGTCCTGGTCGGACCGGGTGAGAACGCGGGGGTCATTGACGCGGGCGACGGCATTGCCGTGGCTATTCGCATCGAAAGCCACAATCACCCCTCGGCGATCGAGCCCTATCAAGGGGCGGCGACGGGGGTCGGTGGCATTTTGCGCGACGTCTTCACTATGGGCGCCCGGCCGCTCGCGGTGATGGACCCACTCTTCTTTGGAGAACTCAGTGACGCGCGCCAGCGTTGGTTGGTCGAAGGCGTGGTCTCGGGCATCTCCGGTTACGGCAACTCCGTCGGCGTGCCGACCATTGGCGGTGAGTTGACCTTCGATGACTGCTACCGAGCCAACCCTTTAGTGAACGTGCTCTGCGTCGGCGCACTCCCTAAAGAACGACTCGTCCTCGGCGTCGCGTCGGGCGTGGGGAATCTCGCCGTGCTGCTCGGCTCGCGCACTGGTCGTGACGGCATCGGGGGCGTGTCGGTGCTGGCCTCAGCGGGATTCTCCGGTGACGACGACGCGTCCTCGAGTGACGACGCCAAGCGTCCGAGCGTGCAGGTCGGTGACCCTTACGAAGAGAAACGGCTCATCGAAGCGTGCCTGGAACTCCTTGACGCGGGACTGGTGGTGGGGATCCAGGACTTGGGCGGAGCGGGCTTGATCTGTGGCACGAGCGAAACCGCCGCGCGCGGTGGCGTAGGGATGGACGTCGATGTAACTGCGGTGCCCCTTAGGGAGCCCGGCATGGTGCCCTACGAGATCATGACCTCCGAGAGCCAAGAACGAATGGTCGCCATCATCACCCCGGAGAACCTTGAGTCAGTCCAGGCGCTCTGTGCGAAGTGGGAGATTCGCGCCAGCGTGGTGGGACGAGTGGTTGAGGCGACGCTCCAGGCGAACGGTGATCTGGTGGGGATGTTGCGCGTGCGCGACGGCTTCGATGGTGAAGTGTTAGCCGAAGTCCCGGCCAAAGCGCTGGCCGACGAGGCGCCGCTCTATGACCGGCCACGGCGACGACCCGCGAACTGGGACGAGGTGCGCGAGGACGATCCGAGCGACGAGCCGATCGGTTCTCCCAATGACGATCTGCTCGCCCTCTTGGTGGACCCGGCCTGGGTCTATCGGCAGTACGACTCGCAGCTCTTCTTGAACACCGTCGTGGGACCGGGCCGTGACGCGGCTCTCCTTCGCCTCGCCGGTCCGGGGCTACCAACGTCCACGCGCGGCATCGCCATCTCTACTGACTCGAATCCTCGATGGTGCGCGCTGGACCCACGGGTCGGGACCGCGCTGACGTTGTACGAGGGCGTGGCCAACTTGGCCAGTGTGGGCGCCACCGCGAAGGCTGTCGTGAACTGCCTCAACTTTGGCAACCCCGAACACCCCGAGGTCATGTGGCAGCTCTCCGAGTCCATCGACGGCATGGCCGAAGCGTGCGACGAGCTCGGCCTCCCGGTGATTGGCGGCAATGTCTCTCTCTACAACGAGAGCGGCGGGATGGACATCGATCCCACGCCCGTGCTGGGGCTCTTAGGCGTGGTCGACCATCTGGTGGCGGCACCTCCAGGATGGAACTGGGGTGAGGGTGACACGTTGGTCCTGCTCGGAGCGCGGCACGCCTCTGAGGATCGCCACTTTCCCTTGGGCGGATCTCGCTGGGCCACGCGACGCGGACGTCGCGGGGGCGAGATCTCGAGAGTCGATGTAGAAACGCTCCGTGCAACTATCGCCTTTGTGACGAGTGAAGTCGCTTCGGTGTGCGCGGGACAAGAGAGCGACGTTACCGCCGTGCACGACGTCAGTGGCGGTGGGCTCGCCGCTGCGCTGGCCGAGATGGCAGCCGTTTCCGACGTGGGCGCGAGCGTCATAGAACTCGAAAGCCACGCCGAGCTCTTCAGCGAGTTCCCGGGCCGATTCGTGGTAGCGACGAGTGACGTTGAGGCGTTGAGGGCGAGGGCCCACGACGCGGGTGTTCCTCTGCTGGAACTCGGCTTTGCCACCGGCGACCGGCTGGTCATCGGATCAGCGATCGACCTTCGCGTCAAAGAGATTGCCGAGCGACGCCATGGCGCGCTCGAGGACGCGCTGGCCGCGGCGATCTAACGCGCGCTTTTTAACTCAGCCACAATCTCGTCGGGCACCTTGAGATCACCCTCACGTCCTATCCCCAAGCTGACGTCCTCTTTGTAGTGGCCGTGGTAGTCGGATCCCCCGGTGGGGATCATGCCTGCGTCCCTGGTGAGTTTCACCATGAGCGCGCGCATCGCGGCGTTCGTTCCTCCGTAGTAGGCCTCGATGCCGACAAAACCTCGCTCGCGTAGCGAGGCCATCACGCGGGGCATCGTCGACTCAATGGTGCTCATGGAAGGGTCTTGGAGGTAGTTCACCAGCGGATGGGCAATAGAGAAGACCGTGCCGGAGTCCTTGGCGGCGTCGACGAACTGCTCGATCGGCATGCTGGATTTGGGAATGTAGGCGTAGCCAGAACTGCCGAGCCACTCGATGAAGAGTTGATTCCAGCGCTCGTCGGTTCGTTCACCGACGATCTCGGGGTGCAGCTCGAACATCGCTCGCGCGAAGTGCGGCCGCCCGATGGAGTGCACGTTGCCCGAAATGCCGGTCAAGTACTCCAGGGTGAGTCGGGTAAATCCCTTTTGTTGGAGGAGGGCCACGAGTTCTACGTTGCGAACGTCACGGTCGTGGCGCAGTTCGGCCAGCTGCTGTTGGAGAGGGTGCTCGGCCTGCAGCGGCAAAAAGTACGCCAATACGTGGACGTTGCGGGGGATCTTTTTCCCGTTGCGCTCCATCGGGAACTCGTTATCGCGCAGCGAGACCTCCACGCCGGGTATCAGTTCGATGCCGTAGAACGCGGTGGCCGAGGCCATCTCGTCGTAGCTCAGGGTGGTGTCGTGATCGGTCAGGGAGATGGCGTGGATTCCCCGAGCGTGCGCCTTGGCCGCCAACTCCTCGGGCGTGTCCGATCCGTCGGAGAACGTCGAGTGCGTATGGAGATCAATCATCGGTGTAGGTTACTCAACTCAACCACCTGGCCCGGAAGGCTGTGCCAGACTTAGGCGGTGTTCGCCCCTACGAGAGCCCGTAGTGTGAAAGCGCTATGAAAGAAGCCTGCGGCGTCGTCGGGATCGTGGCGCCCGGGCGGGCGGTAGCCCCACTCTGTTACGACGCGCTCTACGCGCTGCAACACCGTGGTCAAGAGTCGGCCGGCATGGCCACGTTTCAAAATGAGCAGATAACCGTCGTCAAAGATAACGGTCTGGTGAGTCACGTCTTTGCCGAGTCGACACTTCGCGCGCTCGGCGGTTCATTGGTGATCGGTCACACGCGTTACTCCACGTCGGGCTCGGCGAACTGGACCGCGGCGCAGCCCGTCTATAGGTCGGCGGGACTCTCGGGTTTCGCGCTCGGCCACAACGGCAATCTGACCAACACGACCGACTTAGCGAACGCTGCGGGCATTGAGTACACCTCGATGTTGTCCGACTCAGATCTGGTGGCGGAGCTGCTGGCTCGCGAAGTCGATTCCGGTCTCTCTCTGGATAAGGCGCTCGGCGTCGTGCTCAGTCGCGTCGAAGGTGCCTTCTC
>JBEKYI010000100.1:0-3871 GCA_049511155.1 Acidimicrobiales bacterium
CGCCCCCTTTGACGAGGCACATGAGTTCGACCCGCGCGGTCCGGCCGAGACGGACGTCTTTGGCGAAGCGTCGGTTCACGTGACGCTGCGCCTGGAGAGTTTCAGCGGCGGAATCCGGGCCCGCGGCCGGGTGCGTGCCCCCTGGCACGGGGTGTGTCGACGCTGCTCGGCCCCGGTTCTGGGCCTGAGCGACGTGAGCGTGAACGAGCGCTTCGTCGAGCACCCCGACCAGAGCGACGAACTCAGCTATCCGATCGAGAACAACTTCATCGACCTGGCCCCCCTCGTGCACGACGCGATCTTTTTGGACCTACCGCTCGCCCCACTGTGTCGGCCCGACTGCGCGGGACTGTGCCCGCACTGTGGGATCGATCGCAATGAGGCGACCTGTGACTGCCAGGCGCCAAAGGATCCTCGGTGGGCTACACTGGACGGGCTCCAATTTGCGGACCCCGAGTCCGAGTGATCCTCGGAGCGACGGGTACGCCCGTTTCTGGTGAAAGAGAAGATCGATGGCCGTACCCAAGCGCAAGACCAGCAAAGCCAAGACCCGCAGCCGTCGCGCGTCCAACTGGACCCTGGCGCGTCCCGCGCGCAGCGTGTGTCCCCAGTGCGCCACCTCGAAGCTGCCCCACGTGGTGTGCCCCAACTGCGGCTGGTACAAGGGTCGTACGGCCGTAGAGGTCAACTGATTTGACGCTTCCCATCGCTGTAGACGCGATGGGTGGCGACTTCGCGCCCGGCGAGATCATCGCTGGCGCGCGACGCGCGGTCGACGAGCTCGGCCTGTCGGTCACCCTCGTCGGCGTCCCCGAACTCATGGGCGACCCTTTGGGTCTCGACGTCCTGGCCGTGAGCGAAGTGATCGCGATGGACGACGATCCGGGCGCGAGTGTGCGAAAGAAGAAGGACTCGTCACTGGTGCGCTGCGCCGAACTGGTCCGTGACGGCAAGGCCTCGGGAATGGTGTCGGCTGGCAACACCGGGGCCACGATGGCCTCGGCGTTGTTGCGCATGGGGCGCCTGCCCGGAGTGCATCGACCCTGCATCGTCACGCCGATTCCCAATCCCGATCGTCCGCCCGTCGTGTTGGTCGACGCCGGAGCGAACGCCGAGTGCACGCCCGAGATGCTGGTTCAGTTCGCCCAGATGGCGTCAACGTACGTGACGACGCGCTACGGCATCGACTCGCCGAGCGTGGGTCTGCTCTCGATCGGCGAAGAGCCCACTAAGGGCACCCCGCTCGTGAAGGCCACCCATGAGCTCTTGAGCGTGACACCCGGTCTGCATTTCGCGGGCAACGTCGAAGGGCGCAGCTTTATTCCCTCTCCCGTGGACGTCATCGTCACCGACGGCTTTACCGGCAACGTCGCCCTCAAGACGCTCGAAGGCGCACTGAGCTACGTGTTTTCCGTGGTGATCGGTGCGATCGGCACTAACGAGGAGACCAAGCGAGCTGGCGACGTCTTACTCGAGTACCTCTTACCCGTGGCGAGCCAACTCTCTCCCGATACCCACGGCGGCGCGATGCTCCTCGGCGTGAAGGGGATCTGTGTGATCTCGCACGGCTCGTCCAACGCGACGGCCATCATGAACGCGCTGCGGGTGGCCGCCGAGGCGGACGCGAACGGAATCGTGGAGAAGCTGGCAGCCACGATCCGGCCTGATCAAGCCGCTTAACCGGCCGCTTCCTCCTGCGGACTCACTAATCTTGGACCACATTCACAAGGAGGCGTCATGAGCGCTGACACTCAGGCACCGTTGGACCGAGCCGCGATCGAAGAACTGGTTCGCGACCAGCTGGCCGAGATCCTCGAAAAGAGCCCCGACGATATTCCCGAGGACGTCACCTTCGCCGACTTGGGGGCAGACTCGCTCGCGCTGATTGAACTGGTCGAGGCCCTCGAGGACAATCTGGCGACGTACATGGCCGGATTTCACATTGACGACGAAGACCTCGAAGGATTGACCACGGTCAGCGACGCCGTCAACTACGTCGCGCTCAAACTACAGGTTGTCTAAGGGGGCGTGAGCCTCATGGTCACAACCCGCGACGCCGTCGCTGCGCGCCTGGGTCTCGACCCCGAGAGTCCGCTGCTCCTCACGGCCCTGACCCACTCGAGTTACGCAGCCGAACACGATGTCGAATCGAACGAGCGGCTCGAGTTTCTGGGCGACGCTGTCGTGGACCTCGCGATCGCGGATCTGATCGTGACGCGACACCCCGAACTCAACGAGGGATCGGGCTCACTCGTGCGCAGTCGAGTCGTCAACGAAGCCACTCTGGCGATCGCCGCACGTGAACTCGATCTCGGCGCGGTCATGAGAGTGGGACGCGGCGTGAAGAAGGAGTTAGGAACCGAACGCCCGTCGCTGCTCGCCGACGCCTTCGAAGCCGTGGTGGCCGCGCTGTACTTCGAGCGGGGATACGACGCGGCCAAGGAGTTCGTGCACCGCGCGCTCGCGCGCGACGTCAGCGAAGCGGCCCTCGCCCCGAGTGACGTCGATCCCAAGACTCGTCTTCGACAGTGGGCCGAAGCCCGAGGACTCGGCACTCCGCTCTACGAGGTGGTCGCCGACGGACCCGCGCACTCAACCACCTACGTGGCGACCGTGCGCGTGGGCGACCTGGTGGCCGTGGGCGAGGGACGCTCGAAGAAGAGTGCCGAAGGCCAGGCCGCGCGCTCGGCCTGGCGAGAGCACGACAGTGCCTGAGCTCGCCGAAGTGGAGACCGTTCGGGTGTCCCTCTCGCGAGACCTCGTGGGCAAGAAGTTCAAGGCGGTGTCGGTCACCAACGGGCGCGCGGTGCGGCGTCACAAATCGGCCAAGGACTTTCGGTCCTTGCTCGAAGGACACAGTGTGCGCAGCGTCGCCCGACTCGGCAAGAACCTGGTGGTCGGGCTCGACAACGACTGCCACCTCGTCATTCACCTCGGCATGAGCGGACAGCTATTGCGAGCCAAGGGGCCCAAGGACCCCAAGCCCAAGCACACGCACGTCGTCTTTACCTTCACCCAGGGCGGTGAGTTGCGCTACGTCGACCCGCGCACGTTCGGTGAGCTCTACGTCTCAAGCCCACCAGCCGAGGGTGACGCACCCGTAGAGATATCCAAGTTCGCGCGGCTCTCCATCGGGGGAGAGGGACTGGCGCTACGCAAATCGGTGCCCGAACTGGCCCACCTCGGCCTGGATCCCTTCGAGGATCAGATTGGCTGGGACCGCTTTGCCGCCATCATGCGCAGCCGAACGACCCCCCTCAAGGCCGTCCTCACCGACCAGGACATCCTGGCGGGAATCGGCAACATCTACTCCGACGAGATCCTCTTTGCGGCTGGTCTGCGCTTTGACCGACCGGCCGAGTCGCTCTCGACCATCGAGATTCGCCGGCTCCACCGGGCGATCAGCGAGATCCTCACTGAGGCGATCAAGCACGGGGGCTCGACGCTGGACGATGAGCAGTTCGTGGACCCCGACGGGTCCAAGGGCGGCTTCCAGCAGTTCCACCAGGTCTACAACCGCGAGGGTCTGCCCTGTTTGCAGTGTCGCGCGTTGATTCGCCGTGAGACCGTGCGGGGGCGCTCGACCTACTACTGCGAAAAGTGCCAAGCGTAGGAACGAGCCCGCAAGCCCAAGATTGGTAGCGTCAATGCGTGTTTTTAAAGCGGCTGACCATGAAGGGCTTCAAATCCTTCGCTGATACCACGGTGTTGGAGTTCGAGCCCGGGGTCACCGCCGTGGTGGGGCCGAACGGCTCGGGCAAGTCCAACGTCGTCGACGCGGTCACCTGGGTGCTGGGCGCTCAAAGCACCCGCGCACTACGCAGTGCGCGTATGGACGACGTGATCTTCATGGGCACAGCTAACCGGGCCG
>JBEKYI010000101.1:0-3797 GCA_049511155.1 Acidimicrobiales bacterium
AACGCGGGCGGCATCGCCAGTGACGACGCCATTCGTTCGTTGCTGCTGAGCCAGTGGCTGCTTGGCACCCGGTCGATCATGGTGATCCACCACACGCGCTGCGGACTCGAGACGTTCGATGAGTCCACGCTGCTCGACGAGATCACTGACGAGTTACGCGTGCGCCCGCACTTTCGCCTCGGCGCCTTCAGCGACGTGGATGAGGACGTGCGCGTGACCGTGCGTACGCTACGCGAGAGTCCCTTCCTCAGTGACGCCGAGATCAGGGGCTTTGTCTACGACGTGGACGATGGCGCGCTGCGCGAGATACCCGTCGCCTACAGCAACTTCTTGAAGCCCTGAGAGGTCGCTTCGAACCCCTGGCGCTCGTAGAAACGATGCGCGTCGAGTCGCACGTTGCGGCTCGTGAGCTGCATCCGGTAGCAGCCCTCGCGTCGAGCGAGCGCCTCGGCGGCCTCAAGAAGCTGGGTGCCTACCCCTCGGCTCCTGTAGTCCGCGCGCACGTGCACGCTCTCGAGCTCACAGCACCATCCACCGGTGTGCTGAAAATGGGGAAAGACCATGACCTGACAGACCCCCACTACTTCGCCTCGGTATGTTGCGACGAGGACGTCGCCGCGACGCCGACGCGTCTCTTCGACGGCGTCCCAGTACCGCTCGACGTCGTTCTCGTCTTCGAACCCCGGCGAGAGCGAACCTCCCTGGACGACCAGCGACGCCGCGCGTACATCGTCTCGCTCAATGGGCCGAATGACGACGTCCACAACTACCGAGGATCGATGGGCGTGACGACTCCGAGGCTCTGCTCGATGGCTTCGGCGGCGTTCAGGCACAGGTCTTCGCGGAAGAGGTCCCCGATTACTTGCACCCCGGTCGGAAGGTCCCGGGCGAAGCCAACGGGCACGCACGCCGCCGGAAGTCCCAACAGGTTCGCCGGTAGCACGAAGCGGACCGACTCGAGGACCCTCATCGCCGACTCCTTGTTATCGATGTCAAACCCCAAGGGAAAGGGAGGGAGCGTCCAGGTCGGTCCCACGATGAGCGGGTAGGTCGTAAAGAACTCGCGCCACGCTCGAGCGATCCCGAAACGGGTCCGATGCATGATGGCATCGCTGGCGGCCGGAGCGAAGTCCTCGGTGCTCAGTTCCAAGAAGCGCAGGGCGTCCGGTCCGAGCACCATGTCCAGGGGAACCGGAATGTCCGCCAAGCTCGTGGTCATGAGTTCCGTCCAGGCGAGGTAGGTGTCGAGGACTCGGGGCGGATCGACCTCTTCGACGTCGTAGCCCGCCGCCTCTAAGGCTCTCCCCGCTCGGCGCACGCCCTCGGCGATCTCCGGATCAGTCTCGCCGCCATCGGGCTCGGGCACGAGGGCCACTCGTTTGGACACCGGAGGACCATGGAGGGGCACGTCGAGCGACTGGGGGTCGGCGCGGTGAGCGCCCATCACGATCTCCAGACCTCGCCGCACGTCTCCCACGTGGCGGGCGAGTACGCCGTCGACGAGCATGACCTGCTCGCTCAGTCCGCGCTCATAGATCGCGCTGGAGTCCTGGGCCGCGATGCGACCGCGCGAGGGCTTGACGGAAGCGACACCGCAACAGAAGGCGGGGTTGCGCAACGAGCCACCAATGTCGTTGCCAAATCCGATGGGGCTCAAGCCTGCGGCCAGCGCCGCCGCCTCGCCCCCCGAGGATCCACCGGCGGTGTAGCCGTGGCGCCAGGGGTTGTGGGTGGGTCCGTACAACGAGGACTCGGTGTTGAGCCGCAGGCCCAGATCGGGCATGTTGGTGCGCGCCAGCATCACGGCCCCCACGCCTCGCATCTTTTCTACGAGCGGCGCATCCACCTTCGCCATCAGGTCAGCGAGAGCGAACGACCCCTGGGTGGTCGCATAGCCCGCGACGTCGATGTTGGTCTTGGTGGTAAAGGGCACGCCGTGTAGAGCGCCCAACGCTTCGCCGGCGCGCAACGCGGCGTCGGCACGATCGGCCTCGGCGAGTACTTCGTCGGGACGAACTTCCACGACGGCGTTCACGTCGGCGTTCACCGCGTCAATGCGATCCAGATGCGACTCGACGACCTCGCGCGACGTCACGTCGCCGCTTCGTATGAGCTGCGCGAGCGACAGCGCGGACTCTCGCCACAGTTCCATGACTTACCCCCAGATATGACTCTGGCTAGTTTGTCACGCCCGTGCGATCAGCCGAATCGGCCCAGCGTGTAGTCGAGGGTACGAGTGTCGTTCGGGTTGTTGAAGATCTTCTCGGTCGTGTCGAACTCGATGAGTTCACCCGCACGGTCGTCGCCCATGAGCAAGAACGCGCAGTCGTCCGAGATACGAGCGGCTTGCTGCATGTTGTGGGTCACGATCACGACCGTCACGCGGCTCTTCAAGGTCTTCATCAGTTCTTCGATGTGCAACGTGGCGATCGGGTCGAGGGCCGACGTGGGTTCGTCCATTAACAGCACCTCGGGGTCGAGCGCGAGCGCGCGCGCAATGCACAGACGCTGTTGCTCACCACCCGAGAGGTTCGAGGCCGCGACCTTGAGACGAGTTGACACCGAGTCCCACAGGGCGGCTGAACGCAGCGAGGTCTCCGCAGCATCGTCGAGCAACGCCTTCTTCTTGATGCCGTTAAATCGCAGGCCCGAGACGACGTTGTCGTAGATCGACATCGTCGGAAACGGGTTGGGGCGCTGAAAGACCATGCCCACGCGCGTGCGTAGTTCGGTCACCGTGATGTTGCCTCGATAGATGTCGGTGCCCTCGAGCGAGATAGACCCACTTACTTTTGCGCCGGGCGTGAGGTCGTGCAGACGATTGAGTGCGCGCAGCAAAGTGGTCTTGCCCGACCCCGACGGTCCGATCAGGCTGGTGACTTTGTTCTTCGTCACGTCGAAGGTGCAATCGCGCACCGCGGTGCGGCCGTGGAATGACACCGCCACGTCCTTGAGTTGCATGGCCGTGGCCCCGCGCTCCTTAGGCGTCTCCGGCTCTACCCTCGTTTGTAACTCAACCATGGCTTCCAGTTCCTGTTCCATATTTAGTTTCTAACCTGCTGCTTTCTTGAAGCCCAAATGCGGGCGCTCAAACTGAGGATGAATACAAAGACGACCAGGACTAACGCGATTCCCCAGACCTGGGCTCGTTGAGCGGGCCACTCGGACTTTGCGTTCTCGTAAATCGCCAGGGGCATCGCCGAGACCGGGGACAGGGGCTTCCACGCGTTGGTAAAGCCGCCGGCGATGACGAGGAGTACCGGGGCGGTTTCACCGATCGCGCGCGAGATCGCCAGGATGACGCCGGTCACGATGCCAGTCAGGGCCGAAGGGAGGACGACCTTGAGCGAGACCGTGTGAGACTTGGCGCCGAGGGCGAGACCCGCCTCGCGCAAGGTGTTGGGAACGTTACGCACTGCAATCTCCGTAGAAATGATGATGACTGGCATCATCAGCACGGCGAGCGCGAAGGATCCGGCAATGGCCGAGAAACCGACGTCCAGGTCGTGCACGATGAAGGAAAATGCGAATAGTCCCATCAAAATCGAAGGAGCGCCCGCCATGGTCTGAGCGATAACCCGCAGCGTCGTCGCCAGCTTGGACTGAGTCTCGGCGAGGTAGATGCCAACGACGATGCCCAGCGGTATCGCCATGATTGAGGCGTAGAGCGTGAGCGCCAAAGTGCCCACGATCGCATTCGAAATGCCGCCCGTCGCGGTCGGGTTGATCAGAGTCGGGGTCTCAGGCAACGTCGTGAAGAACTTCCAGTCGATCTGACCCGCACCCTGCTTAATCAA
>JBEKYI010000102.1:0-3724 GCA_049511155.1 Acidimicrobiales bacterium
CATTCTCACTGCGCTCGTCGAGTCGGGCATGAATCGCGACGAGGCCTACCGCATCGTGCAACGTGACTCGCGCTCGGCGATCGATCAGCGGCGGAACTTTCGCGAGGTTATCGAAGGTGACGACGAAGTCGAGTTGACCGATGAGCAAATTGCGCGCGCCTTCGATCTGGATCGCCTGCTCACTCATCGCCGCCGAATCATGTCGTCGCTAACGTGGACATCGTGAGCGTCACTGACCTGCATCACCTGTACTCGGGCAAGGTTCGCGACCTGTTCGAGATCGACGACGAGCTGATGTTGATGGTCGCCTCGGATCGTCTGAGCGCCTTTGACGTGGTGATGAACGAGCCGATCCCCGAGAAGGGGCGCGTGCTCACCGGGCTGACAGATTTCTGGGTCAACGAGGTGGCCCCCGACGTGCCGAGCGCACTGGTGAGTTGCGATCCTCGCGTGATCGACCGCACGGTCCTGGGCTTCTTCGACCGACCTGACCTGCACGGGCGCACGATGATGGTCCGGCGCGCCACGATGCTGAACATCGAGTGCATCGTGCGTGGGCGCCTCGCCGGCCAGGCGTACGACGAGTACGTCGCGCACGGGACGGTCCACCACATGAGCGCCCCCGCGGGCATGCGCCTCACCGATCCCTTCCCCGAGCCCATCTTCACGCCCTCGACCAAGGCGGAGAGTGGGCACGACCTCAACATCGACCTCGAAGCTGCCGCGCAGATCGTGGGCGCCGAGGCACTGGAGGAGGCTCGTTCGATCAGTCTGTCGCTGTTCGCCCGGGCGCAGGAGAAACTGGCGAGCGAAGGACTCATCCTGGCGGACACCAAGTTCGAGTTGGGATACGTCGAAGGACAGCTGTGTGTCTGTGACGAGGTGCTCACCCCTGACTCGTCGAGGATCTGGCCGGCTGATGCGGTGCGACCCGGAGAGGTGCCGCCGAGTTTCGACAAGCAGCCCTTTCGTGATTGGCTGAGCACGCTTTCGTGGGACCGCACGCCGCCACCGCCCGACGTACCCGATGAGATCGTGGCCGAAACCTCGGCTCGCTACGTCAGCGCCTACGAGCGCGTGACGGGACGGTCGTTGAACGAATGGTACGGTTTTTCTCAGTGAACTACTCGGTCATCGTGGATGTGACGTTGCGCGCCGGCATCGCCGATCCCGAGGGCGCGACCATCGAAAAAGCCTTGCCCGCCTTGGGTTTTACTGGCGTGAGCGACGTCAAGGCCGGTAAGTCCTTTCGTATGACGATCGAAGCCAATAGCGAGGTCCACGCCCTCGATAAGGCGACCGCGCTGGCCGAGAGGCTGTTGTCGAACCCCGTGATCGAAGACGCTCACGTGCGTCTGGGCGAGGTATCGCTCTCGTGACGCGCATCGGCGTGGTGGTCTTTCCCGGATCGAACTGCGAGTACGACGCCCTCAGTGGTGTCGCGAGCCTCGGGGCAGAAGCCGAACTTGTCTGGCACACGACCACCGACCTGGCGGGTTTCGATGGTGTCATCCTGCCCGGCGGCTTCGCGCACGGCGACTACCTGCGTCCCGGTGCCCTGGCGCGATTTTCGCCGGTGATGGAGGCGGTGGGACGCTTCGCCGAGGACGGTGGTTCGGTGCTCGGAATCTGCAACGGGTTCCAAGTGCTCACCGAGGCGGGTCTGCTGCCCGGAGCGCTACAGAAGAACCGGGGACTGTCCTTCTTGTGCCAGCCCACGACGCTGGTCGTGACCTCGGCCAAGTCGGTGCTCACCTCCCACGCGGCGCTGGGCGGCGAACTCGTCATCCCCATCAACCACTTCTCGGGCTCCTATATCTGTGACGACGCGACCTACGAGGAGCTGGTCGCCCAGGACCGCATTGTGCTCACGTACAAGGACAATCCCAACGGGTCCCGGGGCGACATTGCGGGCATCGCGAACGAAGCCGGAAACGTGGTGGGCCTCATGCCTCATCCCGAGCGCGCCATGTCGACACTGTTGGGCAGCGAGGACGGACGCGTGCTGCTCGAGAGCTTCGTCACGACGTCTCTCGCCGCGATCTCGCGCTAGGGCTGGCTCTTTCTCCCGGTAGTTTTGTTGCGTGAACTCCACCCAGAGCCTGCACGGAGCTCTGGGGTTGAGCGACGACGAGTTCGCTCAGATCACCACGGTCCTGGGACGTGAGCCCAACCACCTCGAGTTAGCCCTCTTTGGCGTGATGTGGTCCGAGCACTGCTCGTACAAGTCCTCACGTTTGCACCTGCGACGTCTGCCCACCACGGGCGCGCACGTGCTGGTGGGACCGGGCGAGAACGCGGGGGTGATTGACGCCGGTGACGGGATAGCGGTCGCCATTCGCATCGAAAGCCATAACCATCCGTCGGCCATCGAGCCCTATCAGGGTGCCGCCACTGGGGTCGGCGGTATCTTGCGCGACGTCTTCACGATGGGCGCCCGGCCCCTGGCGGTGATGGACCCACTGTTCTTCGGAGAGTTGAGCGACGCGCGTCAACGCTGGCTCCTAGAAGGCGTCGTGGCGGGCATCTCGGGCTACGGCAACTCAGTCGGCGTACCCACGATCGGTGGCGAACTCACCTTCGACGACTGCTACGCCGGAAATCCTCTGGTCAACGTGCTCTGCGTGGGCGCCCTGCCCACCGAGCGCCTCGTGCTGGGCGTGGCCTCGGGTGTGGGGAACCTCGCCGTTCTGTTGGGCTCGCGCACCGGGCGTGATGGCATCGGCGGCGTGTCGGTGTTGGCGTCGGCGGGATTCGCGGGCGAGGACGGTGCGGCATCACTCGACGAGGCGAAGCGCCCGAGCGTGCAGGTGGGGGACCCCTACGAGGAGAAGCGACTCATCGAGGCGTGCCTGGCGCTGCTCGACGAAGGGCTCGTCGTGGGCATCCAGGACCTCGGTGGTGCGGGGCTGGTGTGCGCGACCAGTGAGACCGCGGCGCGCGGACGAGTCGGCATGGACGTCGACGTCACGGCGGTGCCGCTGCGCGAGACGGGCATGGCCCCCTACGAGATCATGACGTCCGAATCGCAAGAGCGCATGCTCGCGATCATTACCCCCGAGAATCTCGCCGCCGTGAAGGCGCTCTGTGACAAGTGGGAAGTGCGCGCGAGCGTGGTGGGCCGCGTGGTGGAGCCCGAGGTCGGAGACGACGGCGTGGCGCGAGCGATGCTGCGCATTCGCGACGGCTTCGACGGTGAGATTCTGGCCAATGTGCCCGCGGCCGCGTTGGCCGACGAAGCGCCGCTCTACGACCGTCCCCACCAGCGACCCGAGTTGCTCGACGCCATCTGGGCGGACGATCCCACCCACGACGAGCCGATCGGCTCGGCGAATGACGACCTGCTCGATCTGCTGGTCGATCCCGCCTGGGTCTATCGTCAGTACGACTCGCAACTGTTCTTGAACACTGTCGTAGGGCCCGGTCGCGACGCCGCGCTCTTGCGCCTGGCGGGACCGGGTCTGCCCGCGTCGAGCAAGGGGATTGCTCTTTCGACCGACTCGAACCCGCGCTGGTGCGCGCTCGATCCCCGGCTCGGCACGGCCTACAGCGTCGCTGAAGGCGTGGCGAACTTGGCCTGCGTGGGGGCAACCGCCAAGGCGGTCGTGAACTGCCTGAACTTCGGTAACCCCGAGCATCCCGCGGTGATGTGGCAACTCATCGAGTCGATCGAAGGCATGGCCCAAGCCTGTGAGAGCCTCGGCTTGCCGGTTATTGGCGGCAA
>JBEKYI010000103.1:0-3714 GCA_049511155.1 Acidimicrobiales bacterium
TTCTCGACCGGACTCAGTCGGCGCACATGGCCGCATCGAGTCCCAGCGCGAACGCGCCGAGGACGCCCGCGCTCGCGCCCAGGGCGGGAAGGACGAGGAACGCGTCCAGGCCATCGTGTAGCTCTCGCGACGTGAAGTAATCGCCGAGGCGGAGTCGCGTTTTGGCGCGGACCTTCTCGATGAGTCCCTCGACCGACATGACCCCACCGCCCAGGACGACGGACTGTGGCGAGCCGATCGCGATGACGTTGGCCACGGCCGAGGCCAGATAGTCGCTTTCAAGTTCCCAGGCGGGGTGCGAGGTCGGCAGCTGGGAACCGTCGATGCCCCAGCGTTCTTCGATCGCGACGCCACTCGCCAGTCCCTCAAGGCAGTCGCCGTGCGAGAGGCACACACCAGAGAAGTCGTCGCCCGCGACGCGTGGCACCAGCATGTGACCGAACTCGGGGTGCTGAAGTCCGTGAAGGGGGTGGCCACCAACCACGAGCGCGCCGCCGATCCCGGTACCGACGGTGATGTACACGCTCACGTCACACTCGCGAGACGCGCCCCAGCGCCACTCTGAAATACCCGCGGCGTTCACGTCGGTGTCAACGGCGACCGTGATATCGCCAAAGCGATCCTGGATCGCCTCGGACCAGCTAAATCCACGCCACGCGATCTTGGGCGTCGACGTCGAGATCCGGCCCGCGGTGAGATCGACCGGCCCAAAGGTTCCCACGCCGATCGCCTCGAGGGGTGCGCCACTGCGCTGATCATCGATCCAGTCGAAGATGCCGTTCACCGTCTCGAGGGGAGAGAGGGAGGGGACGATCAGTTTCGGCCCGTCAGTGATCTCCTCGAAGCTGGCGCCGAGCGCGCACACCGTCTTGGTACCGCCGGCTTCGATGGCACCGATGAGCCCGGTCACGGCGATCCGAGTAGGCGCTCGAGCAGCGCGTGTTTGATGGTGGGCCGACTGCCGAAGACGAGCAGGAGCGAGGCCTCTCGAGTCGAGCGTTCTGCCACGTCGCCATAGAGGGCCGAACGACTTCCTCGCGAAACGGCCAGTGCGTGAGCGCACCGTACGGCCAGCTCGGCCGCTTGTGCGCGGGCGTCGCCGATGCGCTCGACGTCGGCGCGATCGAGAGACTCACGAGCTTGGACTAGTTCGTCGTCCATCACCGAAGGTCCCACAAGGTCCGCGCAACGCCGGGCGACTCCGAGGGCCAGCGACCCGTTCACTCGAAGTCCTTCGGGCCGCTCAGGTCCTGAGTCGTAGGGCACACTGTCGACGTACTGCCCAGAGGGAATAGTCACGTCGTGGAATGTGAGGGTGACCGTGGCGCTCGCGTTCATCGCCGACAGGTGTAGGGGAGTCACGCCCATTCCGTCGCGCTCTCGAGCGTCCAGAACGAAGGTCGCCACCTCGTTCGTGTCGGTGCGCGCCAAAACTGCCAGCTCGTCCACGATGCCCCATCCGCTGACCCAGGGAGAGTCTCCGTTGAGCACCCACCCCGAGGCCGTCTCCTCGGCCCGGAGGCGTGGCGGTCCGGGTAGCAGCGCGGTGAACGACACGCCGCCCTTGATGTCGCCTCGTACGAGGGAGGGCAGTTGGGCGCGAAGAAACTCAGGTGCGAGTGGACTGCACGCGCTGCGCAAGAGTCGAAAGTGCTGAAGCCAGACGAAGGTGGTGGTGAGACAGGCGCCCGCCAGGAGCTCCACGAGCGCGGACATTTCGGCGAGGTCCAGATCCAAGCCTCCCTCCTCAGTCGTCGCTCCCGCGCCGTAGAGCCCCGCGCGGGCGAGTGCGCGCAGGTTCTCCGGTGGCAGGATGGCAGATCGGTCAACGTCGTGTGCACGACGACTCAGGAACTCGAGGACGTCGACCAAACTCGGCACCTTGAGTGCCAGTGAGTCGAACGCCGCCGTGTCAGTCGACCGATCTGTTGGTTCGTGGGGCGCGGGAGTCACTGTCGTATTCTCACCGATCTCGGGCGCCCGCAGCGATACGAGAACGTTGGTTCTTCTATCCGGCGGCGTCGCTTCGTCCCGAAAGGTCCTTGTCTTCCATTTCCCACGCGTGATCCATCGTGTGAAAGGCGCTGTGGCGAATGAGAAACGGAAGGTTCCAGGAGCGCATCGCCTTGACGGCGCCGTTGTTGTAGGCGATCATGGCCGCCACGTAGGCGTCGCGGTAATCGTCGAGTTCACCCGCGGTCATATCCATCCCGGGCGGAACACGAACGCCCACCTTTTTCGCGAAATCCTCACTCTCCACCCGGATGGTGTGGCCGATGATCTGGTCGCGTTCGCGTCCGCCTCCGCGTGGTCCCTTGGCCATGGTGGGCGACACCCGGGCGGCCACGGCGTCAAAGTAGGACCAGCACGATCGCAGGAGCTTGATCTTTCGTTTGAGCTCAGCGTCATCCATCGGCTCGGTCTCGAGCCGACACGGTGAGAACGAGATGCCCCAGAAGTCCGTGGATCCCGTGCCCACCTTCTCTTCGACAACCTTGAAGGCGCCTTGGGCGTCGAACTCCTTGCCGAGACGTACCTGCGCGGCGACGGGCCGATAGCGCGAGCGGTACGTGTCGAGAGCCGCCAGCGCGTCCTCGGCGGTCTTGGCGCCACGACTCCAACCGGGCCAGTCGGGTGCGAAGGCGACCACCCTCTTGTCCTTGGGTCCGTGTTCGATGACGGTGCGTATTGACACGACGCGGACGCTAACTCGCGGCCCTGACATCTGCAACGCTCCGGTGTGTCACCCTGAAGCCGCGACCGGGTCGGGGACCACCGCGACAAATCCGGAAACCTACAAAATATCTAGTTCCTACTACCAAGTAAACAAAGGGAAATAGGTCTTCAATTTGCGCGTAACACAATTGACATGTAAGCGTTGTCACTCATGTCGGCAAATGCGCGGGGGCATTTTGTCAGGACTTACGTTCCGGTAACGGGCGTGTTCCTGGGGGCGTGTCTTCTCGTCGTCGCTCTGGGCGCTCAACTTCTTTTCTCACACTCGGCGGGCGCGGCGATGAGTGCGAGCGCCCACGAAGAGCCCTGGACGGGTGAAGCGGGGGTGAGCGCATCGGCAATCTGTTCGGGGGAGTCACCGAGTTACGCCTGCACCATCGCGGGCTACGCAGCGTGGCTGAAGAATCCGAGCGGGTGGGCCTGGAGCTTCTACGGCGGATCCGAGCCCAGTCACAACGCCTACGGGCCGCACAACTGCACGTTGTATGTCGCCTACCGCCTCCAGGCCGCGGGGCTGACTCTGTCGTGGAGTGCCAACGCGTACGACTGGGCGAGCACGGCGGCGGCCAACGGAGAGCTCGTCAATCAGACGCCGAGCGTCGGGTCGGTCGCCCAGTGGAACAACGGACACGTTGCCTACGTTGATGCGGTAACCGCCCACTACATCGTGATCACCTCGGACAACTATCAGCCGTACGGCGCTTCGACGATGCCGGGCGGCTTTACCGATAGTTTCGATATCTCTCGTAACTCTCCCGCCATGCCGGACAACTTCATCCACTTCAGCCTGCCGGTGACGGCGTTGGCCCTGCATCTGGCCAAGCGTTTGACCGCGGGGTTGTAAGGCCCCCACGCCCATACCAGAATGGGTGCCATGACACCCAAAAAGTCACGTCGTTTCGGTCTTCGCCCGGTCCTCACCCTGACCCTCGCCGGTGGCCTGGTCTGTGCGGGCAGCATCGCCGCATCAGCCACGAA
>JBEKYI010000104.1:0-3702 GCA_049511155.1 Acidimicrobiales bacterium
ACTCCATCTCCATCTGCTCGAACTCTCGCGTTCGAAAGACGAAGTTTTGGGGAGTGATCTCGTTGCGAAACGACTTGCCGACCTGGGCGATGCCAAAGGGCGGCTTCTTGCGCGTCGTCGCCAACACATTGGCGAAGTTGGTGAAGATGCCCTGAGCGGTTTCGGGCCGCAGGTACGCCGTCGCGCCCTCGCCTTCGACCGGACCGGCCTGGGTCTTGAACATCAAGTTGAAGGCCCGAGGCTCGGTGAACTTGGTGGAACCACAGTTCGGACAGACCCCGTCGATCTTGTCCTCGCGCCAGCGCTCCCTGCAGTTCAGACAATCGACGAGCGGGTCAGTGAAGGTCTCCAGGTGCCCCGAGGCCGCCCAGACGGCCGGCGGACCGAGGATGGCCGCGTCGATTCCCACGATGTCGCGACGCGTTTGGACCATGGAGTACCACCAGGCGTTCTTGACGTTGCGTAGCATGTTGACGCCCAGCGGGCCGTAGTCGTAGGTCGAGCGAAAACCTCCGTAGATCTCGGCCGACGGGAAGATGAATCCGCGCCGTTTGGCCAGATTCGTGACTTTTTCCAGCAGATCCGGGTCGAGATCGGGGGCGTCAGACATCTACCAAGCGTACAGGCCTACCCCGCGCTTCTCAGACGGACGATGACCTGGTTCGCGACCAGACGAGCCTTCGGCGCGAGGGTCACGCGTCCGTCGCTCACCTGCACCAAGTGGGCGATCTCATCGAGCGAGTCGAACGCCTCCAGCGGCACGCCCCGCGAGGTGCGCAGCGCGAGCGAGTCGCGCTCGAAGGCCTGGCTCGACTCATCGACGATCTCTTCTCCCCCGAGCGGTGTGTCACCCTTCTCCAGACGTTCGATGTAGCGATCGGGCGTGCGCACGTTCCAGAACCGTCGCCCCGAGTGATGCGAGTGCGCGGCCGAACCGAATCCCCGGTAGTTCCCCCGGTCCCAGTACACGTGATTGTGGCGACACTCGTGTCCCGGTTTCGCCCAGTTCGAGATCTCTTCCCAGACATAACCGTGCTCGTCGAGGACCTCGCCCACCACGTCATAGGCGTCAGCCGTCGCATCCTCGTCGGGGTGACGAGCGGGATCTCTTCCCAGAGGCGTCGCGGGCTCGGGGGTCAGGGCGTAGCAACTCAGGTGCGGGGGCGGACTGTCCAGTTCGAGGAGATCGGCCAGAGTGTGGCGCACGTCCTCTAAGGTCTCGGCGCGCGAGCCGACGATCAGGTCCATGTTCCACGTCGAAAAGCCCGCCTCGCTGACCGCCTCGGACACCTCGCGATGGGCCATCGTGCCGTGCCGGCGCCCGAGGTCGGCGAGTACCGCGGGCCGGGTGGACTGCACCCCGAAGCTCATTCGGGTCACTCCGCCCGCGCGGTAGGCGGCGAGGCGCTCGAGCGAGGCGTCTTCGGGGTTGCACTCCACCGTGACCTCGGCGTCGTCGCTGCGCGGGATGGCGTCGAGCAGTGACAGCAACTCTTCGGGCGCCAGTCGTGAGGGAGTTCCCCCGCCAAAGAACACCGAGGTCGCCGTTGCGAGGCCCGCGTCCTTGGCCGATTCGATCTCGTTGAGCACCGCCGCCACGTAGCGAGACATGAGATGGTCGCGATCCTCGTAGGTGGCAAAGGCGCAGTAGTCGCAGCGATGCGCACAAAACGGAACGTGGACGTAAACGCCGAACTCAGACATTTGCAGCCACCCTACGGGGAGCGCGGTGTCGCCAGAGGCGCCGAGGCGCCCGGAGCGCGCAGTCGCCGCCCGAAGTGACTCTCGATCGCGCCTTGGGCGAGGGCCATCACTTCGCCAGCTCCCGCGGGCGGGTCGTGGCGCAGCACGTTGCCCAGGTTGCCGCCCAGCATGCGACGAATCAGAGCCAGGGCGTCACGCGAGATGGCCACGCCCTGACGACAATTGGCGCACAACGTCCCCCCCACCCCGGCGTCAAAGGCCACGAGGGGCTCATCGCGCCCGCAGTTGACGCACACGTCGACCACGGGCTGGGATCCGTCCAAGCTGAGCAGGCGAAAGAAGAACGAGGCCGGCACCAACGTCGGGTCGTAGCTCTCGTCGTCCAGCGTGCTCAGGACGCGAACCAGCAGGTCGAAGATCGCTTCATCAGCGACACCGTCCGAGGGAATCGCATCCATCGCCTCAACGACCGCGTACCCGGCGGTGATGCGCGTGTACGAGGCACGCAAGTTGGCCAGATGACCGAGGTGCGCCACGTGGCGCACAATGTAGAACTCACCGCGCGTCTTGACGAGATCGACCTTCACGTACGCGAGCGTCTCGAGGGTCGCGCCCAGACGACTCGTCGCCTTGCGAGCACCCTTGGCCAATACACGAACCTTGCCGAAGTGACGAGTCCACAGAACCACCACGCGGTCCGCCTCACCCGACTTATAGGTCCGCAGCACCACGGCGTCGTCGTGGATCTCGTTCACGGCTCTCGCTCGTCGTTGTGGTCCTCGAACTTCGGTCGGCGCGGCGCGATCCCCATGTAGCGCTGCAGCGCCACGCCGAGGATGATCATGACGATCAGGGCGAGAGGAATGACGAGAGGTACGTACAGCTCGCTCGCGCCGTTGGCGGCGATGACCCAGAGTGTGACGTAGAGCAGTCCGGCCACGATAAGCGTGGCCCGAGTGACTCTCACTCCTCGACACCCCCGAAGCGCCGCTCGCGGTGCTGAAACTCTTCGATCGCGCCAAAGAGGTGCTCGCGACGAAAGTCCGGCCACAGCACGTCGCTAAAGACGAGCTCGGCGTACGCCATCTCCCAGAGCAGGAAGTTTGAGATCCGGTACTCGCCCGAGGTGCGAATAATGAGGTCGGGATCGGGCAGTTCGGGGTGGTACATGCGCGCGCTGATGGCCTTGTCGTCGATCTTCTTCGCCGGGACGCGCTCGTCGATCAGCGCTCGTACCGCGTCCACGATCTCGGCGCGCCCGCCGTAGTTAAAGGCGATGTTGAGCGTCATCACCTTGTTGTTCTGGGTCAGTGCGGCGGCCTTGTCCATGCGCGAGAGCACCCCGCGGGGCACGCGCCAGTCCCGGCGACCCGAAAAAACGATGCGCACGCCGTCCTCGTGCAGTTCGTCCTGGCGACGTTCGAGCAGGTCGCGGTTGAAGTTCACGAGGAAGCGCACCTCATCGACCGGCCGTCGCCAGTTCTCGGAGGAGAACGCGAAGACGGTGAGAACCTTCACCCCACAGCTAATCGCCCCGTAGACGGTGTCGAGCAGCGAGGCCTCGCCGGCCGCGTGTCCCTCGGTGCGCGCCAAGCCCCGCCGCTGCGCCCAGCGGCCGTTGCCATCCATGACGATCGCCACGTGCCGGGGCACGCTCGAGCGCTCCAGGGACGCGGGAAGAGGCGTGGGACGAGGATCGGGCACCTCTCAAAACTACCTGGTCCCCCTATTTCCAGCCCCGCGACCCGTAATGTCGCAAGGTGAAGAGTTTCGACCCCGACGACGACGCGCCCTACGTCGAGCGCGACGACGACGAGGGCGTGCAGCTCGGTGAGAGAGACGCGACGGTCGACGCGGACGCCGCTCTCGCGCTGCTCGATCGCATCACCCGGGACCTGCCCGGCGGTGGTGAAAGTCGCGAGGGCCAGCGCGAGATGGTGCGCCTCGTCGCCTCGGCCATCTCGCGACGACGACATCACGTCATCGAAGCGGGGACCG
>JBEKYI010000105.1:0-3661 GCA_049511155.1 Acidimicrobiales bacterium
AGCGCAGGATGGGCGGGCTCCAGATCACCAGTCGGTCTGTACTCAGTCCTCGCAGCGCATTGTCCGCGACTTCGTTGGCGCCGGTCGTGAAGGGAGTCGGCGCAAGACCGAGCGACATGCGGGTTCGTACCGCAGCGGGACGAAGGAGCTGGAGCCGAACCCCAGTGCCCTCGAGGGACTCGGCGAGGCCCACGCAGAGTCGATCCAGTCCCGCTTTGGCGCCCGAGTACAAATAGCTCACGCGCCGCACGCGGACCGCGGCGGCTGAGGAAAGAACCAGAATTCGTCCGTGTCGCTGGGCCACGAGACGTCGGCGCACTTCGGCGAGGGCGGCCACCGGCCACGTCTCGTTCACCGTGATCATCCGGGCCGAAGCAACCGCGTCGTTTTCGTCCTCTTCCTGGTTGCCGACGGTTCCCACTGCGACCACCACCAGATCCACCGGGCCACCCGACTTCTCGAAGGCCTCAGAGACGCACGCCGCAGCACGGCCCGGATCTTCGGCATCAAAGATCACGGTGTCGGTCGTTGTCGCGCCGTACTCCTGGGCTTCCTGGGCCGCGTGGTCAAGCAGGAGCGGGTTGCGTCCCGCGAGCACGACGGTGTGGGTACCGGCCATGCAGAGCTTCTTGGTGATGGCTCGCGCGATGTCCGAACTGCCCGCGAGTACGACCACGCTCTGGAAGGGGACGCGCGATTCCACGACCCTTTCCTAACAGGTGGGCCAAAAAGTCCGTGCGGTCGCGCCCTCTATGCTGGAAATGATGAAGCGACAGGCGTGCAAGGTTTCGCCCCGCGATATGAATCGTTCGAGACTGGCTCCTGGCTAGTCGCCGGTCCGCGGCGCGCCGACTCTCGAATCTGACCCCCTGAAAACAACGAAGGAAACGTGAATGGACCTCTTTGAGTACCAAGGAAAGCAGTACTTCGCGCGCTACGGCATCGCGGTGTCGCCCGGGGGCGTGGCCGACACCGTGGATGAGGCGGTGGCCGTCGCCGAACGCGTGGGGTATCCCGTGGTCGTCAAGGCCCAGGTCAAAGTCGGGGGTCGGGGGAAGGCCGGCGGGGTCAAACTCGCCCAGGACGTCGATGAAGTGCGTCTTCACGCCGGCAACATCCTGGGCCTGGACATCAAGGGGCATGTCGTGCACCGGCTCTGGGTCGAACACGCCAGCGACATTGACAAGGAGTACTACGCCTCCTTCACTCTGGATCGACCGAACAAGACGCACCTCGGGATGCTCAGCGCCCAAGGCGGCGTCGAGATCGAAGTAGTCGCTGACGAGAACCCCGATGCCATTGCCATGATCTCGATCGACCCGGTGCGCGGGCTCGACCTCGAGACCGCTCGCCGCTGGGTCGCTGAGGCGCAACTCGATGACGCCGCTCGCGAGCAGGCGGCCGAGCTCCTGGTCAAGCTCTACGACTGTTACACGCAAGGTGACTGCGACCTGGCCGAGATCAATCCACTCATCCTCACGCCCGAGGGCTCGGTCCACGCCCTCGACGCCAAAGTGACCCTCGACGAGAACGCCTCCTACCGGCATCCCGAGTGGGAAGAGTTTCGCGCGACCGAGTTCGAAGATCCCCGCGAGAAGATGGCCAAGGAGCGGGGTCTGAACTACATCGGGCTCGATGGCACGGTGGGCATCATCGCCAACGGTGCAGGTCTCGCGATGTCGACGCTCGACGTGGTGAACCAAGTCGGCGGAACGGCAGCGAACTTTCTCGACATCGGTGGCGGCGCGAACGCCGACGTGATGGCCGCCGCCCTGGAGGTCATCAACGCCGATCCCAAGGTGAAGTCCATCTTCGTGAACATCTTCGGCGGTATTACCCGCGTCGACGAGGTCGCCAAGGGTGTGCTCGAGGCCCTGGGGCGCGTGACGATCGCCTCGCCGATCGTGCTGCGCCTGGATGGCACGAACGCGGTGGAGGGTCGAGCGATCCTGGCGGATCACCTCAACGATCACCTCATCACCGAGCCCACGATGATCGACGCCGCGCGCCGCGCCGTGGCCCTAGCGAAGTAGGAGCAATGAGCATCTTTGTTGACGAAAACACCAAGGTCATCGTTCAGGGGCTGACGGGAGGACAAGGTCGCTTTCACGGACTGCGCAACCGCGACTACGGCACGAAGATCGTCGCCGGGGTAACCCCTGGCAAGGGCGGAACCGACGTCGATGGCATCCCGGTCTACGACTCGGTGAAAGAGGCCGTCTCGGCCACCGGCGCTACAGCGTCCTTCGTGGTCGTTCCGCCCAAGTTCGCTTCCGACGCCATTATCGAAGCGGCCGAGGGCGGGGTGACGTTCATTGTCTGCATCACTGAGGGCATCCCGGCGCACGATGAAGCCGTGACTTACAACCGGCTCGTCGAAGACTTTCCGGGCGTGCGCTTGCTGGGGCCAAACTGTCCGGGCATCATTAGCCCCGGCAAGTGCAACATCGGCATCACCTCGGGCGACATCGCGCTGCCCGGTGGTCCGGTGGGTATCGTGTCGCGCTCGGGCACCCTGACGTATCAAGCGCTGCACGAACTCAGCCAACAAGGCATCGGCCAGACAACGTGCGTGGGCATTGGCGGGGACCCAGTGCCCGGCACTAACTTCATTGACTGCCTCGCGGCGTTTCAGGACGACCCCGAGACCAAGGCTGTGATGATGATCGGCGAGATCGGGGGCTCGGAAGAAGAGCGCGCTGCCGAGTGGATCAAGCACAACATGACCAAGCCGGTGGTCGCTTACATCGCCGGCGTCACCGCCCCTCCGGGGCGCAAAATGGGTCACGCCGGCGCCATCATCTCAGGATCCAAGGGCACGGCTCAGGCCAAGATGGACGCGCTCGCCGATGCCGGAGTGTACGTGTGTGCCAACCCCACCGAAGCGGGACTGCGGATGGTCGACATCGTTAAGGCGCTCTAGTTGGATTCAGTTCGACTCGGGGTTCTGGTGTCGGGGTCGGGCACGATCCTCGAGGCCATGATGCGCGAAGGCTTGGTTATTTCCCTCGTGGTGTCGGATCGACCGTGTCGCGCCCTCGAGGTGGCGCGCGACGCTGGATACGATGCGCGTCTCGTTGACCGCGCTCTCTTTGGCGGCTTTACGAAGAACTTTGACCGTGAGGCGTACAGTGTCGAACTCGCCCGCGTCCTGCACGACGCGGGCGTCACTCTCGTGGCCATGGCGGGGTTCGGCACCATCGTGACCGGGTCGTTCCATCGCGCCTTTCCGGGACGAGTGTTGAATACTCATCCCAGCCTGCTGCCGGACTTCAAGGGATGGCACGCGGTCGCCGCCACGTTGGCCGCCGGGGTGAGCGAGTCGGGGTGCACGGTACACGTGGCGACCGAAGAGCTCGACGACGGACCGATCCTGGCGCAGCAACGAGTGCCGGTCTATCCCGATGACGACGAGGCATCCTTGCACGAGCGGATCAAGGCGGTCGAGCGATCGCTCTACCCCGAAGTCATCGCTAGGGTGATGGCGTCACTTGCGCTGGGTCACGAGCCCGTGAGTGCCGCCACGCACGAGGAGAGGTAGATGCGCGCACTGTTGAGCGTGTGGGACAAGACGGGTCTGGTCGAGTTTGCCGACGCGTTGCGCGTCGCGGGAGTGGACTTGGTCGCCTCGGGGGGCACGTCGGTCGCCCTGCGCGACGCG
>JBEKYI010000106.1:0-3661 GCA_049511155.1 Acidimicrobiales bacterium
GTGATCCCGGTCTACGAGATCTTCGCGCGCTTCGGTTGGCTGAGTCTCTTTCCGACGGCCGTCTTCCTATCCGTGACCTCGCTGCCCTTTGAGGTCTACCTGATGAAGAACTTCATCGACGCGGTGCCCGAAGACCTCGAAGAGGCGGCGCGTATGGAACGCGCCAGCACGTTTCAGATACTGAGGCGCGTCATCATCCCCCTGGCGTTACCCGGCATAACCGCGGCCGCCATCTTCGGTTTCGTGAACGCGTGGGGATCGTTCATCGTGCCTCTCATCCTGATCAGTTCGAACTCTCAACAGCCAGCGCCGATTTCGATCTACACATTCCTCACGTTGCCCAAGCCCGAGTTCGGCAACATCGCGGCGTATTCGCTTATCTTTTGCGTCCCCGTGTTCATCCTCTACGCCGCGTCCGCCCGATTGTTCCGCGAAGGCTTCGTGTTAAGTGGAGGCGTGAAGGGATAACTCTGCGCGGGTGCATGATGCTTCGCAGGACTCGGCATACACATGAAGGATGAAACGTTGAATCGCAAACTGAAGGTCGGCGTCATCGGCGCGGGCGTCATCGGCCAGGTGATGCACCTGCACTTCCTGCGTGAGCTGAACGATCGCTACGAGACCATCGCGCTGTGTGACCTATCGCACGAGGTCGCCTCGGCGTGCGCGCGAGAGTACGGCATCGGTGCGGTCTTCACCGACTGGCGAGCCATGCTCGGCGCGGACATTGAGGCGATCTTTATCCTCACCTCAGGCTCGCACGCCCCCATCGCGATCGACGCCGCGCGCGCTGGCAAGCACGTCTTTGCCGAAAAGCCGATGTGCTTCTCGGCGAGCGAAGGTGTGGAGATGATCGAGGCGGCTCGCGCGGCCGGCGTGGTCTTGATGGTCGGGTACCCCAAGCGCTACGACCCCGCCTTCGCCCGATTCGTGGACGAAGCCATGACCCTCACCGAGCGCAAATTGTTGCGGGTGACGACCACCGAGTCGCCCTTCGAGCCGTACATCGCCCACTACCCGCTCATTGGCCCGCCCACCGACGTTGACAAGGATCTGCTCGCGACGCTGCGCGCTGACTCCGAGAGTCGTTTGGAGAACGCGATCGGCACGAACGACCCGTTTCTCATCCACCAATACCAAGCGGTCCTGCTCGACACGTTGGTGCACGAGGTCAACACCGCTCGGGCGCTCATGGGCGAGCCCACCTCGCTCGACTACGTCGACCTGCGCGAAGGACACGCCACGGTGGCCCTGGACTTTGGGGGACCGACCGCGGTCATCCACTGGCTCGAGACGCCCGAGATGACCCGATACTCGATGGAGTTCTCCCTGCACGCGGCCAACGGTCGCGCCACGCTCACCTTCCCCTCGCCCTACCTGCGCAACGCGCCCACGGCGTTGGTCGTCGAGCGCGGGGGAGAGGGCGCCGAGTCGTGGCGACGCGAGGAGATCACGTCATACGAGAGCGGCTTCAAGCAAGAGCTGCGCGTGTTCTACGACGCAGTGATGGACGCTCAACCCGTATCCACCGGCGGAGTCGACGCGAACCGCGACATCGCCTTGTGCCAAGCCATCATTCGATCGTTCGTTGATCGGGCTCCCGTGGCGAACCCCACGGAGTTCTGAGTCGCGTCGTAGGTTCTGCAGTGCCCCCACCAATGAAAGAGGATTGAACCATGAAGTTGACAGTCGCGAACGCCCCCATCAGCTACGGGGCGTTTGAACTCACAGTCGGCATCGACCCCAACGTTCCCAACGCCGAGTTCGTGCTCGACGAAGTGGCCCGGGCGGGATACGCCGGCATCGATCTGGGACCGGTGGGCTACCTCGGCGATGGACCGGTCTTGGCGGAGCGACTGGCCAGTCGCAACCTCGGACTCGCGGGGGCGTACCTCGAGTTTCCCTTCACCGACCCCGTCGCGCTCGAGACGCTCTACCCCGAGCTCGATGCGATGCTGGACACGTTCGACGCGGTGCGCGACGTCGTGCCCGGGCCGCTGCCCCGACCGACTCTGGCCGATGCCAGTAGCGACACTCGTCGCCTCAAGCCGGGACAGAGTCAGGCCAACCCGTCCCTCGGACTCGACAACGACCAGTGGCACGCGTTCGCCTCGGGGCTGAAGAACGTGCTGGAGCGCTGCCGCGATCGGGGATACGAGCCAACTTTTCACCCCGAGACGGGGACTTTTGTCGAGGCGCCCTGGGAGATCGAGCGAGTGCTCGAGATCTCCGACGTCGGACTCTGCCTCGAGACCGGACACATCTTCGTGTGCGGAGGTGATCCGCTCAACGTGCTCAAGAGCGCGCCGCAACGGGTGAATCACGTCCACCTCAAAGACGCCTATCGATCGCGGATGGATCAGTTGATCGCCGACGACGAGCCCACACCGTCGATCTGGTCTCGGGAGGTCTTCTGCGCGTTGGGCAAAGGCGATGTGGACCTCGACGCCGTGCTGGGTGAGCTCGGAGCGCTCAACTTCGAGGGCTGGCTCGTCGTGGAACAGGACATCTTTCCCCAGACCGCCGAGCGCTTCGCCCAGGCGATCGCTGACCAGAAGGCCAACCGCGAGTGGTTGGCCAGCCGTGGCGTCTGAGAAGGGCGACTTTCGCCTGGGCCTGATCGGCGCGGGCCGCATGGGCCAAACGCATCTGCGGGCCCTCGCCGACTCCGACGACGTGGCGATCGTGGCGGTGGCCGAACCGGTTGACGCTCTGCGTGAACAGGCGAGCGAGACTTTTGGCGTGCGCGGGTTCTCGACGCTCGAAGGCATGCTGGACGATGGCGGAATCGACGGGGCACTCATCGTGACCCCCAGCGACTCGCACGTCGCGGTCATCGAAACGGTGGCCGCGGCCCATCTGCCGATTCTCTGTGAGAAGCCCTGCGGGGTCAGCTCCTCGGACACGCGCACCGCGCGCCAGCTGGTCCAAAGTGCGGGCGTCGCTCTCCAGGTCGCCTACTGGCGCCGATTCGTGCCCGAACTGCAGGTGATCCGTGAGCGCATCGTCGACGGCGACTTTGGCGAGATCCTGTCGATCACGTGCCTGCAGTGGGACGGCGAGCCGCCCGCGGCCGCCTTTCGTAGCCGCAGCGGCGGCATCTTCGTCGACATGGGGGTGCACGAGTTCGATCAGGCTCGCTGGCTCGTGGGCAGCGACCTCGCGAAACTCCGCGCGGTCGCCTCGTCCGTGGTGACCGACCCCGACAGCGCGGGGGATCCCGACTCCGCCCAGGTGCTGGGGGTGTCCGAGTCGGGCGCCACCATCTTTGTGACCCTGGGGCGCCACTACCCCGGAGGGGACGTGGTGAGCGTCGAGGTCTTTGGCACCCGGGATCACGCGCTCTCGGTCTTCCTGGATCCGTCTGACGGCGAACGCGCCCAACTCGCGGCACTGCGTCGCCAGGCCTCCGCCTTCGCCGAGTATGCGCGCGGCGGCGCGTGCCGCGGGGCGACCGTTGACGACGCCATCGCCGCGCTCGAAGCCGCTGAGCAGTTGCGGGCTCAGATCTAGATGACCGATCTGGGCGTCGCCATCGTCGGCTACGGCATGATGGGACGGGCCCACGCCTACGGGTATCGCGCCGCACCACTTATTCGTCCGAGCGACGTGCACTTCGTGCCCGTCGTGATGACGGGGCGACACGCCGCAGAGCTCGCCC
>JBEKYI010000107.1:0-3624 GCA_049511155.1 Acidimicrobiales bacterium
ACGATACCCGCACAGATGGCTCGAGGATTTCGCACGATCTGTATCAAGCCGTCACAGTTCATCGACGACGCTCAAGAGATGGGCGAATGGTGCAGGATCCTCGTCGAGAAGGTCCACTCTCTCAGCAAGTAAGAGCGCGCCTCTTGACACGAATCGTTTGTCTCCTTACGATTAGCGAAACTGCCGTTGCGCGCGGTGTGTGGGAGGGGACGGGCCATGCAAGAAGAGCAGCCAACTTACGAGCGACTCGGCGCGAAACGCCTCGGTCTGCCGGACGTCATCGCCCAGTCAGTCGGGTTCATGGGTCCCGTTTTCTCGGCGGCGTTCGTCATCCCGCTCGTCGTGGGCGTGATCAGCGCGAGTGGGAAGGGCGGCGGAACCGCGACTCCCCTCTCGGTGCTGATCGCCGGCGTGGGTGTCTTTGCGCTCGGGTGGCTGATCGCACGCTACGCACGGCAGATTCACTCCGCCGGATCGCTGTACGACTACGTGTCGCGAGGCCTGGGCGAGCGGATCGGTGTGGCCGCAGGCTGGCTGTACTACATGGGCGTGATCATGCTCACGATGGCTCTCTACCTTCTCGCGGGCGGGTACATCCAGAGCACGCTGGCCTCAGAGTTCAAAGTGAATCCCATGCCACCCTGGGCGTGGACCCTCATCCTGATGGCCTTGCTTTTCGCCGTGCTCTACTTCGGGGTGCGCATTTCGACGCGCGCCCAGTTGATGCTGGCCGGCATCTCGCTGCTCGTTGTGTTGGGGTTCTTCATCATGGTCATCGTGAAACTCGGCCACGCCAACAGCGTCCTGCCTTTCAAGCCCTCGTCGTCGGCTGACGGGTACTCCGGCATCTTTTTCGGCGTTCTCTATGGCGTCTTGATGTTCACCGGGTTTGAGACGGCCGCCAATTTGGGCGAGGAGACGGCGAAGCCGGAGCGTCACGTGCCCATCGCGATCCTGGCCACGGCGGGCATCGCGACGGCGTGGTATCTGCTCGCCGCGTACGTCGAAGTCGCGGGATTCCACTACAGCCTGAAGGCGATCACCGCCGCGTCCGGTGCGCCGCTGTTCGCCCTCGGTGCCCCGTCGACCGCTGGCGGGTACGGGGGAACCTGGATCGACCGACTACTCGAGCTCGTCGTCCTGTTCGACATGATGGCGGTCGGGGTCGGCTGCGCCGTGTCGGCGTCGCGAGGGATCTTCGCCATGGCCCGCGACCGCAGGATCCCGGCTCCGCTGGCCCGGGTGTCCAAGCGCTACGACACCCCGGTCGGTGCCATTTTCTTCGTAGTTGGCGCGGTCGGCGTGGCGGTCATCCTCGACCAGTTCGCGCCAAGCCTGTTCGCACTTCCTCAGACCCCGCACTACTTTGCGCTCTTCGCCTGGGGCTCGACCTTCGGCGGGTTCGCGCTGGTCGTCGTCTACCTGCTCATGGCGGTGGGATCGATCCGCAGTTTCGCTCGCGCCCAGGGCAGGTTCTTGATCTTCTTCGCCGCTCTGGTCGGCATCGCGATCACGGGAGGGGCGATCTACGGGTCCTTCTACAAAGTGACGAGTCCGACCATCGTCGCGCCCTGGTGTGCGCTCATTTGGCTGGCCGTTGGCCTGATCGTTGCCTTCGCGTCCAAGGGCCGAACCCAAGCCAGTATGCACCTACCTGATCTCGCCGCCAACCCGGATCTGGCTCGTACCGAGCCGCTCACGGTGGTGGACGCGAGTGGCAACCTGCGCGCCGCGCCCACCGAGTAGGAACGCGTGCCAACCCCAGGGTCCTCCCGGGTCGTACTGGTCACCGGCGGTGGCTCGGGCATCGGCGCGGCGGTGGCGACCCGATTGAGCGCAACCGGCTGGAAGGTCGTCATCTGCGGTCGGCGAAAGGATTCACTCGAGGCCGTCGCCGAGAGGACAGGCGCGGAACCCATCGTCTGTGACATCTCGGACGTGACTCAAGTCGAAGCACTGGTAGACGAGGTGGTTAGTCGCTTCGGTCGCTTGGACGGCCTGGTGCTCAACGCCGGGGTGATCGCGAGCGGCAAGGTGGGGGACCTGTCGCTTGACGACTGGCACAACATGGTCTCCATTAATTTGACGGGTTCGTTTTACGTCGCACGCTCCTGCCTGCCCCACCTCCTCACATCCCGTGGCGCCGTCGTCTCGGTCGCGTCCGAGGCGGCCTTGCGCGCGTCGAGCGAGATGAGCTGTTACTCCGCCACGAAGTCCGCCCTGCTCATGTTGACCCAGAGCCTCGCGGTCGATTACGGCGCCGAAGGGCTCCGAGCCAATGTGGTCTGCCCTGGCTGGACCATCACGGAGATGGCCGACGAGGAGATGGCTAGCTTCGGCGAGTCGCGCGGCCTCTCGGTGGATGACGCCTATGGCCTCATCACGTCGCTCGTCCCGCTGCAGCGCCCCGCGCGCGCCGACGAAGTGGCCTCGGTCATCGCGTTCCTCCTCTCGGAGGAGTCGTCGTACGTGAACGGCGTCGTTATTCCTGTCGACGGTGGTGGGATCGCCGTCGATCCCGCCACGGTTCTCTACGACCCTCGTGTGAGCATCGACTAGGTCGAGAGCGCCGCGCTCCGGCTTCACGTGGAACTGATACTCCAGCAAGTGGACAAGTTCAAGGCACGTTCGCCACACCTGCGTGAGAGCTAAGTCCTGACGGTACCGTTAGTAGTGAATCGTCTTTCCTCGGCGTAAGCGCACACAGGAGTCAGCGTGACACCTAGAAAGCCACCCGGTACTAGCTGGGAGAGTTGGATAGATCGCCAGATCCGAGAAGCGGCGGAGCGCGGTGAGTTCGAGTATCTGCCCGGTACGGGAAAGCCAATTCCGGATCTCGACAAACCGCATGACGAAAACTGGTGGATCCGCCAAAAGTTGCGAAGCGAGGACTTGTCATACCTGCCGCCGTCACTCGCGCTGAAGAAAGAGGCTGAGGACGCTCTCGGCACTGCGCTGTCTGCCAAGTCGGAAGACGAGGTACGCGAGATCATCAAGGAGATAAACGTAAAGATCAGCCGAGCAAACCGACTCGGCATCAATGGTCCGCCCGTCGGCTTCGTACTCTATGACGTCGAGCGAGTTCTACTGGATTGGCGTAAACGCCGCGCTCACACGTCCTGACCCGTGGGGAATCGTTGTCATCCCGCCACACTGCATCCGGCCATTCTCACCAGTCCACGCGAGGGGGGGCTACACGGATCGACCGGGGTTGTTGCCCGTCGTGCTCCGCCCTATGGTCGCGCTTCGTAGACGATGTTGAATGGTGTCTCGGTCACCCTGCGGAAGCGGCTAAAGCCTGCGGAGGTGACGACGTCACGGATCCTCGCCTCCCCGGCCTGAGCGCCGAGTGCGGCGCCGACCTCCTGCGAGAGCGACGACGGGCAGCACAACAACGTGGAAAAGGAGTAGTACGCCCGGCCCACCGGATTGAGGTTGTCGATGAGTGTGTCACCGGCCGCGGGTTCGACGATCATCCAGGTGCCGTCAGGCGCGAGCGCTTCGCGCACGTGGCGGGCCGCTCCCACCGGGTCGCCCATGTCGTGCAGACAGTCGAACATCGTGACGAGGTCGTAGCCGGTGCCCTCGTAGGCGGCCGCCGGTGCGACCTGGAATTGGACGCGC
>JBEKYI010000108.1:0-3589 GCA_049511155.1 Acidimicrobiales bacterium
CTGCTTCACGTCAGGGTGAATGCGGCCCTCAAAGTTGCGGTTGCCCGAGAGCACCGAGACGGCCGAGAGGTCATGTTCGTTGACAGCGTCTGAGACTCCATCCAACAAGGGCCCGGTATTGCCGATGCACGTCGTGCACCCGTATCCCGCGAGATAGAAGCCGAGTCCATCCAAGGGTTCAATGAGCCCCGCGAGTTCCAGATAGTCCGTCACGACGCGACTTCCGGGGGCGAGAGAGGTCTTCACCCAGGGCTTGGCGCTCAGACCGCGCGCGAGCGCGTTTTTGGCGACCAGTCCCGCCGCGATCAACACCGACGGGTTCGACGTGTTGGTGCACGAGGTGATGGCGGCCACCACGACGGCGCCGTCGCGCAGGTGGTCGGCGGCGTCAACGCCGCGGACCTCGATGGGCTCGCGCCCCAGCGCGGCGCGAAAGGCGCCCCGTGCGCCGGACAGAGAGACGCGGTCCTGAGGACGCTTCGGTCCCGCGAGGCTTGGCTCAACGGTCGCAAGGTCCAGTTCCACGTACTCCGAGTAGATGGGCTCGGGCGCGTGTTCGTGGTGCCAGACGCCTTGAGCCTTCGCGTACGCCTCAACGAGGGCGAGTTGCGCGGACGGGCGACCAGTGAAGGCGAGGTAGTCGAGCGTGACTTCGTCGATGGGAAAGATCGTGCAGGTGGCGCCATACTCAGGAGACATGTTGCCAATAGTGGCGCGCGTCTCTACCGAGAGCGCCTTCACCCCGGGTCCAAAGGCTTCAACGAACTTGCCCACCACGCCTTGGCGTCGGAGCAGTTGGGTGATGGTGAGAACGACGTCGGTCGCGGTGACTCCTTCGCGGGTCTCGCCGACGATGCGCAGTCCCACCACGGGCGGGATGAGCATCGACGCCGGTTGACCCAGCATGTTTGCCTCGGCTTCAATGCCACCGACGCCCCAGCCAAGCACGCCCAGTCCGTTGACCATGGTGGTGTGTGAGTCGGTGCCGACCAGAGTGTCAAAGTACGCGACGCCTTCGAGGTCAAAGACCACCTTCGCCAAGTTCTCTAAGTTCACCTGGTGGCAGATCCCCATGCCCGGGGGCACGACGCGGAACTGCTCGAAGGAGCTCTGGGCCCACTTGAGGAACGTGTAACGCTCCTCGTTTCGCTGGTACTCAATCTCCACGTTCTCGTCATAACTCGAGGCGGTGCCGTTTCGCTCGACGATGACCGAGTGGTCAATCACGAGTTCGACGGGTACCAGCGGATTGATCTTTTTTGCGTCACTGCCCAGAGCGATGATGGCGTCGCGCATGGCCGCGAGGTCAACCACCGCGGGTACGCCGGTCAAGTCCTGCATGAGAACGCGCGCGGGGGTGAAGGCGATCTCACGCGCCTCCTCGCCGGCCGCTTCTCCGTGGGCCGAGGGGGAGTCAGCCCAGCGCGCCAGCGCCTCGATGTCGCTGGCCGTGACTTTGACCCCGTCCTCGTTGCGAAGAAGATTCTCGAGAAGAACCTTGATCGAAAACGGCAGACGATCGACGCCGAAATTTGCGAGACCCTCACCCTGGAGTGAGAAGAAGGTGAGTGAGCGACCCGCGACGTCGAGGCTGCTCTTCGTGCCAAAGGAGTTGATCGAAGAGGTCATAGTTCCATTCTGCCGTGTTTTCCTCTCCACGATCCGGCCTCGATCGTGACGCCCGCGTGTCGAGTGCGAGACTGGAGAACGTGACGTCAACCTACGAAACACTGCGCTCTCGCCTCCAAAGCGCCTTCGACGCGCTGGAAGTGGGCGCCGATCCGGCCCTACGGACGTCGGACCGCTCCGACTATCAAGCGAACGGTGTGATGGCCCTGGCGAAGCGCCTCGGTCGACCGCCGCGCGAGGTCGCCGAGGCCCTGGTGGACGCCCTGGACGTGGACGGGGTGGCGAGCGTGGAGATAGCGGGCCCGGGGTTTCTCAACCTGACCCTCGCGACGTCGTTCCTGGATGGCCAGCTACGCGCCCTGCGCGAGGAGGCGCGACTGGGGATCGAATTGAGCCCGCCGCGCCGTGTGGTGATCGACTACTCGGCGCCCAATGTGGCCAAAGAGATGCACGTCGGGCACCTTCGCTCGACCGTGATTGGCGACGCTCTCGCGCGCATGAATCGATTCGCCGGTCACGCAGTCATCGCCCGCAATCACGTGGGCGACTGGGGTACGCCCTTTGGGATGTTGATCGAGCACCTTCTCGACGTCGGCGAAGACCAGGCCATCGCGGCTCTCTCGATCGGGGACCTCGACGCCTTCTACAAAGAGGCACGAGTGAAGTTCGACGCCGATGACGCCTTCAAAGGGCGCAGCCGCGCGCGCGTCGTCGCCCTGCAGGGAGGCGACGACGAGACCCTTCGACTCTGGCACGTGCTGGTCAATGAGTCGATCGCCTACTTCAGCGCGGTGTACGCGAAACTGGACGTGACGTTGACGACCGAGGACATCGTCGGCGAGTCCTATTACAACGAACAACTCGAGGGCGTGGTACGTGATCTTGCCGCGGAGGGTCTCTTGGTCGAGAGCGAGGGAGCTCTCTGCGTGTTCCCGCCGGGCTTTCAGAATCGCGAAGGTGAGCCGCTCCCGCTGATAGTGCAAAAGAGCGATGAGGGATACGGCTACGCGGCGACCGACCTCGCCGCCATCCGTGACCGCGTGGACACCCTGCACGCCGACGAGATGCTCTACGTCGTAGGTGCTCCCCAGGTGCAGCACCTGGACATGGTGTTCGCCGTCGCGCGGATGGCCAAATGGCTGCCCGATCGCGTGCGCTGTGAACAAGTGGCCTTTGGCAATGTGCTCGGCACTGATCACAAGATGTTCAGTTCGCGTGCGGGAAAGAGCGTCAAACTGGTGGGACTTATTGACGAGGCCGTCGAGCGGGCGTACGCCATCTTGGACGAGCGGGGTACGGACCTCGACGGTGACGCGAAATATCACCTGGCCGAGCAGATCGCCCGCGCCGCGATCAAGTGGGCCGACCTCTCGACCGAACGTCAGCACGACTATGTCTTCGACCTCGACCGTATGGTGGCCTTCGAGGGCGACACAGGACCGTATCTCCAGTACGCACACGCGCGCATCCGCTCCATCTTTCGACGCGCGGGGGCCGACACGTCGCCCGACGCGCACTTCTCGCTGTCCCAGATCGCCGAGCGGGAGTTGGCACTCGGCCTACTCGCGTTCCCCGAGGCCTTTGGGGCCTCGCTCGCGTCGTTACAGCCGCACCGACTGTGCACGTACCTCTTTGATCTCGCCCAGCGATTCACATCGTTCTACGACTCGTGTCCCGTTCTGGCGTCAGAAGGAGCACTCCGCGACGAGCGCCTCGCGCTGTGTGACCTCGCGGCGCGCACGTTGCGCCTGGGGCTATCGGTTCTTGGCATCGATGCCCCGGAGCAGATGTAAGTCCGGCTGACCCTCGGTAGAGTCTGTGCGAGGCGACAAAGCCGGACTATTCCTTGGGGGGACGTATGCAAGTCAGAGCCGCCATAGTGAGCGAGCTTCACGGTCCGTGGCACACCGAGACCATCGAGATTGACGAGCCCCGCGCCAATGAGGTGAAGGTGAAGATG
>JBEKYI010000109.1:0-3584 GCA_049511155.1 Acidimicrobiales bacterium
ATGTCGCTCGATGGTTTCGTCGCCCACCTCGACGACAGCGTCGGTCACCTCTTTGACTGGTACGAGAACGGAGAGATCGAGGTTCGATGGCCCGGCATGGGCATGGTGTCGCACGTGTCGGCGCCAAGTGCGAAGTACTTGCGCCACGTGATCGATGAAGCGGGAGCGATCGTGGTGGGTCGACGTGTCTACGACTACACATCTGGTTGGGGAGGGGATCATCCGCTTCACGTCCCGCTCTACCTCGTGACGCACCACGCGCCGGAAACCTGGCCCCGCGACGATGCGCCCTTCACGGCGGTGACCGAGGGGGTGGCGGCCGCCATTGACGCCGCACGGGCGCGAGCCGGCAACAAGACCGTTGCCCTGGCGGGGCCGAACATCATCCAACAGGCCATCAATCTTGATCTCGTCGACGAACTCTGCGTCGATCTCGTACCCATACTTCTGGGCTCGGGCGTGCCGTTCTTTGGTGAGTCGACCCGCAGGGACGTGTTGTTGGATGACCCTGAGGTCATCGAAGGAGAACGCGTGACTCACCTTCGCTTTCGCGTACGGCGCTCGACCGAAACCTGAGCAGAGGAGACGTTCTCGCCATCATTCGCGCGCAACCCAGCGCGGTGTTAGACCTAGGAGATGTCCGAAGGCGAAGAGAGGTCTGACGCGAGCGAGCGGCGTAAGCAGGAGCGACGCACCGCGGATCGACGCCAAAAGGATGACGGGCCTCGTGATGGGGTGGAGCGCCGAAAGGGTGAGCGGCGCCGCGGGGAACGTCGGCACACGACCTAATCAAAGACGCAAGTTGTTCTGTGCAAATGGAACCGGTTATTCGGCGCGTAGAACCAATGCCGTAGAGGTGCGGGCCGCGATTCGCCCGGGAACGGCGGCGACCAGATTGGCAAAGACCAGAGCTCCTAAGCCGACGACGACCGTCCACAGGGCGGGCACCGTGGGAGAGGGTACGGCGTCGATGCTCCGAGCGAACAACGTCCATAGCTCTCGCCCGATGACGATGCCGAGCGGTAGGCCGAAGAGCGTGCCGATGACCGCCGCGACCGTAGCCTGCCAGGCGATCGCGGCACGGAGTTGGCGTTGAGTAAAACCGAGCGCTTTTAGTAGCGCGAGGTCTCGGCGGCGCCGACGCACGGAAGCGCCGAGGGTGATGCCCAGGGCGGTGATCGCTCCCAGGGCCAGGCTCCCGGCGAAAATGGTCGGAGTCGTGCCCATGGAGTGAAAATTGACTATCTCGACGGGGCGAAGAACGGTCACCACGCCACCGGCGGGGCCGTCGGCCCCGGGGACGGCGTTGATCTGCTGGTTCACCTTCTCGAGGGATCGATACGCCGCTGACGGAGCGACGTTGGGCCGCGTGCGAACGAGAATCGCATTCGGCCCGGGGATTGGATTGTCCTGGATATTCAATAGCGACGTTGGATAATCGCTGGAGGACACGATCGCTCCCGATCCCATCCCGAGGCCGTCTTCGATCGCGGGCATTGTCGCGGTGCCGACGATGAGTAACTGAACGGGCTTCGACGAGGTGTTATCAAATGTGACAGTCTCCCCGACGCGCTTGTGAAGCTGCGCGAGGGTCGTTGACCCGAGGACTATCTGATCGGCTTTTTGAAGCCCGTGGCCCGTCAGTATTGGCGGCGAGACGCGCGCACCCGGTCGTTCGGCGAGGATGGCGACGCCTTGACCATCGATGCTGGCGCCAGCGGTGTAGACGCCAGACCACGACAGGACGTCGCGGTCTTCCTTGAGAAAGACCGCACTCTGGTGAGCGGGTAGGTCTTCGGCGCCGGCAAACGCGGACAAAAGTGCGTAGTTCCAGTTCCATCCGTATTGAGAGGGATGCGAGACGAGTCCGCTCAGACTGGCACCGAAGGTGAGCGTTGCGACCAGAACGGTAATGGCGAGAACCGTGCCCAATATGGCGGAGCGAACCGGGGCCGCCGTGCGGCCGCGGTTCGACTCGAGTGCGAAGCGCACTCCCGCAACGACGGAGATGGGAAGACTTGAGTTCGCGCTGAGTCGCACGAGGTGACCTTCTCGCGGCGGGGGGCCGACACGACGGCCGTTGGTGACTCGCTGGACAGTGCGCAGCGAAAAGATCAGCGTGAGTGCGGTGAGAGCGAACAACAGGATGAGAAATCCGAAACCGAGGGCGCTCCAATCGAACGCCAACCCTGGACTGGGATAGACGGGTCGAACCGGGCCTAGTGGCGCTAGAGGGGAAAGGAAGTAGGCGACCGCGACCGCGACGACCGAGCCCAGAAGGACCGCTGTCAAGACCGCCAAAACATGATCAGTGAGCATTGTGAGCCGGCTGGCACCAAGGGCGCGCAAAATGCGTGTCTCTTCCGATTCGGCGCGCAGCACACGCCCGATCATCAGTCCCGAAATGAGGATCACGGACAGACCCGCAATGCCGCCAAACACCGCGAGGGCGATCGCCTCGGGCTCGATCGCTTGCTGCGCGGGCGAGACGAAGCTCGACGTGACTTGATCTCCCCCAAACTTGGTGACGTCGGGATCGACTCGGTTTACGTCTGCGAGCAGAGGGTTGGCACTGCGATCCCCGCCTCGAAGTTGCAAAAAGACTTCTGTTCCGGTGGCGCACTGGGGCAATAACGCGCGGGTGAGTGCCGGCGAAAGAATCATGGTGGGAGATCCCAGCGCGTCGAAATCGCTTTCGACCACGTTGTTCGCCAGGACGATCTCTCCGACGATCCTGATGTTCTCAACCAAGAATGGCGTTCCCACCTGGGCTTGTTTGTCCGTGTAGAAGGGAATTTGTATGACGGAGCCGATATGGAGGCCCAACTCCCGGGCTGCTTGGAGGTTCACTTCGGCCTGGTTTCGCCGGTGGGGATTGGCGAGGCGGCCCCTGACCAGAGTGACTCGATCGACCTGCGAGAACTCGCCGTCGGTGCTGCCAATAACGGTGGGAGGGGTTTCACCGGCGAGAAAGTGGGGGTGAATTCCCTTCACCCCACTCAGCTTGATATTGGCGTCGAAGATAATGGCGGACGTTGAGCGCGCGACGAACGGTAGACGGGCGATCTCGGCGTCCACCGTCGGGTTGTAACCCGAGTTGACGCCTAAAGCGGGGTCGTCGTAGGTGGTCATCATGGCGAGCGTGGAGGGATTCGTGCTCGTCACAAACGTCGGCAGGGATGACTCGGTACGTCTGGCCCCCGCCAGTGACGCAAGGGCCACCCCGCCCACCGACCCGATCAGTACCACGATCGTCAGGTAGCCGACCCACCGTCGACGAAAGCTCGCCCGGTATCGGAACCAAGCGACTCGAAGGGCGTGGCTCATTGCGCTAACGACCTCCACCAATCACTAGATCCCCGATGCTCGCGCCAGTCTGATTGGTCGATCGACCAGGTGACAGACAGGCAACCCCACGAGTTTGCCTCGTGGTAGTACCCCCGGACGTCTACGTCGCGCCCCGTGGTGTTGGAACTTCCTCGGCGAAGAATCTCCACGGCAGGTCCGTGGCCTTCGATATCCCAATACGCGTCGACTGACCTACGCGCCATCGCTCGCCGCGCGTCCGAGAGATGAAATAAATC
>JBEKYI010000110.1:0-3413 GCA_049511155.1 Acidimicrobiales bacterium
AAGACTGCAGTTTCATTCCGCGCATAGAGCAAGAGGCTCATGTCAGAGGGATTGGTGTGCTGCAGGAACACTTGGAATGACGACGCGGTACGTCGCGCGGCAGTGAGCGATCCCACGGCGACTCCGCCAAATAGCCCAATGATGAGGGTGATAGCCAGGTAACTGCTCCAGCGTCGGGCGAAGTTGGCCCGCAGCCAGTACCGGGCGACCCTCAGAGCCTGACTGCTCACGATGACACCCCTCTCCGACCGTCGACGGATTGGTGCTCGCGAGGTACGTTGGGAATGAGGAATCCGTGCGACGTGCGCCAGCAACGGATGCGATCGCGAGACCGCCGAGCAGTGCGACGAGCAGGACGAGACTCAGATGCTTGGTCGCGCCTCGAGCTCGTCGCGATCACAGCCAGTACCAGGTGAAGGTGAAGACGCCCCTGTTCACGGCATCGACCTCTCCTCATGTCCCGGTCGTCGCACGACGTCGAGTCTGGCCACACGCGCCACGACTGCCAAACCAGGCACCCCACCAATTCCCCTCGTAGTACCACCACCTCACCTCCGTCGACGGGGCGACCCTTCAGGCTGAGTTCAGAGAGCTCGACGCATGTCGCTCAGCGCCGCCTGCGCGGCGCCAACCCCGCACATCCCGTGTACACCCCCGCCCGGAGGAGTCGAGGCCGAACACAGATACAGACCAGGCGTGCCCGTGCGGTAGGGGTTCCAGCGCAGCGCGGGACGAAACAGCGTCTGGCGAAGCGTCCCCGCACCGCCATTGATGTCACCGCCGACGTAGTTGGCGTTGTGTCGTTGCTCATCCAACGCCGTCATTGTCGAACGCGCCAAAATGAGATCACGAAAGCCCGGCGCGAACCTTTCAATCTGGTCTTCAATGCGTGACGTCATGTCCACATCGGAGCCGTTCGGAACGTGGCAGTAGGCCCAGAGCGTGCCCGTCCCCGCAGGGGCACGGCTGGGATCGATGACGCTCGACTGGACAACGATGCAGTAGGGCTGTTCGGCGTGGCGCCCTTGGCTGACCTCGAGTTCGGCGGCGGCCACCTCGTTGAACGTCCCACCAACATGGACAGTTGCGGCGCGACGACACTCAGACGCGAGCCAGGGAACCGGTCCCGAGAGTGCCCAGTCAACCTTGCATACTCCTGGGCCACTTCGGTAGCGAGTGACGTCGCGTCGGTACCGTGACGTCACTCGCTCCCCCATGACGTCGACCATCGTTTGCGGTGAGGTGTCAAACAACGTGACTCGAGCGCTGGGCAGATCGTGCTGCGTAGTAATCCGACGGTCGAGATGCACCACCGCGCCCTCATCTGTAAGGGCGGCCAGAAGAGCGTCGACCAATACTGCGCTTCCTCCTTCGACGACGGGCCATCCTCCCAAGTGGGCGCTCATGGTCAAGAAGAGTCCGAAGGCGGATGTCATCGGGGACGTGAGTGGCAACATGGCGTGCGCCGACACTCCCGCGAATAGGGCCTTCGCTTCCTCGCTCTCAAATCTCTTCACCAGGTGCGACACGGAAGGGATGCCCGCGAGACCGAATCGGGCCAGAGCTACGGGATGGCTCGGAAAATTCAAGATGGGCGCCAGAATTGAAGGAATGGTCTTGTCCGATTGGTTCACCAACGGTCCCAACAACTTCTCGTACTCAGCACCGTCGCGCCCGAGGCCCCGGGCCGTCATCGCGACCGATCCCACGAGTGACGCCGCGCGTCCACCGTCAAGAGGATGAGCGAAGGCAATTTCTGGCGTGCGCAAACGCACCCCGAGTCGCTCAAGATCGAGGGTCGCGAAAAACGGTGACAGCGACAACATGGACTGAATTGTCGAGCAGACGTCGTGATGAAAGCCAGGCAATGTCAGTTCCTGGGTCCGACACCCCCCTCCCGCGCTGGACGCCGCTTCAAAGACCTCGACGCGAAGTCCGGCGCGTGCGAGCTCTAATGCCGCGGCGAGACCGTTCGGGCCTGATCCCACAACAACGGCATCCAGACGAGTAGCAGGTGTCAAAGGTCGAGGACCAGTGACTGCGTCGAGGCGGTCACCGGACGCCCTTTGAAGCGCCGGGCGATCTCGTCGATCGCGTCGTCGCTACGGTCTGGTTTGTAGTGAATCAGGGCGGTGTGACGGGCGCGGGCTGCGCTCGCCAGTCCCACCGCGTACTCGGCCGCCGCGTGACCGAACCACGCTTCGGCCGCGATCTCTTCAGCCACCAGTTGTGAGTCGTGCGCGAGAAGGTCGACGTCGTCTGCCAGGTCCATAGCCGCGGGATGGTACTCACCCCACCCGTCAGGCCCCGGACCGAGAACACTCGGATAGTGGTCGGGCATGTAGGCGAGCGACGAGTGACCATCACTGATCCGATACCCAAAAGTTCGTCCCCCCTTGTGGGGAATTTCGAGAGCCCGTACCGTGAATCCTTCGACGACGAGCTCGCCTTCGTCGATCGATCGAAACGCCCACTCTCCGCGCAGCTCGTCCGGTCGCACCGGAAAGTGCGGCGGGGACATGCCGCGCGAGATGACCTCGACGGGTGACTCGCCATCGAGCTGGTCGGGCAGTAGTACCTCAGTATGGGCACCTTCTCTGTCGGCGGCGGAAAAGAAAGGCAGGCCGTGCAGGTGATCCCAGTGGAGATGACTCAGAAGGATGGCGCCCCCAAAGGCGCCGCCGGTACAAAGAGCGCTGGCGCGGCGAATCCCGGTGCCGGCGTCAAGCAGCAGCGTGGGAGCATCGGCGCCATCGTGAGCGAGTGCGATGCACGAGGTATGCCCCCCGTAGCGAACGAAGTCGAGACCGGGGGCCGGCGTTGATCCTCGAACGCCCAGGAAGTGAACCCGCACGCGGTCAGCCCGCGCTCGTGTCTTCGCGCCGGTGCCCAGTAGACAGCTTTTCCAACGACTCACGGTCGAGTGCCTCGCCGGGCACCGAAGCAATGCGACACGCGGTGACCGCGACGATCGTGGATGTACGCAACCCTCCCTCGAGCAGTGCTCGTTCGCCCAACAACGCTCCGGGACCGTACTCGGCCAGCCGCTGCCCGTCGACCTCGATGCGCGCCACTCCGTCCAGGATCAGGTAGACATCCGAACCTTTTTCGCCCTCGCGGACCAGCGTCGTCCCGGCGTCGATTTTCATGATTTTAGGTTTAGCAGCGCCGGACATCAGCTGGCGCGATAGCGAACGCTCGAGCGCTGTCTCCACAACGGTGACGAAGGCGTCGGAATCGTTGTCGCCCCAGGGCGTGTGCTTGCCGAATGACTTGCGGTACCAGTCGTCAAAGTCAATCAAACCCGATTTCGTGATCAGTGCGCCTTCGGCGTCATAAACCCAGTGGCGCGGAAATCGACTCGCACCGGTGAGTTCGTAGGTCGCCTCGCCGTTGGTAAAGAGTGTGAGAGC
>JBEKYI010000111.1:0-3363 GCA_049511155.1 Acidimicrobiales bacterium
GCACTGCAAGTCAAATGGCGCGGTAAAGGTATTGCGGATGGCGGACGTCGAGGAAGACCGTAAGTACGTCGTGCTTTGTCGCGAGTGCGCGGCGCCCACGCGCCGAGTGCGAGTGGCCTAGTTCTCTTCGACTGCCACAATTCGGGCCTGGATGTGGGGCCCGAATGCTCACGTGACGGGCCCGACTACGATTTTCGGGCCATCGACGTCGTGAAAGGGGCCCTCGTGAGCGCATCGGAATCTGCGGGCGTGAAAGAGCGCATTGGGTTCGTGGGGCTGGGAACCATGGGTCAGTTGATGGCCATGAACCTGGTCCGGGCCGGATACTCGCTCACCGTCTGGAACCGAACAGCCACTCGCGCTCAACCTGTCGTCGAGCTCGGTGCCGCTCAGGCGCCAACACCCGCTGACGTGGCCCGGGCGAGTGACATCGTCGTATCCTGTCTCACCGACTCGCCCCAAGTTGAAGAGGTCCTCTTTGGGGACCACGGCCTCGCCGAGGGCTTCTCCTCGGGCTCATTATTCGTCGACTGTTCGTCGATCAGTCCCACCAAGGCCCAAGAGTTTGCGCAACGCCTTTCCCTCAAGGGTGTGACCACGTTGGATGCGCCGGTGACTGGAGGATCGGAGGGCGCGAAGAACGCCACGCTGTCGATTCTCGTCGGCGGGACCGACGACGATTTCGATCGCGCCGCACCGATATTGAACACAATGGGCCGCAGCGTCACACACTTGGGAGGCGTGGGTGCGGGCCAGTGGGCCAAGGCCATCAACCAGGTCATTCTCTCGGGCGTGTATCTCGGGGTCGCCGAGGGAGTCACGCTCGCACTGAAGGCCGGTCTTGACGTTGAACGAGTTCTTGGTGCTCTGCGCGGCGGAGCCGCGGGCTCCTGGGTGCTGGAGAACCGCAGCGGGCGCATGATTGACGATGACTATCCCCTCGGTTTCAAGATTTCCCTGCACCGCAAAGACCTCGGTATCGGACTCGAACTCGCGCACGAGGTGGGCGCGGTGTTACCGGTCACGGCGCTCGCGGCGACGCTAGAGGACGGCATCATCGCCCAGGGATTCGGCGACGACGACAACTCGGCCCTCGCGCGGCCGATTCGAAAGCTCTCGGGCCTCTAAACCTTCGCCGTGTCACGGGAATAGACGCGCGCCGCGAGCCGCGCGAGCACAATCGACCACACGGCAATCACGATCCACGCTTCGCCCGTCCAGACGTGGCCGCCCAACAGGGCGGACTTTCCGGCCTGAACCAGCCAGTACGACGGCAGAGCCTTCACCACGTTGAGCAACGCGCCGCCGGTGACGAGCGGACCGAAGACACCACCCAACAGGGCGAAGATCGACGTGATGCCACCGATGGCCGGGCCGAGTGAGTCCACCTTGATGAGGTGACCAAGCAAGATACCCATGATGGTGAAAGGAATGAGCCCGACGAGCAGCAGCCCGAGCATAGTGAGCCATCCTGAGGCGGGTAGACGCACGCCCAGGGAGACACCCGCGAAGGACAGGACGATGATGCTGACGAGCGCCATCATGTAGCCGGTGAGGATCTTGGCCGCGAAGTAGGTGGTCGTCTTCAGTGGCGTGATGCGCAGTTGGCGGGTCCAGCCCACTTGGCGCTCCTGGGCGATGCGTGCGCCCGAGGAGATCACCGAGGTCATGGATCCCCAGGCGGCCATACCCGTCATGTAATAAAGGGGAAAGCCGATGCCGTCGATGCGCACGTGACGGTGGTCGCCGGCGATGCTCAAAAAGAGAATCAGCGGGAAGGCCAAGGAGAAGATAAGGAAGCGCCGGTTGCGCAGCGTACGCAGCACCTCGTAGCGAACGTAGGTCAGCCCCTTCACGAACTCTCCTCGCCAGTGGGGTCGTCTCCGGTCAGGTTGAGGAAGGCCTCTTCGAGTCCGGCGCCGCGCACTTCGATGTCCCGAGCCTGGGGATATTGATTTAGCAGAGCGCGCAGCGCGGTATCCGAGGAGTTGGCGTCGGCGCACTTGATCACAAAAGCCTCGCCTCGCTGTTCGGCGTTCGCGACGCCGGGAATTGCTTCGAGCGCGCTGCGCTCGACTCCCGGCAGGGTCGCGCGAATCGTTCGTCCCCCCACGCGCGCCTTGATCTCGGTGGGAGGACCGTCGGCGACGATCTGGCCGCGGGCCATGAGCACGATGCGGTCGGCGTACGCATCGGCCTCTTCGAGGTAGTGCGTGGCGAAGATGATGGTCTTGCCTTGGGCGGCGATGGCGCGAATCGACTCCCAGAAGTCGCGGCGACCCTCGACGTCGAGGGCGGCGGTGGGCTCGTCGAGCACCAACATCTCGGAGTTCGCCACGAGGGCAATTGCCATGCGCACGCGCTGGGTCTGGCCCCCGGAGAGCTTGTTGGTGGGCCGATCGGCGATATCGGTGATGCCGACGTGCGCCAAGACGTCGCCTACTGGAAGCGGGTTGGGGTAGAGCGAGGCGATCATGGTCACGAGCTCGCGCACGTTCATGTACTCCGGCGGCGATCCGGTCTGCAGCATGCCGCTGACGATGCCTGCTTCGACCGCGTCGCGGGGGCTCGCGCCAAAGAGCGAGACCGTGCCTTTGTCGGGGCGAACGAGCCCGAGCATCATGTCGATCGTGGTCGTCTTGCCCGCGCCGTTGGGGCCGAGCAGTGCCAGCGTCTCGCCGCGATTGATCGTGAGATTGACGCCGCGAACGGCCTGGACGTCGCCGTAGGACTTGGTGAGGTTGACGAGTTCAATGCCCGCGGGTTCGGCCGATGTCACCGGATTACTCTACGTGGCACGCGTACTTGGCTCGGGAGACGCAGTCCTCATCGGTTTCGCGAAGGGACGTGGTCCACCCCCGCAAGGGCATTTTGGGGAGAACCACCTCAGCTGAGCACTGAGAACCGACCTCGACGAATCGAGGGGCGAAAGTCATTATTCACCAGGAATTTTGTGATTCCGCCCACTTGATGGGGAGTTGGCCAGCATTTGAGTGTGCTGTGGGAAACCTCGCGTCGGCGCGTATTTCTGGCCGAGGATATGCTCTGCAAATCTTGCGAGAATAGTAAGTGAACGAACGACAGCCCTTGCGATGTTGTGCGTGTCGTTCGATCACCTCGGAAGGCGACTCAGTGCTCAGCTGAGGTGGCACCGCCCGTCATGCCCCTGGCGGACGGGCCACGTCGTGGTGGCGGACGAACCAGTCGCACCGAGCACCGGTTATTTTCTACTCCATATTTGAGAATCGTGCTGCGATGACGGTTCGGGCCACGTTTTTATTCGGTTCTTACCCGACTTCTGCGGGCGTCTCACGAAGGACCCCCAGTATTGATCTTGTCGTAATTCGTGTGGTGAAGGAGTAT
>JBEKYI010000112.1:0-3338 GCA_049511155.1 Acidimicrobiales bacterium
CGTTACACGCAGAACGCGATCGTGTGTCAAGGCATCAACCGTGAACAGGTGGCGGCCATGTTCGTGGATCACGCAAACGAAGAACTCGGGCACTTTCAGCGGGTGTCAGACCGCATCAACCAGCTGGGCGGATCACCTGATCTCAACCCCGCGACCCTGATGGAACGCGCGATCACCGACTACAAAGCCCCGAGCGACGAGACCGATCTACAGGGCATGATCCGAGAGAACCTGATCGGAGAGCGCATTGTCATCGAGGTGTACACGGAGATCATCCGTTGGCTCGGCGACGCCGACATCACCTCACGTCGGATGATGGAACACATTCTCAAGGAAGAAGAAGATCACGCCGACGAACTCAACGACCTCTTTGAAGGTTGAGTCCGAGTTGAACGCAGTGGGCCACCCCTAGTCCTCGATCGTTGCGGCCGCGGCTTCGCCAAGGTCGCAGTCAACGCCCAGCGACTGGAGCCCCAGCCCGATGGCCTCTACCGCGACGAAAACATCCTCGGTCGTCGCGCGAAGTCCCGTGTGGCTCACTCGCAGCGCCTGAGTGCTCAGAGATCCTGGCGCTGGACCGACGATCGAAACAGGTCCACGTTGGAATGAAGACCGCGCGGCTGCGACGAGCTCATCGACCGCGATGCCCGCGGGAGCTGTCACCGTCGTGGCGACAGCAGCGGCGTCACTGTCGTTCTCGACCCATAGTTCAAGTCCGAGTGCTCGAATACCGCGGCGACACGCGTCCCGAGCTGTGGCGTGGCGCGCGATCACCTTCGCGAGTCCTTCGTCGTCCACGTCACCCAGCGTCTCGCCGAGGGCCAACATTTCAAGATGGTTGGGGATCGATGGCAGAGCCGCATGGTCGCTCTGGAGCCACTGTTCGCGCCAGTCGAGGAGCGACAGCACCGAATTTCGCGGAGACGCGGGGTTCGCGGCGATGCTCTTCCAGCCCGCGTCACTGATCGCCACGCCGGTCACGCCGGCAGGCCCAGCCAGCGCTTTTTGCGCGCTGACGATCGTGATGTCGAGTGCCCAGGCCTCAATGTCCAGGGGTTCGGCGCCCACCGACGCCACCGCGTCCACGACACTGATCGCGCCTTTACTCCTCGCGAGTGTTGCGATCTCGTCGAGTGGATTGGTGGCACCGGTCGCCGCCTCGGAGTGCACGACGCTCACGACGTCGAAGGGCTTGCCCTGTTCAAGAGCGTCGTTCACCTCGCCGATGCGCACGGCACGGTTATAGGGCACTCGTAAGTTTTCGACGTCGACTCCTTGCTCGCTCAGCCAGCGACCGAAACCTTCGCCGTAGGGGCCCGTGACAATGTTGAGCGCCCGCGACCCGGGTCGCCCGACGCCTCGAGCAACCGCCTCGAGGGCGATGATTGCCTCACCTTGAAGAACGAACAGCGACGGAGCTTCGAGTAGGTGGGCAAAGTGTCGTTCAATGGCGGCGTACCTCGCCGCGTCGATCGTTGGTAGCGGCTGCCTAGAGTTCATCGGCTCTCCTTCGTTCGGTCTCTTCGGGTGACAGGTTCGGACCAAAGTGTTCGTCACGAAAGTGACAGGCCGACTCGCGTGCGCGCAGTCCCTCGACGGGCAGCAACAGTGGTTCCTCGGTCACGCAACGGGCCTCGGCGCGCGGGCACCGAGCGTGGAATGAACAGCCTGAGGGCCGGTTGAGCGGGCTCGGCGGCTCACCGGTCAGCCGGACTCGGTGGGCGGGTGGATCGCGACGCACTTGTGGGACCGAGTTGAGCAGAGAGCGAGTGTAGGGATGGCGGGGATCGCTGAACACCTCGCTGGTCACTCCGACCTCCACGACCTTGCCGAGGTACATCACCGCGACGCGGTCACAGACGTGGCGAACCGCCGCGAGGTTGTGCGAGATCATGAGCAAGCCGATACCCAGGTGATCGCGCAGGTCCGCGAACAGCTCCAGAATGGTCGCCTGCACGGAAACGTCGAGCGCGGAAACCGGCTCGTCGGCCACAATGACCTGCGGTTCGACGGCGAGTGCGCGGGCAATGGCGATTCGTTGGCGCTGTCCGCCCGAGAACGCCCCGGGATGTCGCTCGAGGGCATCATCGGGCAGCCCAACCAATGACATCAACTCCCGACAGCGCTCGACAGCTTGTGCACCGCGGGCGAGGTCATGCGCGTTGAGCAACTGGGTGAGCATCGCACCGATCGTCATGCGGGGATTCAGCGACGAGTACGGATCCTGAAAGACGAGTTGCACCGCGCGACGTTCTTCTCGACTTCGATTCAAACCGACACTCAGGCCCCCGATCGTGATGTCACCGCTATCCGGTGCCTGGAGTCCGACGATGCAGCGCGCGACGGTCGTCTTGCCGCAGCCTGACTCTCCCACGAGTCCCAGCGACTCACCGTGGGCGAGTTCTAAGTCCACGCCATCGACCGCGACCAGACGGCGTCGATGATCCGCCGGGAAACTGACCCTCAGCGCGCGCACGCTGAGTTCACTGGCGACAGTGTCGGTACCACTCACGGTGCGTCCACGAGATCGTGGTGAATGCAGGCGCTCAGTCGAATCTGCCGACTGGCCGCCTCCTCGTCAACCCGCACCAGCGGCGGAACGTTCGTCAAGCACTCGGCCGTCGCCAAAGGGCATCGTGGATGGAACGCGCACCCCTCGGGGAGATGGACGGGGTCGGGCAACGTGCCGCCGATGGGATGAAGGGATCCGATGGGATCGTCGAGGTCGACCACCGCGCGCAGGAGTCCAAGGGTGTAGGGATGGCGCGGCGCGCGAAGCAGGTCCCGTGTTGGCCCCGACTCCACCACCCGGCCCGCGTACATGACCGCGACGTTCTGGCAGAGTTCGCGTACCACGCCCAGGTCGTGACTGACGAAAACCACGGCGAGTCCGAGGTCCACCCGCAATTTGTCGATCAGATCGAGAATCTGTGCCTGGACCGTGACATCGAGCGCGGTCGTGGGCTCGTCGCATAGCAGCACCGTGGGCTCGGCCGCCAGCGCCATGGCGATCGCCACGCGCTGGCGCATGCCGCCCGACAGTTGATGCGGGTAGGCGTCGAAACGACCGGCGGGATCGGGCACCCCGACGAGGCCGAGCAACTCGATGGCCCGTTGGCGCGATTCTGCCCGGGATCGTCCGAGCACCCGTTGCGGGACTTCGGCCACCTGGCGACCAATGGTGCGAACGGGGTTCAGCGCACTGAGCGGATCTTGAAAGACCATGGCCATGCAGCTGCGGCGCTGCGCACGCGCACCGCGACCCGAGCCCGCGAGTGCGTCGCCCTCGAAGAGCATCTCGCCGCCGCTCAGTCGCGCCGAGGGCGGCAGAAGCGCCA
>JBEKYI010000113.1:0-3338 GCA_049511155.1 Acidimicrobiales bacterium
GACGCCCTCGGCATCAACCTCTCGTGGCTGTACGGCGAGTTCTTTGGACCCTTGGGCATCATCGTGGTTTTGACCTCCACCTCACTACCCTTCGCGTTCTTCATAGTCTCGGCGGGCCTGCGCGGACTCGGTCCGGAGTTCGAGGACGCGGCTCGCATCCACGGCGCGGGCCGCGTTCAAACGATGAAGACCGTCCTGCCGATCATCGCTCCGGCGATACTGGGCGCGGTCGCGATCAGCTTCGCCGAGACCATCAGTGACTTCGGCGTCGCTGACACACTCGGCTACCACGCGCACTTCCCTCTGGCTACCTACACCTTGTTCAGTGCGATCTCCAACTTCCCCGCCAATTTTTCGGTGGCCGCGGTGATCGCCGGCGTGCTCATTCTGGCAACGGTTCCGCCCATTGCGTTGCAGTCGATCGTCACACGAAAGAGCAAAGCGTATGGCATTCTGTCGGGCCGTACGAGAACGCCCAAACGCCGTGATTTCCGACCGGGTCCCCGACTAGCCGTGACGGCCTTGGTGGGATTCTTCGTGTTCGTGGCGCTCGGGGTCCCGATCATCGGGGCGGTAAGCGGATCGTTCGTGCAGAACCTCGGTGAGGTCGGCGCCACGCACATCCACTTCACCTTGTCGTACTTCGCTCAAGTGTTTCATCCCTCCATCGAGAACAACGGGCTCGGCTCGCCACTCACGCTCTCGAACCAACTCGGTCTCGTCGTCGCGACCGCGACCGGTATCCTCGCGGTCATTCTGGCTCGACGCATGATGGCCTCGCGCGGTGGTTGGAGCCAGCGGATCACTGACGTCTTTTTGCTGGGATCCATCGCCATTCCCGGCGTCGTCTTGGGCGTCGGCTACATCTTCTTTTACGACTTGAGCTTCATCACCAATCACATCATCGACATCTATAAGACGTTGCCACTGCTCATGTTGGGTCTGGTCGCCTCAGCGGTGCCGGGTCAGACCCGCTTCATGGCCGGTCCGGTGAGCCAGATCCAGCCGTCACTCAGCGAGGCCGCGCGCGTGCACGGGGCCAGCCGATGGCGCACCTGGCGCACCACGAACCTTCCACTGATGTCGCGGGTGTTGGTGTGGGGCTGGCTCCTCACGTTCGCCAAGACGATCTCAGAACTGGCGATGTCTCAGATTCTCTATCCCCCGAGCCAAGAGCCCGCCTCGGTCAGTATCCAGTCCTACATCAATAACTTCCAGCTCGGCACCGGTACCGCGATGACCGTGCTGTTGATGGCCGAGATGTTTGGCGTGATCATCCTCGCGCTCGGCGCCTATCGACTCTTCACCCCCGTTGGCTGGCGCCGCGTCGGCTGGAGCGTGGCGGACTGATGGCTCCCTTTGAACGCCCGAAGCCCGTCGCCGTCGCCGTCGACTCGCTCAGCAAAGCCTTCAACGGCAAGGCGGCCCTTCACGACGTCTCACTCACCATCGACCCCGGGGCCTTTGTGGTGCTCCTTGGCCCCTCGGGCTCGGGCAAGACCACGATGCTGCGCTGTGTCGCCGGAATCGAGCGACCGACGAGCGGCACCATCGATATAAACGGGACGCGCGTCGCGGGACCCAAGACCTTCGTCAATCCAGAAGAGCGCGGCGTGGCCATGGTCTTTCAGGACTACGCCTTGTGGCCGCACCTCACGGTTCGCAAGAACATCGCCTTTCCCCTCACCAACTCGGGACGCTCGAAGGACGTGCGCCACAGCCGCGTCGAGGGACTTCTCGAACGCGTGGGAATCTCTCACCTCGCCGATCGATACCCCAACGAGCTCTCGGGGGGCGAACAACAGCGCGTGGCCCTCGCCCGGGCGCTGGCCGCCGACGTGGGACTGATCCTCTTCGATGAGCCACTCTCGAACCTCGACGCGGATCGCCGTGAGCAACTGCGCCTGGAGATCGCCACCTTGACCCGCGAAGCGGGAGCGACCGCGATCTACATCACCCACGACCAGAGCGAGGCCTTCGCCCTCGCTGACTACGTCGGAGTGCTCAATAAGGGTTCACTGATTCAGTTCGACACGCCCGAAAACGTCTACAGACGGCCGGTGAACTGTTTCGTCACCCGCTTCACGGGGATATCGGGAGAGTTTGCCGTGGCGTCGGTACACGAACGCACACGGGACTACGTCGAAGTATCGCTGCCCTTCGCCCCGTCCCATCACATCAAGGCCCGCGCGCACGACGGAGCAGAGCGCGTCGAGTTCCTCAAGCTCTTCGTGCGCTCGAGCGGAGTTACCCTGAACGGTGAGGCGCACGACGAGGGCGTGGGTGGCGAGGTCGTCGACGTGGCCTTTACGGGACGCGGTTATGAGCACGTGATCAGCGTCGGCGAAGGGGCCACGCTGACCAAGATATTCTCGACGCGTCGCTTTGAGCGCGCCACCAACGTCAAAGTCTCATTCGATCCATCAGAGTGCTTCGTGATGAACGCTCAAGAACAGGAGGAGTAATGCTCGCAGCCGTGAGCGGGTCGACAACCACGTTGGTCTTAGTTCTGGCCGTTTTCTTGGCCGCCTCGGTCGAGATGGTCGAGGCCCTGACCATTGTCGTGGCGGTCGGTCACACCCGAGGCTGGCGTTCCGCCCTTGAAGGCACGGGCGTCGCCGTCTTGGCTCTGGCGGCGTTGGTGGCGATTTTTGGCCCGGCTCTCGTGCGGGTGCCGCTCGATCCGCTGCGCCTCGTCGTGGGCACTGTGCTCTTGATCTTCGGTCTGCAGTGGTTGCGCAAGGCCATTCTGCGCTCCACCGGGTACGTCGGGATGCACGACGAAGACGCCATCTATGAAAAAACAGTGGCGTCACTGCGGGCCGACGGCCAAAGCGTCGGTCGCGACCGTCTGGCCTTCGTGGTGGCCTTCAAGGGCGTGTTCCTCGAAGGCACCGAGATCGTGGTGGCGGTGTTGACCCTAGGCACCTCGGCTCACCGCTTGGGACTCGCCGTGATCGTGGCCGTGATTGCGGTGGCGCTGGTTGCGCTCATCGGGGTCATCGTGGCCCGCCAGCTGTCCAAGGTTCCCGAAAACTTGATGAAAATGTCTGTAGGCGTGATGCTCGTGAGCTTCGGGACCTTTTGGACCGGCGAGGGACTACGCGTGCGCTGGCCCGGCGGGGACACCATGCTCCTCGTCCTCGTGGTCCTCTACGCGCTGGTGGTGGCGGCAGCTATTCGCCTCGCACGCAAGCCGCCGGCCCTCGCGGCGGGACCCGCGTGAAGCGCGCGGGCTCCTGGCTGACCCGGGGCCTCAAGGGTTTTGGCATGTTTTGGTGGGACTTTCTCGTCGGCGATACCCCCGAAATAACGGTGGTGGTCCTGCTCATCCTTGG
>JBEKYI010000114.1:0-3275 GCA_049511155.1 Acidimicrobiales bacterium
ATGCGCGCGTGGGTGCGTAACGAAGTGGGCCGGCTCACCAACTGGCGCGCCAGCGACCTTCGTCGCGCAGGGACACCCGGTCCTGAAGGGTCGGTCGCGAAGCTGGCCTTCGCCGAAGAGAATCAACGCACCAGCGAGCTCTGCGTGAACCTGATGGGATCCGAGGGGATGCTCTATGGATCCAACTACCCACACATCCGTCCCAGCGAGTCCGCGTTCAGCGGAGGCGACATGCGCAAGGCGTTCCTGAGAATGCGCGCCAACTCCATCGAGGGCGGCACCAGTGAGGTCATGCGCAACATCATCGGTGAGCGGGTCTTGGGCCTGGCGGGCGAGCCGCGCAACGACAAGGACGTTCCCTGGAAGGACGTCCCGAAGAGCTAGAGCCGAACGGGGACGAGCTGGGCGTCGAGGAACTCGCGCGTACGCTCGTCGGCGTCGCGTGAGGCTTCCTCGTTGAACGCGTTGGCTCGTGCGTCGCAGTGAAACCCGTGACCCGCCTGGGGGTAGCGCACAATCTCGGTGACGACCGGCAGGGAGTCGGTCAGAGTGCGCAGATCCTCCACGTCGCTGATCGGGATTCCGGAGTCGAGGTCGCCGTAGAGGCCGAGCCACGGAGAGACGAGGTGTTCAGCGACCTCGAGCAAGGGCGGCAAGCCCATTCGCCCGACCGAGATGCCGCCGCCGTAGAAGCTCACCGCCGCGCCAATGGTGCCGAGAGTCGCCGAGTACAGTGCGACCGAGCCGCCCATGCAAAAGCCGACGACTCCGATTGACGCGGGGTTAAAGCCCAGGCCCGCGAGGAAATTGGTCGTGGCGTTGAGATCGTTGGTCAGGCCGTCTTGGGTGAGCGTAGCCATCTCGGCGACCGCCGATTCGACATCGTCGTAGGGGATCTCGGGTGAACCGCTGCGATGATAGAGGTGGGGCGCTATGACGAAGTAGTCGTCGTCGGTGAAGCGGTCCGCGACGCTTCGAATGTGTTCGTTGACACCGAAGCCCTCCTGGATCACGATGAGCGCTTTGGGCGAGTCAGTGGACCCAGTGACGTAGACGGGAAAGCCCGGGGAGGACGAGACGAAGGTCATTCGAAGATGGGATCTTGGGTGCGGGTGCGCTTGAGTTCGTAGAAGCCCGGCGTGCTCGCAACCAGCATGACACCGTCGAAGAGCTTGCCGGCGGCCTCACCCTTGGGGGCGGGGGTCACGACGGGTCCAAAGAACGCGACGTCGCCCACGTGAATGACCGGGGTGCCTACCTCGTAGCCCACGGGATCCATGCCTTCGTGATGACTCTTGCGCAGTGCCTCGTCGTACTCGTTGGAGGATGCCGCCAGCGCGAGATCTGCCTCGAGGCCAACGTCGGCCAGGGCGCCGGCGATGACTTCGTCCCAGTCCTTGTTGCCCTGCACGTGGTGTCGCGTGCCCATGGCGCTGTAGAGGGGCTCGAGGACGTCGTTGCCGTGACGTTCCTGGGCCGCCATGAGTACCCGAACGGGGCCCCAGCCCTTGGCGAGCAGTTGCTTGTAGCGATCAGAGAGCTCGTCGCGCCCTTCGTTGAGCACCGAGAGGCTCATGACGTGAAAGTCAACCTCGAAGTCACGCACCGTGCTCGCTTCCAGGAGCCAGCGAGATGTTAACCAGGCCCAGGGGCAGAGGGGATCGACCCAAAGGTCCACGTGTTCAGTCATTGTTGTCCTTACTTGTTGGCGTGCGCTTCCAACACGGTAATAACCATGTTGGTGACACCAACCGCCATGGGCAGGTCGAGCATTTCGTCGATGGCGTGGGCGTTGGACCCGGGTCCGTCGACGCCGGTCGCGACGAACTGCACGCCGGGGTAACGCTTGGCGAGGGATCCCAGGAAGGGAATCGATCCCCCTTCGCCGGTAAAGCCGACGGAGTGTCCGAAATACTCCCGCGACGCTTTCTCTAGTGCTGGCGCCAGCCAGGGAGCGAGATCGGGGGAGACCCAGCCGTCGCCCGGCTGGACGTTGGTCACGGTGACGTGGGCGTTCGACGGCACGTCGGTCGTGAGGATCGTCGTGAGCACCTTGGCCGCAGCGAACGCGTCGACGGTGGGGGGCAGGCGAAACGACAGGGTGACGGTGGTGAAGGGCCGCAGGACGTTGCCCGCGATCTCGGGACTCGGGATCCCCCCCATGCCGATGACCGATAACGTCGGATGCCAGTTACGACGAAGGATGCGCTCTTCGCCGTTCTGGCCCATGAGCTGCACTCCCTCGAGCGTGGGGAAGTCCTCGGCCAGGAGATCACCAAACTCTTCGGCGATGCCGTGAGCGGCCGCGACGTGAGAGGCGGGGATCGGCGCATGAAGTTCGGGCACCAGGATCTCTCCCGTGGTGGCGTCTTCGACTCGATCGAGCAGTTGACGCAGGATGCGAAACGAGGAGGGAACGACGCCACTGGCGGAGCCGCTGTGGCGACCTTCTTCGAGCACGCCGACCGTGAGTTCGAGGTTGACCACGCCGCGCAAGGACGACGTGACCCACAGACGGTCGTAGCTGAGTGCCCCCGAGTCCAGGCAGATCAACAGCTCCACGTCGCCCAAGTGCTCGGCGAGATCGTCGAGATAGGCCTCCAGATCGACGCTTCCGCTCTCCTCACTCGCCTCAATGAGAACGACGCAGCGCCCGTGAGGGATTCCATTCACTTCCATGGCTTCCAGTGCGGTGATCGCGGCAAAGCAGGCGTATCCGTCGTCGGCGACTCCGCGCCCAAAGAGCCGATCGCCGCGTCGAACGGGAATGTAGGGGTCGAGTCCCTCGCTCCAGTTGCCCAGCGGCGGCTGCTTGTCGAGGTGTCCGTAGAGAATGACGGTGCCCGTGTCGCCAGCAGTTGAGTCCACGGTGACCACCAGCATGGGGGTGCGGCCTTCGAGTTCGCGGATCTCGATGTCGACGCTGCCCAGACGTCGTTCGCGCGTCCAGTTCGCGAGTAACTCAGCGGCCTCGAGGAGGTATCCGTCCTCGGCCCACTTCGCGTCGAAGTTGGGCGAGAGGGAAGGGATCGTTGTAAAGCGCTCGAGGGTCGCCAGGGCGGTGTGTTCGAAGTCATCGAGGGTAATCAGGGGCATGGCAGCGAGATTACTGGGCGCGCGAGAGGTGAACGGCTTGCCAGCAGTACCAGGCGACGTCCGATCTCACTCCTTCAAACGTGTCGCCGTGACTTCGCAGATCTTTCTCGGTGACCAACTCATCGAGCCCGTGAATCAGCGTCCATCCGTTTCGCACGCCGAGGTCACCCGAGGGCCAG
>JBEKYI010000115.1:0-3268 GCA_049511155.1 Acidimicrobiales bacterium
GTGAGGTGCTGGCCGCTTCGAGAGAAACGCCGACCCCCACTCAGCTCGGTGGCGACGGACTCGCCGTTCACGACGGCGACACAACGGCTCACTTCGTCGGCCGACGGTGGGTGCTCACCGTCGCCCTCATCGAGACTGCGTAGTTGCGTGCGAAGCCAACGTCGCAACCGGGCCCTGGGCCACGTGCTGAGTTCGCGACAATCCGCCTGACGAAGACTCAGTACGTCGTCGGCGCTCAACTGGTCGAGCCACAGTCTCTCTTCGTGCATGAGCGACGCCTGGCGGGCCAGGAGTGGCACCACGTCGCGCCCGGCGACGTCGTCCATGACGGGGAGCAGTTCGTGGCGAACCCGATTGCGACGAAACTCGGGACTGTCGTTGGTTTCGTCGTGTCGCGGCGTGTAGCCCGAGGTCGCCACGAAGTGGTGCAGCGTGCTGCGTCGAATATCACGCAGTGGCTTGGTGGGATCGTCCACCATGGGTGACAGGCCGTCAATACCGGCACCGCGAAGCATGTTAAGAAGCATCGTCTCGACGAGGTCGTCCATGGTGTGGCCGGTCAGCACACCCCGGGGCATGGCCTGTCGGCGAAGCGTACGAGCGCGCGCCTCAAAATTGCCGCCCGGCTCCACGTTGACGTCGTGACGCACGAAGGCCACTTGCAGCGAGTTGCAGAGGCCCTCAACGAAGAGAGCATCGTCGTCGCTCGAGACTCGCACGTGGTGGTCAACATGATGGACCGTCACCACGAGTTGTGCCTCTAAGGCCAGGAGCAGGAGGCCCAGAGAATCAGGACCGCCCGAAACGGCTAATGCGACAACCGTTCCGGGCGCAGGAAAATGGCACTCGGCGAGCAAGGAGGATGCAGCGGAGGTCACCTTCAAAGATTAGGCAACGAGGCGTCGTCCGAGACGGGCGCGATGCGCCGCCCACAGCCGAGCTCCGAGAAAGAGCACGGCGCCCAACGAGCCGACAAAGAATCCGATGGGCAGGTTGAAGACGTACGATCCGGCGATCGAAAGCCACACGGTCAGCAACGCCAGGAGAATCGAGAGACCGATCGCCCGACTCGGCCTCGCCGACAACAGTCGAGCCGCGGCTGGCGGCCCGATCATGAGCGAGAACGTGAGCAACGCCCCGACCACGGGCACCGTCAGCGCCGTTGACAAGGCCAACACCAACAAGAACGTGGTCTCAATGACGGTGGCGTTGATACCGCGAGCCGCCGCCAACTCGGGGGCGACGGACGTGTAGACCAAGGGGCGGAAAAGCAGGACCAGCGCGGCCACGCACACGATGCCGAGCAACAACACGGGCAGGAGTTCGCTGGTGCTGACTCCCAGGATCTCGCCGAAGAGCAGTGCGTTGATCGCCGGCTCGTACTCGGTGCTGAGCGTCAAGAACGCGGCACCGAGGGCCAACATCAACACCAGCGACAGGGCCGTCGCGACGTCGTTCCTAGTTCGTCGACTCGTCACGCCAATGCCGAGTGCCGCCATGACGGCGAAGGAGACCAGACCCAACAACGGATTAAGACCAACCAGGTTGGCCCCGGCCGCACCGGCGAACGCGCCGTTGGGGATCGCGTGCGCCGCAAAGGACGCGCCGCGAAGCACCACGAAGAACCCGACCGCACCGGCCAGCACGGCGACGATCGTGCCGGAGATCCACGCGTTGGTCATGAAACTCGAGAACACTTACTGCCAGCCCGTCGGCTCGAACACGGCTGCACTTCGCGACGTTGTTGGCGTCTTCTCGCGGCGCGCTCGCTGGAGCGCGCTCGCGACCACGAACTCGAGCACCACCAGCACGACCACGAAGAAACTCACGGGCAGCCCTCGGTGCGAAGAGAACCAGTAGTAGCTGTTGTAGGCGAGCACAATGCCGCCCAACGTGGCCCCCACGCCGAGGGCCACGGCCAACAACATGCCCGCGCCAAAACGACGCACCAACTTGAGGGCGCTGGCCGGTGGACCAATCAGTAGTGCCGTCGACAGGATCGAGCCGATGATGATGGCCGACAGTCCAACGGACACGGCCAGGATCACCATGAACGCCGTGCCAATGGCACGTAAGCGAACACCCCGCGCCGACGCCAACTCGCCGCTGAGTGAGCTCAACAGGAGGGGTCGCCCGATCACCGCGACCGTCACCAACACCACGAGGCTGAGCACAACCACTTCGGGCAGTGTGGAGGATTGCACGGTGAAGATCGAACCAAAGAGTATCAGTTGCGTAGTTCCCGTCGCCGAACTGTGCGTCGTGGAGAGGTACAAGAACAAGGCGGCTAGGCCGGTCGCCGCCCCGAGCACGACGCCCGTGGCTATGTCGCGACCCTTGACTCGCTGCACGCCAATGGCGTCCATGGCCCCCGCACCCACGATTCCTCCGCCGACGAAACCAATCAACGGCGCGATACCCGCGAGGAAGGCGCCGGCGCCGCCGGCCGTGGCGACGTCGGTCAAGGCGTGACCGGCGAATGACTGTCCGCGCACCACCGTGAAGATGCCCACCACCGCGGACACCACGGCCACGATGGCGCCAACGAGCAGCGCCGTGCGCACCGAATGGTTGGCGAAGAGCCCCGGTTCGAAAAGCCAGTTCACTCGCTACTCCACGACCACTTCGGGGTGATTGGCGACGTCCGAACTTTCGTCGGTCTCCTGTCTCGCCACCACCAACACCCGACCGTGAACTTTGATGACGTCGACGTGATGGCCGTAGAGGGCGCTCAGCACGTCGGGTCGCACCACCTCGTCCGTCGTCCCGCTCGCGACACGACCGTTGGCGATGTAGACCACGCGGTCCATCACGGGCAGCAGCGGATTCATCTCGTGAGACGAAAGAAAGATGGCCACCTGCTGCTGGGTGGCAACCTGGTGCAGTAGTCCAATGATCTCCTGCACGCTGCCGGGGTCGAGATTCGCCAGCGGCTCGTCGAGCAACAACAACTCCGGTTGACTGACGAGGGCGTGGGCAATGAGTACTCGTTGCTGTTCACCTCCCGAGAGGCCGCCCACCTTGCGATCCGCAAAATCTTGCGCATCGACCGCGTGCAGCATCTCGTCGACCGCCGCGTGGTTGGCGCGAGTACGACGCGTGAGGCCGTAACGATTACCGTCAATGCCGAGCGCCACGAGGTCACGGGCGCGAATGGGCATGTCGGGATCGAACAGCACCTTCTGGGGAACGTAGCCAATGGACCGGTTGGCACGCTGCAGTGGTTCGCCGTGCACGCTGACGCGCCCACGGGCTGAAACCTGCATGC
>JBEKYI010000116.1:0-3188 GCA_049511155.1 Acidimicrobiales bacterium
GCTTCTACGCCAACGTCCTTTCCCGTGCCCGAAAAGCCCAGCGTGGACGGGCTGGAAGCCATTTGGACCGCGCGCTGGGATGAACAGGCCACCTACCGATTTGACCCGCAGACCAGCCGCGAGGACGTCTTCAGCATCGACACCCCACCTCCGACCGTCTCGGGTGAGCTGCACATCGGCCACGTCTTTAGCTATACCCAAGGAGACGTCATCGCCCGATTCTGGCGCATGCGCGGCAAGAACGTCTTTTATCCCCTGGGCTGGGACGACAACGGGGTGCCCACCGAACGACGGGTCGAGAACTACTACGGGGTGCGCTGTGACCCCTCTCTGCCCTACGACCCGCACTTTGCGCCCCCGGAGAAGCCCGACGAGAAGCACAAGCTCTCGATTGGCCGGCGCAACTTCGTGGGGCTGTGCGAAGAGCTCACCAAGATCGACGAACAGGCCTTTAAGCACCTGTTTCGTACGCTCGGCCAGTCGGTGGACTGGTCGACCGAGTACACCACGGTGGGCAGTTTTGCCCGCGGCGTCTCCCAAAAGGCCTTCCTGCACATGCTCGAGCGCGGCGACGTCTACCTGCGCGTCGCCCCCACCCTGTGGGACGTGGACTTTCGCATGGCCGTCTCCCAGGCCGAGCTCGAGGACCGAGAACAGCCCAGCGCCTACCACCGGATCGCCTTTGCTCGCGTGGGCAACGAGGGCAGCGTGGAGGTTGACACGACCAGGCCCGAACTGCTCGCGAGCTGCGTGGCGGTAGTGGCTCACCCGGAGGACCCGCGCTTCGCCGAGCTCTTCGGGACCTACGTGCGCACGCCACTCTTTGGCATCGACGTTCCCGTCGTAGCTCACGAGCTGGCTGATCCAGAAAAGGGCACCGGAGCGGCCATGGTCTGCACATTCGGCGACACAACGGACGTCACGTGGTGGCGCGAGCTGGACCTGCCCACTCGCGCTCTGATCGGCCGTGACGGTCGCTTTCTACCGGCCGACTTCACGTCCGAGGAGTTCCCCAGCCAGGACCCCAAAACCGCGGAGCGCCACTACGCGGCCCTCGAAGGCCGCAACGTCAAGCAGGCCCGCAGCGCCATCGTGGAAGCCCTGCGCCACGCTGGGCATCTCGTTGGTGATCCCCGCGAGATCACCCATCCGGTCAAGTTCTACGAGCGCGGTGAGCGTCCCCTCGAGATTGTGGCCTCGCGGCAATGGTTCGTGCGCACCCTGGAGCACCGCGAGGAGCTCCTCGCGCGCGGCGACGAACTGCACTGGGTGCCCGACTTCATGCGCCACCGCTACCGCTCCTGGGTGGAGGGGCTCAACACGGACTGGAACATCTCTCGCCAGCGCTACTTCGGCGTGCCCTTTCCCATCTGGTACCCGATTGACGAGGCGGGCGAGATCGACTTCGACGCCCCCCTCGCACCCACGGAGGACCTGCTGCCGATCGACCCGTCCTCGGACGCGCCAGCGGGTTACGACGAGTCCCAGCGCGACCAGCCCGGCGGCTTCACCGGCGATCCCGACATCATGGACACCTGGGCCACAAGTTCGCTCTCACCCCAAATCGCCGGACGCTGGGGTTCTGACCTCTTCGAGCGCGTCTTTCCGATGGACCTTCGCCTCCAGGCCCACGAGATCATCCGCACGTGGCTCTTCTCGACCGTCGTGCGCAGTCACCTGGAGTTCGATTCCCTCCCCTTTCGAAACGCACTGATCTCAGGCTGGATCCTCGACCCCAACCGCAAGAAGATGTCCAAGTCCAAGGGCAACGTTGTCACTCCCCTACCGCTCATCGAGAACCACGGAGCGGACGCCGTTCGCTACTGGGCGGCGTCAGGACGCCCCGGCACCGACACCGCCATCGACGAGGGCCAGATGAAGATCGGCCGACGCCTGGCGATCAAGATGCTTAACGTCTCCAAGTTCGTTCTCGGACGACTCGACGCGAACGAAGTGCTCGTCGAGAGCGACGTCACGGCGCCCATCGACCGCGACCTTCTCGCCCTGTTGGGTGAGTTGATTACCGAGGCCACCGCGTCCTTCGAACAGTACGACTACGCGCGCGTGCTCGAGCGGGCTGAGTCGTTCTTCTGGTCGTTTTGCGACAACTACGTCGAACTCGTCAAGGCCCGTGCGTACGGCGAAGGCGACGACCGTGACACCAAGTCGGCGCGCGCCACCCTGCACGTCACACTCTCGGTTCTTCAACGGCTCTTTGCCCCGATCCAGCCCTTCGTCACCGAAGAGGTCTGGAGTTGGTGGCACGACGGATCAGTTCACGTGAGCGACTGGCCCACCCTGGCTGAGCTAGGGCAACTACCTGAGCGGCCCGGGTCGATCTACCAGCCCGTGTGCGACGCTCTCGAAGCAGTCCGTCGCGAGAAGAGCTCGGCCAAGGTCTCTCAGCGCGCCAGCGTGGCCACGATGGCCGTCAGCGCTCCACGAGAGTTCGCTGACGCCCTGCGCGCGAGCGCCGCCGACCTGCGCTCGGCCGGCAACGTCGAGGAACTCGTCATTGCCGACGCCAGCGATCTCGCGATCGACGTGACGCTGGCCCCGGTTTAAGACAGCACCAAGTCCGAGGAACTCTCGCGCACGAGCACGCCGTCGCGGCTCACCTCGTAGAACGCGAACTGCTCCCACGCCAACGCCAGAGCCCGCGCATCGTCGCGCGTTACCCCAAAGAGAGCGACACCCAGTTCATCGGGCCACGTCCCACCGGGGTCATGACCGCGAGCGTCGAGGTAGGCAACGTGGCGAGAGTCGAGAACTCCTCGCAGTTCACGGCGACGAGTTTCGTTGTCAGCGTCATCGAGCACGCGCGAATAGGGATTGTCCGAGGTGACTACGAAGAAATCCGCCTCCTCGACCATGTCCAGGACATCGATCCACTTCTCGCCTTGGTACACCTGCAGCGAGGTAGGCGGGACTTGATAGCTCGCGATTAGGTCACGCGAAAGTGGGGGTCGGGGGGTAGTGACGAACTCGGCGAACGAAAGTGCCGCGCGGGTGGTGGCCGAGGTGCGCGGGCTTACGGTGAGGTCAAAGGCGTGCTGGGTCAGTGGCAGTTCGATGTAGTACAAGGGCGCGAAGGCGATGGTGCGGAACTTCGCCACGAATGCGCGAGCCACGTTCACCTCAACCAGCGTGTCGGTGGTGCCTTGGACCACGAAGAAGGGTGGTGAATC
>JBEKYI010000117.1:0-3170 GCA_049511155.1 Acidimicrobiales bacterium
CATCGGCGTTGAAAAAGCTACTCACCGTCGCCATGGGGATGTCGGCGCTGGCGTAAATCGCGGACAACGCGTTGTTGAGTTGATCCATCACGGCCTCGCTGTATGACGCGAAGCGCGCACCCGCCTTGCCGGTGAGTGCGTCCGCCAAATAGGGATCATCGACCCCTATGCCGACAAAACTCACGCCGGCTCCCGCGGCTCCCTTGAGGTTTTGCAATATATATGGCAACTGCTCTTGAAGAACCGCCATCCTTCCCTCGATGCAGGCCTGGCCTTTGGAACCGAGATGGAGACACCCACGCAAGTCATTGAAGCCGAGGTCGATGGTCACAATTCCCTCGTAGCCATCGTGGACCCGTAGGTACGCTATGGCGTCGGCGAGTTGGCTACCGTCCTCGTGATAGCAGCGATCTCCGCCACTGATCATCGTGGTCGTCGTCTCACCGCCGCAGCCCAACTCGGTGAGATCGAGAGTGACGCCGCGCGCCGCTTCGAAGGCCACGACATCGTTGGCGTACCCCTCAGTGGTCGGCTGCCCGTGAGGGTACGACTCGGTGGGCTGAAAACCCACCGAGGCCGAGCCCCCGAGATCCAAATAAAAACCCGTCAGAGGTGCGTCGGCACCGGCGCGCGCGTTACTAAAGCTGAGTGCCACTATCGGCGCTATCGCGCCGGTCAGCAGAAAACTGACAAGGAGTCGCGACGCAGCGCGCCCACTCTTTATCGATTTCACTCGCCCACTCTTTCGATGAATACGGGTTGGCGCTCCCATTGAAACTCGCGCCCCCGTACGAGCAAAAGGCTACTGACGCCGTTTCGAGAAATGAATGGATGACATCGATTCTTAACCAAAAAAATGAAATAGCGTCTCGACGTGACCACAGAACTCTCCAATCGACGAGAGTTTCTCCGGCGCGCCGGGCAAACATCGCTCGTGGCCACCGCGGCACTCGGCGCCGGACTGGCGCTGGACGCTTGCGGCCACAGAAACCACGGTCCGGTCTCGAGTACTACGGCCCCCACCACGACGACCACGTTGGGACCCGCGACCGCGGCCGACTGGGCCGCGCTGGCGTCGTCCCTCGCGGGAACACTTGTGCGACCCTCGAGTCGCTCTTATCCCGCCGACAGCCTGCTGTATAACTCCAAGTTCAGCGATCTTCACCCTCAGGGAATCGCGTACTGCGCGGGCGCGCAGGACGTCGCGCGGTGCGTAGATTTTGCGACGAGTCATGAGATGGCGATGTGCGCTCGCTCGGGCGGACACAGTTACGCGGCGTACTCCAGTTGTGACGGACTGGTCATCGATGTCAGTCGACTCGCGGGCATCGCGGTCGACACCACCACCAATACCGCGACCATCGGTGCGGGTGCTCGGCTCATTGATGTGTACAACGAGGTAGGCGCGCACGACCGCCTCTTGCCCGCGGGATCATGTCCAACCGTCGGCATTGCGGGGCTCACCCTCGGCGGAGGGATCGGCGTGTTCGGTCGAAAGTACGGCTTGACGACCGACAACCTGCGATCGCTCGACGTGGTCACGGCCGACGCGACGTTGCTGCGGGCGAACGACAGCTCGCACGCTGACTTGTTGTGGGCCTCTCGTGGGGGCGGAGGCGGCAACTTTGGCGTCGCGACGTCCTTTACCTTCGACGTGCATCCCATGCCCGAAGTAACTCTTATCACGTTGCAGTATCCCTGGGGCGCCGCCGCGTCGATGCTCGAAGCATGGCAGCAGTGGATCACGACCACGCCGGACGAGGTGTGGTCCAACTGTCAGATTCTTTCGCAGGGAACGTCCGGATTTCTCGGTCAGGTTGGGGGGGTGTTCTGTGGCTCGCCCTCAGCGCTCGCCTCGTATCTCGCTCCCTTGAAGTCGGCCATCGGCACCGCACCCACGTACAGCTTCAACGGATCCAATGAGTACCTCACCGCCATGGAGATCGAGGCGGGCTGTTCGGGTCTCAGCATCGCCGCCTGTCATCTGTCCTCGGAGAACCCTCACGGGGTGCTCTCTCGCACGGCCTACAGCGCCAAGTCCAGCTACGTGGATACGCCCATGACGTCGAGTCGCTGCGCGACCATGGTGGCGGCCGTGGAACACCTCGCGGCACTCGCGCCCACCGTGGGCGGAGGGTTGGCCTTTGACTCCTACGGTGGGGCCATCAACCGCGTCGCGAAAGATGCGACCGCTTTTGTGCACCGCGACAAGTTGGCCTGCATCCAAGCTTCGTACTCGTGGTCCACCTATACCCCTGCGTCGGTCATTAGCAACGGACAGACCTGGCTTACCTGGCTCGGCGACCATGTCTTCAATCCCGCCACGGGCGCGTACCAGAACTACATCGATCCCACGCTTGACGACTGGCGTGATGCGTACTACGGATCGAATCTTGATCGCCTCGTCACGGTCAAAAATACGTACGACCCGGAGAACCACTTCTCATTCGCCCAATCGATTCCGACGAGTCTTCCTTCGTAGTCTCAGCGAACCCTCGCGTGAAACGCGACCACGTGCGTGGCAGAGGTAGCCAGTAAGAGTGAGTCGCCCACGCTGGGCGTAGGAAAGTGATTGGCCGGGGCGCCTACCGTGGCCTGCTGTCGAACGGCCCCGGTCGCGGGGTTGAGGCCGTACAACGTGCCATTCTGGCCGATCGTCCACACCAGTCCCGCCGCGTAAATAGGCGGCCCACCACCGACGCTGGCGTTCCAGAGCACCTTCAGTGTTGCGGGTGACGTCCCTACCCGCACCGCGACAGGACCGTTGAGACAGGGCAGGTACACGACCGTGCCCACCACCGCGCTGCCGCCATCGATGTCGTTCGAGCACACGCCGGTAGTGATCGCTTCGGGATGGCCAATGCCGCCCAAGTGCGCACCGTTCAAGAGATAGGTGCGCGGCGACTTGCCGGCGAGAATGACCTGGCCATCGTGCAGCAACACGGGCACGGTCGTCATGTCATAGTCCGCGGCGTTATCTTCCGCCCAGACGGCCGGCGCAAAAAACTGTCGCAGGTGCATGGCGGCGGTGAGATCGAGCGCGGAGTCACTGTCGTCGTAGGGCTGGCTCGACGAGTGAACGGAACCATTGCCCACGCTGACCCACACGCCTCCATGCGCGTCGACGGCCGGCGCCGCACCGCCCATCCAGATCGCGCCTTGTGAGTCGC
>JBEKYI010000118.1:0-3167 GCA_049511155.1 Acidimicrobiales bacterium
CCGGTTGTCCTCATTGCGGCTCACGTGGTTCTCATCACCTTGGGGTACGCCGCGCTCGCTCGCACGGGCGCGCTTCACCAGTTCTGGGTGTTCCTCTCGACCTATCCGAATCTGCTCGCCGCCACCGTCGGGTTTGCTCTCCTGGTCATGGCGGCGTCAACGTCGATAAAGATCGCTCGGCGGCGAATGAAGTACGAAAGCTGGTGGGTCGTCCACCTCTACTTCTACCTGGCGCTCGCGCTCGCCTTCGCCCACCAGATTGACACCGGCGGTTCGTTCATCGGCCACCCCTTCGCGCGTATCTTCTGGTCGTTCATCTGGGCGTCGACGGCGGGGCTCGTTTTGGTCTTTCGTGTGGGGCTTCCGTTGTGGCGCAGTCTCCGTCATCAGTTGAGAGTTCGAGAGGTGCGCGAAGAGGCGCCCGGTGTGGTCTCGGTCATCTGCTCGGGACGACGTCTCGATCGCTTGGCCGTGTCGGGGGGACAGTTCTTCAAGTGGAGGTTTCTCACCCGAGAACTGTGGTGGCACGCTCATCCGTACTCTCTCTCCGCTCTTCCTCAGCCGCCGTACCTACGGGTCACGATCAAAGGATTGGGCGACCAGAGCCGGGCGGTGTCTCTGCTGAAGCCGGGAACGCGGGTGGGCATCGAGGGGCCCTACGGCGCCTTTACTCATCACGCACGCTCGCGTGACCGCGTCGTCTTGGTGGGGGCGGGAGTGGGCATCACGCCCCTGCGCGCGCTTTTGGAGGATCTGCCCGTTCGCGTCGACGTGACGGTCATCATTCGCGCATCGGATACCCGAGACATCGTCCATCGTGAGGAGATGGTCGCGCTGGTGGAGCACCGCGGCGGTCGGTACCACGAGGTCATCGGCGCGCGTGACCTGGTGCGCTTTGACGCTAGGACCCTTCGTCACTTGGCCCCCGCCATTCGTGACAGTGACGTCTATGTGTGCGGTCCCGACGGCTTTAGCCAAGGTGTCATGTGGGCGGCCAGAAGCCTCGGGTTGCGCGCCGACCAGGTCCACGAAGAAACGTTTGCGTTTTAGCGTGGCGACGAATCGAACGAATATGCGTACCGCGAAAGAACGGCGACCATGAAGCGCGCGGGACTAGTGGCCGTGGCCACGGTGGCCGGCTTCGCGGGCTTGATGAGTTTCCACAGCAAGCCGGCGACCTTGTCGCTCAGCTCCCTCGGAGTGACCTCCACAACCCGGGCTTCGAATACGACGACGAGTGGGGGAGGGACCCGTGCGGGGAGCACAACCACCAGCACTTCCACGACCACGACCACGAGTCCCGCGGTGCATGCCACGACTACCACGACCACCACGCCCGTGCACTCGGCCACGACCACCTCGCCGACCACAACAACGACGGTGCCTACGACGACCAGAACCGTCATAGGGACGGCAGTCAACTACTCCTATGGCACGCTCGCCGTCTCCGTGACGGGCTCCGCCTCGCACATCTCCAACGTGAGCATCGCTTCCATCAGTGACGGGGGAGATTCGCGGTCCCAGTCCATCGACGAGTACGCCATTCCCCTCCTGGAGTCACAGGCCCTGAGTGCCCAAAGCGCCAACATCCAAGGCGTGTCGGGGGCTAGTTACACCAGCGCCGGCTTTGAACAGTCACTGCAGTCAGCTTTACTGAAGTTGCGCCAGTCGTGACCTCGTCGCGAAGCTTGACACCGCGGGTGGTCTATTACCTCGAGGAGGTGATGGGAACGGTGGTCGTCTTTGATCTGTACGTCAAGTCGACACTCGAGAACGACGAGATCGACACGCTGGTCGAGAGTGCGCGGTCAGCTCTGCATCAGGCGGACGATCTTTTCAGTACGTGGAAGGCCGAGAGCGCCGTATCGAGGCTGCGCCGAGGCGCGGCGACGCTCGAGGAAATGCCCGACGACGTGGTCGACGTCTTGACTCTCTGCGAGACTGCCCGCGAGGTGTCGGAGGGATGGTTCAATCCCTGGGCCATGCCTGGCGGCGTAGACCCCACCGGGTACGTGAAAGGGTGGGCCGCCCAACGAGCGCTGCACGCCTTTGATCACGAGGGCATCGTGGGAGCCATGGTCAACGCGGCCGGGGACATCGCGACCAAGGGCCGTCCGGGTGCCCACGTGCCCTTTCGGATCGGCGTCGCGGATCCTGGAGTGCACGGACGACTCGTGTGCGTTGTCGATGTTCACGGAGCGATCGCCACGTCGGGGACATACGAACGTGGTCAACATCTCATCGACCCCTTCACCGGTCGAGTGGGCGCGCGGGCGGCGTCGGCGAGTGTCGTCGGTCCTGATCTCGGTGTGGCCGATGCGTTGGCGACAGCGTTGGCCGTTGCCGGACGTGACTTTCTCGGACTACTGGAGGGGGTCGCTGACTACGAGGGCCTCGCGATCGAGAGTGACGGGTCGTGGAGTTGCACCACACGATTCCCATTCGCCACCAACTCTCTGCCGGAGAGCCCCTTGAGAGCACAGGACGATCTTCATCGCGCCCGCCAGTGACGTGTCCGGCGCCAACTCAGAGATGAAAAGAACTCACCATCGACGCTGCCCCTCGCGCCGCGCCGAGAAGAGGGAGGCCCAGCAAGGTTTCGGTGGTTCGCAGCAGTGAGTAGTGAGTGAAGGCCGCGCCGATCCGGGAGTGGCGTGGCAGGTGCCGCCGGGGGTCTCCGCCGCCAGTCCGCCCGCGCACATCTCTGCGACCGTTCCGTGCGGGGTCACTCGTCTCGCTCCCGCGTACCAGCACGTGGTGTGGATTCTTCTCGAGAACGTGGGCTACTCCGTGGTCGGCTCTCCCAGTGCTCCGTATCTCAATTCCCTGGCCGATCGTTGCGGCCTGGCCACCAACTATCTCGCGATATCGCACCCGAGCTTGCCGAACTACATCGCACTGACGTCTGGATCCACTCACGGCATCACCGATGACGATGAACCCGGTGCCCATCCCCTCGGTGGTCCGAGCATCTTCTCCGAACTCGACGGGGACTGGCGAGGACTCGTTCAGTCCATGCCTGGCCCGTGCGACCACGTGACGAGCGGCACTTATGCGGCGAGACACAATCCGGCCGTGTACTACGTGAACCTCAGGTCGACCTGTGCGCGCGACGACGTGCCTCTGACGTTTCCCCTAGATCTCAGCGCTGGCTTCACGTTCATCAC
>JBEKYI010000119.1:0-3106 GCA_049511155.1 Acidimicrobiales bacterium
ATCCTCTCGTCGGCGCCCACGTGGAGTGGGCGTTGATGCTCGGACAACGCACGGCCGAGCTACACGCCGAACTCACCTCGGACCACCGAGACCCCGCCTTCGCGCCCGAGCCGCTAACACCGCTCGATCGCCAGGCTCTCTACCACGGGGCTCGCAGCTTGACGCGTCAGGTATTCCGCGAGGTCCGTTCGCTTCACTTTCCTTCCGCCAATGTCGCCGACGTGCTCTCGCGCGAGCAGGAGGTTCTCGCCCGGCTCCAGCGCCTCACCTCTTCGACCGGGAATGCCTCAAAGATTCGATGCCACGGTGACTACCATCTGGGCCAAGTTCTCTGGACGGGCAAGGACTTCGTGATCATCGACTTCGAGGGCGAACCATTTCGCTCGCTGAGTCGCCGGCGACTGAAGCGGCCCGCCGTGGTGGACTTGGCCGGAATGATCCGTTCGCTGCACTACGCGAGTCGAGCCGCGGCGCTGCGCCTCACGCGCGACCTCGGCATGTCCCTGCAGGACGAAGACATCGAACGCATGGACTCGTGGTTAACGTTTTGGCATCGATCAGTGTCCCGCACCTTCTTGAACTCGTATCTCGCCACCGCGGGCCACGCCGCCTACCTGCCGGCGAAGCGCAGTGACATCGCCTCTCTCTTGGACTTCTTCCTGATCGAAAAAGCCATCTACGAACTCAACTACGAGGCGAACACGCGTCCGACGTGGGTCGACATTCCCGCCCGCGGACTCCTCGACATGCTCGAGGCGACCCCGTGACCAGACCACGTCGCCACGAGTCGGATCTCCTCGAACTCGCCTCGCTCTACGGGGTTCTGGCCTCGTATCTTGGCGCGGACGACGCGGAGCATGAGGCCAGTGCCGAAGTTCTTCTTTCGATTATTCGCTCTTTGGGTGGTCTGCTCGAAACGTCGCGCGACGTCCCGGCCGCGTTGCGCGCTCGCCGAGTCGAACTCGCGCGTCGCATCATCGAGCCGGTGATCGTCGTGGGTGAGGGCGCACGAAGTTCCTTTCTCGTAACCCTCCCCGACTCACTCGACGCGAATGCCCTGTGGCTGACCCTGCAGTGCGAAGACGGCACTACCCGTCACGAACGGATGACCGAGGATCAGGTACGCGTCGTGTCGAGGTTCGAGACCGAGGGTCTGGGCCGCATTCAACTCCAAGTGGTGCTGGACGCAAGCGCACTTTCCCTACCCTGTGGCTATCACCACCTCACCCTGGAGGTTGGATCCACTGGTCACATGAGCGCCCAATCGAGCACCCTTCTCATCTGTGCGCCACGATGCCCCCAGCCAGATCGGGGATGGGGCGCCTTTATGCCCCTGCACGCACTGCGCACGAGCAAGGACTGGGGGGTGGGCAGTTACGCAGACCTCGCCTCGATCGGCGCCTGGGTGCGGGGATACGGAGCCTCGATGATGGGCAGCCTTCCTCTGTATCCGACGTACCTCGACGCGCCCATCGATCCGAGCCCGTACCGACCCGTCAGCCGTCTCGCCTACAACGAGATCTACATCGACCCCCTCTCGCTGGCCGAGTTGGACACCTCGAGCGAGGCCCGTGCGGTGCTGAACTCTCCCGATTTCCAAGCCCGCGTCGATGCCGTCCGTCGCCAGTCGCTGGTGGACTACGAAGAGGTCGCTCGACTTCGCCGTCTCGTGCTCCAGCCGATGTCTGCTGCCTTGCTCGAAAGCGGGTCATCGCGACGCCGCGACTTCGAGGGTTTCGCCGCCCAACACCCCGAGCTGGTGGCCTATAGCCACTTTCGCGCCCGCGTGGAGCGTGACGGCCGCCCGGGCGCCGTCGCTGTCACGCAGCACCAAGAATCCAACGATCCCCTCGCCCACTACTACCTCTACTGCCAGTGGGTCGCCGCCGAGCAACTCGACACGGCTGCGGCAACCGTCGCGCTCTACGCCGATGTCCCGGTCGGCGTTCATCCCGAGGGTTTCGATCCGTTCTGGTCGCCCACGTCCTTTGTCGCCGACCTGTCCGGCGGCGCTCCACCGGACCTGTTCTTCTCCCAGGGTCAGAACTGGTCGTTTCCTCCCTTGCACCCCGAGGTCATGCGCGCGGGTCATTACCAGTACTTGCGTGCGGTCTTTGCCCGGGCCTTTCGTCACGCGTCGTGTGTGCGAGTGGATCACGTGATGGGACTCTCGCGTCTTTACGTCATACCGGAGGGTGCCAACGCCATGGAGGGCGCGTACGTGACGTACCGCGCCGAGGAACTCTTCGCAATCGTGGCTCTGGAGTCCTTCCGGGCGGGCGCCAGCGTGGTGGGCGAAGACCTCGGCGTCGTTCCACCGGACGTGCACGAGCGCATGGAGAGCGAGGGGATGCTGCGCTCCTGGGTCTTCGAGTTCAAGTCGACGCTCCGTGATCCGTTGCCCACTCCGCGTGGAAACGTCCTCGCGTCGCTCGCCACCCATGACACAGCGAGATTCTCGGCGTTCCTCTGGGGCCGTGACATTGATGAGATGGAAGCCGAGGGACATCTCACTTCAGAGCAAGCCAGCGCACGCCGGGCCACTCGAGCCCTCTACCGAGAGGCGCTCTTTCGAGCCCTCGAGATTCCCGTGCTGAGCGAACAACAACTCACCGACGCCGCGCGCCACGGATGCCTCGCCCATCTCAGTGCCAGTGACGCGAGTCTCCTTCTTGTCGACCTCGAGGAGTTGCTGGGCGAAACTGAACCCCAAAACCGACCCGGCACCACACGGGGCAACTGGCAACGTCGCGCCACCTTGACCCTCGAGGAGATGCGCGACACGCCGTGTATCGGGACCGAACTAGAGCGCATCGACCAGCTGCGACGAGGTGCCGCGTGACGCTGAATCCGTCGGTCCAATCGCGTCTCAGTCCCGAGGACCTCTACCTCTTCAACGAGGGAACGCACCGCTCTCTCGCGGGCAAGATGGGAGCGCACTTCGAGCCCGGGGTTGGCACCTCGTTTTCAGTGTGGGCGCCCAACGCCCGGGCGGTGTGCGTAATGGGCGACTTCAACGCCTGGAACCCGGCCAACTTGGCCCTCTCGCCGCGTGGCACCTCCGGTATCTGGGAGGGAACCGTGGCCGAAGCCGAACGGGGACATA
>JBEKYI010000120.1:0-3098 GCA_049511155.1 Acidimicrobiales bacterium
GGAGGCGATCCAGCGCTTCGTCGCGGGCCAGTAGCCCCGCCGCGCGGCGGGCTCGATAGGTGTTAACGAGACCGTCAGGTCGTTGCTCCTAGCATTGGCCGGTGCCTCGCGACAGGAATGACGGCCGCGAGAACTCCACCCGCCCGCGAATCGCCAACGAGGATCGCCTCGTCGCGATGGGAAACTCTGCGAAGCGTCGTCGTCGAGGCGGTGCACGCCGAGCGGCACCCCGCAAGCGACGATGGCTTCGCCGATCGCTCATCGCGCTGGGAGTGGTCATCGTGCTCGTCGTTGGAGCGGTCGTGGGTGACTACTACTACCTCGGTTCTCTTGTCAAGAAAGTTCCGGTCAAGCACCTCCAGACGTCGAGCGCCGCGTCGGAGAACATCTTGCTCATTGGCTCGACCACCCGATGCGGGCTGAAGCAACAGAACATCGCCTACGGACTGTGCTCGCAAGGTGTGACCGGGGTCAACAGTGACATCGACATGGTCCTGCACCTCGACCCCGCAACCCATACCGTCTCGCTGCTGTCGATTCCTCGCGACACCTTCGTGCCCAACGCCCGGATTATCGGCGCCAACAAGATCGACGCAGCGTTGTACGAAGGACCGAGCCAACTCATCACCGCCATCGAAGAGGACTTCGGGATTCCGATCAACAACTACGTCGAGTTGAACTTCGACACCTTCGCGAACGTCGTGAACGCGCTCGGCGGCGTCAAGATGTACTTTCCCGTCCCGATCTTTGACGCGGAGTCGGGCCTCAACATCGAACGCGCCGGCTGCTACGACCTCGACGGCTATCACGCGCTACAGGTCGTGCGCGCGCGCCATCTCCAGATCCAGCCGGATCCCTCGAATCACGACCCGAGGTCCTGGCCCTTTGAAGCACTCTCGGATATCGCGCGAATTCGCCGGACCCACGAGTTCCTACGCGTGCTGGCGGCCAAGGTCGCCGCTCGCGGACTGGGTAATCCACTCACCGACCAGAGCATCCTGACCGCCGTGTTGCCGAGCTTGACGGTGGACAGCGGATTCACGGAGGGCAAGATGGTGAGCCTCGCGGAGACCTTCGCGCACACCGATATCAGCAACGTCCCGCAGTACACGTATCCCGTGTCCGACGTGGAGACTGGGTCGCTGCTCTACCAGGGGTACTACTACGGCGACGTGGTCTTTCCCATCGAGCCCGACGGACAGCGCGCCATCGACACCATCTTCGGTGTGAAGCCCGGGACCAGCCCCTTCAGCGGCACCACTCTGCCCGCACCTTCGAGTGTCAAACTCACCGTCGAGAACGGCACCGGGGTCGCGAACCAGGCCGCCGCTATTTCCACCCCCTTAAGTGCTGACGGTTTCAATGTCCTCTCCTCGGGTACGGTGACGCCCAATGGCCCGGTGAGCGAAACGGTCGTGTGGTACGGCGGGCCACCCCCGCCCGCTCACGGCAACTGGACAAGCCCGAACTTGGCCGCGGCCCAAACGGTCCTCGACCAACTCCAGGGTCCGGCCGTTCTCGGCTACAACCCGAGCGAAGTCACCCCGGGGGCCACCGTCACCATTCAGACGGGCGCAGCATTGTCGGTCACGCCCTTGACGACACCCACGACCACCACCACACTCGCCAAGCACCCTTCGACGACGACCTCGACCACGCAACCGTCCACCACCACGACGATCGCCGGTGACTACACCCCACCCGGGATGCGCAACAACCCCGACTTCACGACCCCGAGTTCGGTCAACCCGACGCTGGAACCATGGGACCCGCGCGCGTGCAACGCTGCGGGAACAGGACCTGCAACGACCCCCTAGGTCATTGGCACTTCTGGGCGTACGCGGCGCTGCCGGGTTGGAGGGCCGCGCCGGAGTTCGCGCTCACCATGAGACATGACTCGTCGACCGCCACAAACTCACTCGCCGGTATCGCCTTGAGCTGATCGACGTCGGTGTAGGTCCAGCGCCGATCGGCCGTGCCCTGGAAGTACCAGTTGCTGCCGTTGTCGGCGAGGATGAGCCCGTAGGTCTTCATGGTCGTGAGAACCACCTGGCACAAGGCGCTGCACTGCGAGCTCGGAAGTGTAAAGGATGCGTTGAGTCGAAAGCGCGCTCCCATCGGCGGACAGTTGGGGTCGTCTTGACCCGCCTCATGACGAGCGGGCCACAGGTACGACTCTTGGGTGCACTGGGCGGTAAAACGAATCGCGTGATCCATCGAGCCCGAAGCGACTTCGTTGTAGTTCACGAGTCCGGGCAGAATCGGCAGACCCGCCGCGTCGGCCGAAGTGAAGCTCGCGGGACGAAGAGCATTGGAGCGAAGATTCCACTCGGCGCCGGAGCCCGCGGTCGATCGCCCGCCGGGGTGATACTGGGTGTCCCAGGTCTCATACAGGGTGCAGGCGGGCAGAGAACCGGAGCGTCGAGGATCCACCATGAGGGCGTGACGATCGGATCCCCCCTCGATGGGTGTGGTGGCGCTGAGGGGATACTCGCCGCGATAACTTTCCGAGGCGTACTGAAACGTGATGTGCGTCAGAGCAGTGCCCGCGGGCACGATCTCCCAGGGAATGCCATAGGGCGCCGACGGATTCCCCGACGGTCCGTAGTCCGGGTGAAGAAACGTGCTCGACGAGTCCATCGCCGCCAGCCACGTCGCACTGTTGGAGTTGACCGGGAGTCCCGTAATGGGTGTGTTCCAGACGTTGTTGGCGGGAAACGCGGGACAGTTCGTCCCGGGAATAATTGTCCCCACTCGACTGGCGGCCGACGCGAAGACCGGCATCACGAGCAATGAAGTCACGGCCAACGCGAAGACGACTCCCCAGAACTTCACTTGAGCGGATCTCGCCGTCGGCGGCGCGATCCGACGCGTCCGTGGCCACCTCGCTCTCACGGGCGGAGCGTACCATCGAGGTTTCTTGAGACGGAGTCGCAATCGAGGGACAGAATGACGGTGTGAGTGAACACCTGACGAGGGATTACTTTGCCCGAGATCCGGTCACCGTCGCCCGAGCACTCATCGGGTGCGAAATTGTTGTCGCCGATTTGTCCGGGCCTTTGAGGGCGCGCGTGGTGGAGACCGAAGCGTACGCGGGC
>JBEKYI010000121.1:0-3051 GCA_049511155.1 Acidimicrobiales bacterium
GTCGCTGCTGGAGGTCACCATGAGGCGACCCGTTTTCTTCACCACGTCGTCGTAGGGACGAAAGACCTCGTGATCGACCCCCACCGGCACCACGGTGAGTCGCTCGAGGGCGACCCCCATCTGGTCATGGATGTCGATCTTGGAGTTGTGCGAGACGGTGAGCACAGCGGGCAGCTGTTTGACGACGCGAATCTGCATGCGCAAGAAGCCGAACCAGCGGCGCGTTGTGAATCGCTTCCACCACGTGGTCGCGTGGTCCAGGGCGATCGATCGGTCCACCGTGATCGGGTGATGCAGGGTTTCGAGCAGGGGCCAGCCGCGGCGATGCAGACGAAGGACGCCCGGACCCATGCACTGATCGTCGTGAACGATGTCGAACTCGTCGCGGCGGTGGTCGAGGTAGGCGGCCAAGCGCATCGAGTACGCCAGGGGCTCGCCAAAACCGGCGCTCATCATGACAGCGAACTCCGCGACGTCGGCGAGCGACCTGAACTCCGAGAGGGCGGGCGTACGAAACGGGTCGGGGTCGCGGTAGAGGTCGAGGCCGGGCACGGGGGTAAAGCCCACGCCCGGGTCGAGTTCGGGCCAGGGCGGACCCGAGAAGACCTCGACGCTGTGCCCGAGGGCGACCAGTTCGCGAGTCAGGTGTCGGGTGTAGACACCCTGCCCACCGCATCGCGGATTGCCCCGGTAGATCAAGAAGGCGACGCGCAGTTTGCCGGGCTCGGCCGGGCGCGCGGGAATTCGCTCGGGCACGACGATGGTGCGACTGAGAGCCCACGACGCCTTGGTGGCGGCGATGGTGTCAGCGAGAGAGCGAGCCACGAGTCAACTTTCCTAGTCAGGGCGGTCGTCCATTCTCGCGCACTTCGACTCCCCACACAAACCACCCCATAATCCTCGCTACGCTCAGGATTATGGATTTGACCTACCCTCCTGAAGCCGAGTCCTTTCGCAAGGAGATTCGCGCGTGGCTCGAAGAGAACTTGCCGGCGGGCTGGTTCGAGCCCGGTTTTACCCTGTCCCCCGAGGAGCGCCGCGAGTTCAACACGACCTGGCCCACGAAGCTCTTTGAGGGTGGCTGGATCTGTGCCGGATGGCCCACCGAGTACGGCGGCAAGGGCCTCAGCCTGATCGAACAGGTGGTGCTCAACGAGGAGTTCGCCAAGGCCAACGCGCCCATGCGCGCCGACTTCTTCGGTGACACGCTGGTTGGCCCCACGATTCTCCAGTGGGGCACGGACGAACAGAAGAAACAGTTCATCCCGGGAATCTTGAACGGCACGATCACGTGGTGCCAGGGTTTCTCCGAGCCCAACTCCGGTTCGGACTTGGCGAGTCTCAAGACCTCGGCGGTTCTCGACGGCGACGAGTGGGTCATCAACGGACAGAAGGTCTGGACGACCCAAGCGCAGTACGCCGACTACGTCTTCTTGCTCACGCGCACCGACCCCGACGCCGAACAGCACGCCGGCATCAGCTACCTCCTTGTTCCCATGCATCAGGACGGCATCGAGGTGCGGCCCATCACCCAGGTGGACGGCTCAGCCGAGTTCAACGAAGTGTTCTTTACCAACGCGCGCTGTCCCAAGGACAACGTGGTCGGCGGAGTGAACAATGGTTGGAAGGTCGCGATGACCACGCTCGGCTTCGAGCGAGGGTCGTCATCTACCACCGGCTATCGCCGCTTCCTCAAGGAATACGAGACGATCGTGCGCGAGGCTCGTCGGGTCGGCAAGAGCGACGACGAACTCGTTCGCGATGACCTCGTCAAGGCCTGGTCCAAGATCAAGATCATGGAGATCAACGGCTACCGGTCACTGACCGACGCCCTCAACAACACGCACAACGCCGCGCTGCTCGGCGCGTGCAACAAGATGTTTTGGTCCGAGACGCATCGTGACTACATGGACCTCGCCATGAACATCCTGGGTATGCAGGCCCAGATCCTTACCGGCACGGGAACCGTCGCCGGTCCCTCGGGTGCGATGCACCGCGGACGCGAGGACTACCCGGTGTCGGAACTTCAGGCGTCGTTCTTCTTCTCGCGCTCCGAGACCATCTGGGGCGGCACGGCCGAGATCCAGCGCAACATCGTTGGCGAACGCGCTCTCGGTCTGCCCAAGGAGCCCAAGGTCGCGCGCGCCTAGAGCGCGTCGCGGTACGGCTAGAGCGAGCGATACCGGGGCACGTAGCCCCCGGTACCCAAGAACGACGACTCCTCGGGGTCGATCGTGTCGTCCACGTCACCCACGACCTCAGTCACCCAGTCCAGACGGTCCTTCAGGATTCGCGTCACCCCGCCCTGGATCGTGTCGGTTGAGATCGCGCAACTCGAGCACGCGCCCGACAACTGGACTTCGACGACGCCCGTGTCCACATCGCAGCGTACGAGAAGCAGGTCTCCCCCGTCCGCCTGAACGGAGGGCCGCATCAACTCCATCAATGAGTTAAGCGCCGCCAGGCGGGCTGAACGTTCTTGGTCGGTGAGTTCCACGCCACCAGTCTGCCGGAAAAGAGACGGTTCGTGCCCTATCGGGCCTCGACGGCCTCGTCGTAGACGCGAAGCGCCCGAGGTCCCCACACGGTGCCCGGTCCCCCGTTCATCGAGATCACCACGCCCATGGCCTCGGCCAGTTGCTGGCGCGTCACGCCGGCGCGCAGTGCGCCGCGGGCGTGGGCGACGATGCACCCGTCGCACTCCCTCGTCGCTGAGATGGCGAGAGCCAGCAACTCCTTGGTCGCCGTTGTAAGTTCACCCTCGGCCATGGCTGCGCTCGATAGTTCTGCGTGCGCACGCATGACCTCGGGAATCAACTCATGAAGGTCACGAGCCGGTTGACGTAACTCCTCACGAATACGCTCCATACTCTCCACGCGGACCTCCACTCTTTTTTTACGAGCGTAGCGATTCACATCTCGACAGACCGTCGAGCAGATTTAAGATGATGCGGTGAGCGCCATCGATGATCTGGTTGAGCACAATCAGGGATACGTTCAGTCTCATGGACACCGCGTCATGCCGACCGAACCGGCGCTGCACTTGGCGGT
>JBEKYI010000122.1:0-4813 GCA_049511155.1 Acidimicrobiales bacterium
TGAGGAGATCACGATGACCGGGAGCATCAAGACCGCCAGCGCGAAGGATCCGGCGATGGCCGAGAAGCCGACGTGCAGGTCCTTCAAGATGAAGGAGAAGGCGAAGAGGCCCATCAGGATTGAGGGCGCACCGGCCATGGTCTGGGCCGTCACGCGCAGACACGCCGCGAGCTTGGAGTCGGATTCGGCGAGGTAGATGCCGACCAGCACGCCGATGGGTATCGCCATGACCGAGGCGTACAGCGTCAAGGCCAGGGTGCCGATGATGGCGTTGGACACGCCACCCGTGGCATTGGGCGCGATCAACGACGGTGTCTGGGGCAACTGGGTGAAGAAGGAGGCGTGCCACACGACCGGCAGGCCTTTGACGAATAACTGGAAGAGCAGGAGCAGCAGTGGCACCGCCGTCGCGCACAGAGCGACCGCGCACAGGATGACCATGATCCGTGATCGCAACACCCGCCCCGCGCGATGTTGGTCCGAGATCCGACGGATCTCGTCGCGCATGCTGGTGTCGGGCTGCTGCGTCGGTTCGGTGAGTTCGATCATGTCGCTCATACGACCGCCAACACCTTTCGCTGACGAGAGACCAGCCATCGACTGATCAAGGAGAGTCCGAAGTTCACCAGCATCAACAAGACGCCGAGCGCCATCAAGGCCGCGATCTCATTACCCTGGGCCTCACCGAACTCGGTGGCGATCCACGAGGCGATCGACGTGCCCGGATAGAGGAGGTGGAACTGTACGTTGGCCACGCCGCCGGCGATGAGCGCGACGGCGACCGTTTCGCCGGTCGCGCGCGCCAGGGCGAGGAACGTGGCGCCAAAGAGGCCGATCTTGGCCGTCGGCAGGACGACCTCGCGGATCACCTGCCAGCGCGTCGCCCCGAGCGACAGGCTCGCCTCGATGAGGTCATTGGGCACGACCGAGATCACTTCACGGCTGATCGCCACGAAGGTCGGCAGGATCATCACGCCCAGGACGATCGCCGCCAAGAGCAAGGACTGACCGTCTTGCTGACCGGCGTTGCCCCAGAGCTGCTTGGCGAAGGGCCAACTGTCGAGCCACGGGATGACGGTCTTGATCATCCACGGGGCGAGGATGAGGTAACCCCAGAGTCCATAGACGACGCTCGGCACGGCCGCCAGAAGTTCGACGAGCGTCGCCACGATGTTGCGGAATCGGTGCGGGAGAAGGAAGACGATCGAGATCGAGGTGCCCAGACCAATGATCACCGCGATCACCAACGCGACGATCGAGGTCTCGAGCGTGCCGACGATCATCGCCAGTCCGCCGAAGGGACCGAGGGGTGCTTGCCAACCGTCGCCGCCGAGGAGCGTGCCCGCGTGATGGCCCCACTCCGGGAGTGAGTTCCAGAGGATCGTGCCGATGAAGCCGATACTCACCGCCGCGAACGCGAGGCTCGCGACGATCAAGAGGTAGTGATACCACGTACGAGAAGGGGTGCCGGAGTTGTACTCCGGCACCTCCTCATCGTGCGTTCCAAAATCCGGAGGTGGAGGTATGACGATTGACATCGCGGCGCTCTACCTCTTTCGTGTGTTTGTTTAGTGGTGGTTACGACGTCTTAGTAAGCAGTACTGCCCCGCCGGAAGTGACGGTTTCCAACTGTGCACGGGCGTAGGCCGCGATGGCGGAGGACAGCGGTACGTAGCCCTCGTCCTTCGCTATCGCGCTCTGGCCGTAGTGGGTCTCCCAGTCGAGGTACTTCACGACGGCTTCACCCATCGCCTCGTTGGTCTGGTTCTTCGCCACGATGGCCCAGCTGTAGGTCGCGAGCGGCCATACGTTCTTGCCACCCTCGTTGACGATCGAGAAGTTGTCGGGGGTGATGTTGGTGCCCGCAGCGACTCCGGCGGCGGCGATGTCCGTCAACGTCGGCTGGAGCCACGTCCCGTCACGGTCCTGCAGGGATGCGGTCTGAATCGCGGCGTTGCCCGGGATCAACAGGTAGCTGTACTCCACGTAGCCAATGGCCCCGGGGTTCGCGTTGATGTCCGACGCCATAGCCGCGTTGTTGGCCGCGCCCAGGATGTTCGAGGCGTGCCACGCGTTACCGCTTCCTTCCATGACGTTGCCACTCGGGTTGTGCGTGGAGCCACCCGAGGAGTGCAGCCAGTCGGTGAACGCGTAGGTCGTTCCCGACGAAGCGTTGCGGTAGACCACCTTGATGGTGTCGGCCGGTGAGTTGCCGGTGTAGAGCGCCTGGAGGGCCTTACCGGTCGTCGAGGAGAGCCCGCCGTTGGTGTTGATGATCGCGAGGTTCGACCACTGCGTGATCTGGCCGTCGTAGATCTTGGCGATCTCGTTCGTCGTCAACTTGATGTTGGAGAGGTTCGAGCCGAGGTTGTAGCCGACCACCGCGCCACCGAGGACGTAGGGAACCTGCACGAAGTTCGCCTCCACCGCGCCGGAGGGCAAGGTGCCCGCCGAGGGGGTCATGGGCTGGTCGGAGAAGCCGATGTTGACCGTGCCGCCGACGATGGCGGTGCGACCGGTACCGGATCCCGCGGCCGGGTACGAGCTGAAGCTCACCTTGCCACCGGCCGTGTAGGCCGTCGATCCACTCGTCGTCGCGCCGACCATTGGCGCGTCGAAGGAAGAGCCGTTGATAGCGATCGTCACGTTGCTCGGGACGACGTTGTCGATGTCACCGGCCTTGTTGGATCCCTGGAGACTGCCGGCGGGCGCCGTGGACTTGGGCTTGGGCTTGTGCTTCGACCAGCCCTTGGGGCAGACCCCACCCTTGGTCTCGTAACGCTTGGATTGGACCTTGTTGGACTTGAGGCGGTAACAGACGACCGACTTATTTTTCGTACCGGCACTTGCGGGCGCTGACACGACGGCGAGCAGACCTGCAATCACCAGCGCCACAGCCGCGAACGACCTGAATAGATTCTTCATTCTGAACTTTCCTCCTAAAGAAAGTGATTCATTAACGACGCGACGAATCGACATTCGAACGTTTTGCCATAAGGAAACCTAGGAATCGAAGGTAAACAGAATCAGTCACAACAACTGTCACGCCAACCGCACGACGTGCACTTGAAGTGCGCGTGCTCGGGACTCAGCGTTCCGCCACAATGAGGACACTCGGAGAAGATGGCGAACCGGTTCGCGCATTCGACGACCGACGTGGCAATTTGATCAGTGGTGAGCGGCTCAGACATCTCACCATTGTGCTGTCCCGGTGTCACCCGAGTGGTGATAGCCCAGGCCTCAGTCGAGATCGGGTTCCCAGTAGTCGACCGCGGGCATGCCCCGGCGTTGTCGAGCCTCCGTCAGGACCTCGGCGACGAACGCGGCCTTCAACGCGGTGTAGCGCTCCGCGTCGCCGCCGGCGAGGACCGCGTTCTCGCGCTTGAGGGCGGCGTAGCGCTCGAGGAGTTCCGGGTTATCACTCAGCGCGTCGCGCAACAGCCAGTGATCGCTATGTGCCCGATTGTTCTCGACCACGAGATACAGGTGGTGTATCGGCAACGGCGGCGTACGAATCGGCTCGAACGCCTCACGACCGGTCACCGTCAGGTCCCCCACCCACTGATAGCCGGCCGATTCGATTCGCTCCAGCGCCCCTTGCACCTGGGACACTTCCGCCACGACCACGTCGACATCGATGATGGGCTTGGCGGCGAGACCGGGCACCGCGGTCGAGCCCACGTGTTCGATACGCAGTACCGCGTCGGCGAGGAACGGGCTGAGGTAGTTCGTGATCTCTTGGAACCGCTGCGGCCACACGGGATCGGCGTCGACCACGACGAGGGGCTCCATTTAACCCTCGGCGCGAAGTTGACCCGAGCGGTAGTGGGTGCGACAGAGCACCTGATAGTGAACGACGCCCTCGTTGACGTCACCCGTGAAGAACTGATTGCCCTCACGCGCCACGACACCGTCCACCACACGAGCGTTGCACCGGCCCTTTTGACCACACCAGCACGTGGAGGTCAACGGCAGTTCGTGCGCCCAATCCGAGATGGCGAAGAGGCGCGCGGACCCCGGGAAGAGATTGAGCAAAAAGTCAGCCGAGAGACCAAAGGCGTGCACGTCGATGCCGAGATCGTCGACGACTTCGGCGAGGGCGTCGATCTGTTCGACACTCGCGAATTGTGCCTCGTCGATCACGAGAATGTTGATGCCGTCGCGACGGAGTCGTGCCACGTGCGTTGCAGGGCCAGCGTCGACTTGCCGGCCGCCATCGTCCCGTAAGTAAAGGTCAGTTCTGGCATGGGCCTCTCGTGGTCGTTGCGACGTCCCACGTTACTCTCGCACCGCGTGACCGCCCGTTGCTTCGCCGACGCGAATCTGAGCGACAGAGAGCGCTCGGTAGTTTGGTGCCATGAACTACAGCGTGCGACCAATCGCCTACATCCGCAACGACCGCGCCGAGGTCCTCGACGACAACTGGGATGAGATCACCAGCACCGTCGAGCTGGCCCAGGACGTGCCGAGCGACGCGCTACGGGGTCTCGAGGAGTTCTCGCACGTCGAGCTCGTCTTCTTCGCCGACTGGGCCGAGGACGTGCCGCCAGGGCCGTGGCACCGTCGTCCGCGCGGTAACGCGCAGTGGCCCGACGTCGGCGTCTTCGCCCAACGCAACAAGGACCGACCGAATCGCCTACTGCTCTCCACGGTCGAGATCGGCGAGCTGTCGGAACGCTCTTTCACCACGCGCGGGCTCGACGGCATCGACGGGACGCCGGTGCTCGACATCAAGCCGGTCTTTCGCTGGAGCGTGCCGAAGGGCGAACTGCGAGTCGCCTCGTGGAGCGAAGAGCTCGGCGAGAACTACTTC
>JBEKYI010000123.1:0-3009 GCA_049511155.1 Acidimicrobiales bacterium
GTGAGGAGTATGTCATTCGTCTCGGCGACGTGGACGAGCAAGGACTACTACGGCTCGACGGTGCCGCACGCTTCTTACAGGACGTGGCGACCGATGACTGGACCGACACCGGCGTGGTCTCGGACGACACGTGGGTGGTTCGACGAACCGCGCTGCGCCTGGTGGAGGGTGGGCGCTGGCCGCGCTATCTCGACCGGGTGGGACTGACCACCTGGTGTGGTGGCACTGGTGCCGCGTGGGCTGAGCGTCGAACGAATCTCGACTTTGACGGCGTGCTCGCCATGGAGGCGGCGGCCCTGTGGGTGCCCGTTGACCCGTCCGGTCACCCCGTTCGCATGCGCGGCAGCTTCTATGCGGTGTACGGAGAGCAGGCGCGCTCGCGCAAGGTCTCGGGACGAGTCTCGTCGCCTCCCATTCCCGAGGATGCGCAACGTCGTCCCTGGGTGCTACGTGACGCGGACCTCGACATCATCGGACACGTGAATAACGCGGCCGTGTGGCAAGCAGTGAGCGAGGTCGTAAAAGCCCCGGTGCGCGAGGTGAGTGTGACCCATCACGCCTCCATCGAACGCGATGACGAGGTCACCTTGATTACGGCTCCGGGGGCAGTATGGCTGAGCGTGAAGGGCGTTGCGAAAGTGTCGGCTCAGTATGGGGATCACTAGGTAACGGTACCGAACGGGGATTGCTCGTAGCCACGATGCAACCCACGATGACCAGAGGAAAGCCGACCACGATGCCAGCCGTAAGTGGCTCGTGGAGCCCGACGATGCCTAGAACCACCGCAATGGCCGTATTGAAGTAGGTCACCACCACGGCCCGGGTGGCCCCGACCTCTCTAATGAGTTGGAAGAAAACGAGGAAGGCGCCGACGGTGCACACCAGAGAGAGCACAGCGATGCAGGTCCAGGTCTCGTTCGAGACGTGCGTGGGCCAGTGGGTAATCGACCAGGGCAACCACCCGAAGGCCACGATGGCGGTGGCACCCATGACGACCGTGGGACCATCAACGTCTTTGAGTTTCAAGGCGAGTACCAGCGGGCCGAAGGTGTAGCCGACACAGACCAACATCATGAAGCCGATCCACGTGAGGTTGCCGCCGTGCACGTCAAGGCCAACGAGAAAGGCGACGCCCGCCGCGCCAATACCCAGACCCAGGTAACGGCGCGGGTGGATGTAGTCCTCGGTGCGTCGTATGCGCTGCACGACGACGGCGAAGAGGGGAACGCAACAGATCAGAAGGCTGGTGAGTGAACTCGTGATGTGCTGTTCGGCGGTGGACATCAAAAACCACGGCACACCGAACTCAACGACACCGAAGATGGCAATCCACCCAATGTGCTCTCGAAGCGCCCCCCACTGCTTGCGAGCAATGACCAATGGTGTGAGGAGTAGTGCAGCCGGTGCGGTGCGAAGGAACACCACCACGCCGGGGTCGAGCTGACGGACCGCGACGCGGATCAAGAGATACGGCAGGCCCCAGATCACGGCCATTGCGAGAAAGTACGCCCAGCCGCGTCGAGACATGGGCAAAGTTTAACGGGCGTGAGGAAATGTTGCACTATTTGTCGTTGGTATGCATAAAATGGCAGTATGCGGATAGGGGTCATGGGAGCCACCGGGTACGCCGGCGCCGAGATACTGCGACTGGCCACGTCGCACCCCGATCTTGAGGTGGCGGTCGCGACCGGTTCGTCGAGTGTGGGGAAGCGGGTGGGCGACCACGTGCCGGCCTTGGCGGCGTCCTATCCCGACCTCGTTGTCGAAGAGTCGTCGGCCATCTTTTCTCATGATCTGGAGGCGGTCTTCCTGGCTCTACCGCACGGCGAGAGTCAGGCCTTCGTGCCGGAGATTCTTGAGCGAGGGGTTCAGGTCGTCGACTTAGGGGCTGACTTTCGACTTCGCGACGCCGACGACTACGCGCAGTGGTACGGACACCCGCACAAAGTTCCCTCGCTGCTCTCTCAGTCGGTCTACGGACTGGTCGAGCGTCATCGCGACGAACTCCAGGGTGCCACCTTGATCGCCGTGCCGGGTTGCTACCCGACGGCGAGCGTCCTGGCCCTCGGGCCCTTTCTCGACGCCGGTGCGATCGAACGCGAGCAGATCGTCGTGAACGCGCTCTCGGGCGTGTCGGGCGCGGGGCGGGCCACCAGTGAGCGGCTGCACTTCTCTCGACTGTCGGGCAACGCCGAAGCGTATGGGTTGTTGACCCATCGCCACACGCCCGAGATGCAACAAGAGTTGGGCGCCACTCTTCTCTTCACGCCTCATCTTCTGCCGGTGAGCCGCGGCATGCTGGTCAGCGCCTACGGACGCCTGACGTCACCGACGCTGACGACCGACGACGCGATGTCGCTGCTGCGCGAGACCTACGCCCATGATCCCTTCGTGGTCGTGACGGAAGAGCCGCCGACGTTAAAGGATCCACTCGGCAGCAACCTCTGCTTCGTCAGTGCTCGGGTGGACGAACGAACCGGATGGCTACTCGCCATGAGTTCCCTGGACAATTTGGGCAAAGGTGCGGCGGGGCAAGCGATTCAAGCGTGGAACGTCGCCACCGGGCGAGAGGAAACGCGAGGGCTGCCCATCGTCGGTGTGACGCCGTGAACAGCGTGGTCGTCAAACTGGGAGGCCACGCTCTTGACTCCCTCGACCCCGGCTCGCCAATCGTGGTGGGGCTGGCGCAGGACGTGGCGATGTTGTCGCGAGAGAACACCCACGTCGCCGTCGTGCACGGCGGCGGACCCCAGATCCAAGCACTTCTCGATGCGGTGGGAATTCCGAGTGCCTTTCATGAGGGCTTGAGAGTCACCGACGCAAACACGATGGAGTACGTGGCCATGGGTCTTAGTCAAGTAAACCTCCACCTCGTCGCTGGACTCAACGCCGCGGGACTCGCCAGCGTGGGGCTCTCCGGCGTGGACCACTCCACGTTTCGCTCCACGGCGCTCGGCGAACCGTGGGGGAGAGCCGGCGCGTCTCCAAAGGTCGAGACGGAACTCATTC
>JBEKYI010000124.1:0-3005 GCA_049511155.1 Acidimicrobiales bacterium
GATTCGGGCCTCGGTGCCATTGATGTGAAAACGCTCACCGAGGCGTCGCGATCCCTGGGCTCTAGTTGGCTCATGACCATCTGGCGCGTTTTGGTGCCCAACCTGCGCGCGGCACTGATGTCGGCGTCCGTCTTAACTCTCGCTCTCGTCTTTGGTGAGTTCACGATCGCCAACGTCGACAACTGGCAGACGATTCCCGTGTGGATCTACCTGGCCCCGACGGACAACCCCCGGATCAACACCTTGGTCGCCATGATCGCCTTGCTGGCGACGGCCGTGGTGCTTATTCTCATTGTGTCGCTGGATCGTTCGCAGTCTCGAAACTCCCGGAGGAACTCATGACCTTGGTAACCGACTCATCGATAGCGGCGAGCGTGAATGCGACAGCCCAAGGGGGCGCTCCCGTCGTCTTTGACAACCTCACTCGGCGCTTTGGGGCCACGACCGCTCTGGACCGATTCTCGCTCGACATTGCGCCCGGTGAACTCATCGCGTTGCTCGGTCCCTCGGGCTGTGGCAAGACCACCGCGCTTCGCGTGCTCGCGGGCTTTGAGCGCCCGGACGCGGGGAGAGTTCTTGTGGACGACAAGGACGTCTCGGCCGTTCCCGCGCAGCACCGCAACATGGGGATGGTCTTTCAGAGTTACTCCTTGTTCCCGAACATGAACGCGCGCGACAACGTGGCCTTCGGCCTTCAACTGCGCCACCAGCGCGCCGCGCAACGCCGTGGTCGCGCCACTGAGCTGCTTGAGTTGGTGGGTCTGGCCGACCACGTAACCAAGTATCCCCACCAGCTGTCAGGTGGCCAGCAACAGCGCGTCGCCCTCGCGCGCGCTCTCGCCATCGAACCGCGAGTACTCCTGCTCGACGAGCCGCTGTCCGCACTGGACGCCAAGGTTCGCGCGGAGCTGCGTGACCAGATTCGCGCCATCCAGCAACGACTCGCCATCACCACGGTGTTCGTCACTCACGACCAAGAAGAAGCCATGTCGATGGCGGATCGAGTATGTGTCATGTCTCGTGGGCACCTCGAGCAAGTAGCGACGCCGGCCGTGCTGTACTCCCAGCCCGCGACTCCATTCGTGGGTCAGTTCGTGGGTGTCTCGAGCCGGGTCGCGATCACGCGTCACGGGGAGCAGGTCGAAGTCCTCGGTCGCGAAGTGCCGATCCGAGGCGATCTCACCTCGGTACCGAGCGGTGACCTCGACGCACTGTTGCGCCCCGAAGACCTTGACGTACAGATCAACCCCCACGGACTTGGGGTCATCACGCACCGGAGTTTCCTGGGGGCGACGACCCGCGTGGGCGTGGGCATCGCGGGCGCGAACCTGCGCGTCGACGTGCGCAGCAGTCAGGCGGACGAACTCGAGTTAGGCACGCGCGTCGACGTGAGTGTTAACGCTCGTGACGTCCTCGTGACCACGCGGCAGCCAACGAGTTGACGAGGCCCACATAGTCATCGAGCGTTCCGACCTCGAGCCCGACAATCTTTCCTTCGTCGTCCCAGGTACGCAGCGCGAGGGCGTCGGGAAATCCCGGGTGCTCCTCGAAGCGCAGACACTCCTCATCACTCAAGAGCCCGCCTTGGGCTTTGAGCGACAGCTTTGAGGCCTCCGAGAGTCGGTCGTAGTACGCGGGCTCACAGGTGCAGCGCCACCGCTTGGCCGTGACGTGTAGCGAGACGGGCTGAGCCACCGCGGGGCCGAAGAGGGGAGAGAGTATGCGCGCACCGATCGCTTCGTGATCGTCGTCCACTTCGTCGAGGGCGAAGTCGGGGAGGTTCTGAAGGTCGACCACCAGGTGTCCGACGTCGTGAAAGAGGGCGGCCACGACCATCGCGTCGCTGGCTCGCTCGTCTCGGGCGAGGGCCGCACATTGCAGGGCGTGTTCGATTTGGGTGATCGACTCACCGTAGGGTTCGTGACCCTTGGACTCGTACAAATCAAAGAGGTCACTGGTGGAAGCGGGCGTGTGCACGACTCTCCTCTCGCTAGATGGCGTCATGCTACGGCGAGAGGGTAAGACCACCATGAGAGCGAGGCAAAGATCTGGTGAACGACTCGGGGCAATCGTGCTGACGCGGTCAGGACGGGTTCAGGTCCGTCAATCCGAGATGCGTGGCGACGAACTTTGAGAACACCACCCCACCGCTCACGTCGGCCGCCGAGGTTCGTGTGTGATCACTGTTGTACTGGCTAATGGTGACCGGGCCGCACCCGCCGGGGTCAGCGACCACCACCGAGTATGGCTTGGTGGCCCCTGCGCGATAGAAGCTCATGGTCAGGGTCGCGCCGACGTCGTTGGGGCAATTGGTGGGCAGCGGGCTGGGCACGGGCAGGACGTTGACGTGGTCAATGATGGAGGCGATCAAGGACTTGTCAGTTGTCGTGGCGGTCGCTGTTCGATGGGTCTTCGCGTTCACTCCGCGATTTAGCTTTACCGTGAGAGAGGTGGCGCCGGAGGGCACGGCGGCCAAGGCCGACTTCTGTGAGGTCCACCACACCGAGGCGGTGACGCTGTACTCAAGGGTCCCGTCGGGCTTGGCCAGCGCGATATAGACGACCTCGGGTTGATCGAGCACGGTGGTGTTGCTCAAGAGAAAGATCTCGGTGTGGGTTGAGCCGGATGCCCCTGTGCCGTTCGCCGCGTGGCCCTCGAGGTGCTGGCTTTTCAGCCAAGCGAGGGACGCCGCGGCCGACGCGGCGACGTAGAACTTGGTGGCGCCGACTTCGTTCCCGCCGTACGCGCTGGACTTGTCTCCTGAGAAGGGCTTGGTCGATTCGGCCACGGCTGCCGTGATCTGACGCGAGCCCGCAGGTCGGGGAGCGGCGCCGAGCAACGAGGTGACCTCGCGAGAAGCGAGCGCGTGGCGTTGGGCATTGGTCAGGCCCGCGCTTGAGGCGTACGCCGGAGACGCCACCCCCACCAAGAGAGGGAGAGCGGCGAGCGCGACCAGAGTGCGAAACGGATGGCGCGAAGCGCTACGAACAGGAGTACTCAATGTC
>JBEKYI010000125.1:0-2944 GCA_049511155.1 Acidimicrobiales bacterium
CCCCTTCGCTCTACCAACTTCGTCCCGAAGCCGGCTTCGTTCTTGGTCTTGACGTCGGACGCGAATACGTCCGAGGCGCCATCGCCGATCTCTCCGGTGCGATCAGGGCGCGCGGACAACGCAAGGTGCACCCGGCGAGTAGCGCCGGTCGCGTTTCTGAATTGGTGGCCTTAGCGGACGAGCTGGCCGCTTCGATCAAGATCAAGCGATCGACGGTCACGGTGACCGTGATTGGCAGCCCGGGAATTTACGACCGCCGCCGCGACGCGTTGTTCATGGCCCGTGGTCTGCCCGGCTGGCAACGCCCTCAAGTGCTCGCCGAGCTGCGTCGAGCGTTTGGCCAGGACATGGTGGTCGAGAACGACATCAATCTCGCCGCGCTCGCGGAACGTGATGTCGGAACCGCCCAGGGTGTGGCCAACTTCGGCTTCGTGTCCGTGGGTACGGGCATTGGACTGGGCCTCATCATCGACGGCAAGCTCCACCGCGGGTCACACGGCGGCGCCGGGGAGATTGGTTTTATGACGCTGGGTAGCAACGCGAGCGTGGACCCGAAAGATGCGAGCCGTCGTGGATGGCTCGAGTCGGCGGCATCCGCGGCGGGCGTGGTGCGCGCGGCGAAGCACGCCAAGATGAGTGGCGTCGTGACGGCCCGTCGCATTTTCGCCGAGGCTGAACAGGGGGACGTCCTCTGCGCACAAATCGTTACTGACGAAGCAAAACTTCTGGCCCAGGCCATCGCGTCGATCACGGCCGTCGTTGACCTCGACCTGGTTGTGCTGGGCGGTGGCATTGGGCAGGGGGACTACTTCGTCGAGTTGGTGTCAAGAGAGTTACGTCCGCTGGTGCGACTGCCTATTGCGTTGCGAGCCAGTGCGCTCGGCGAGGACGCGATCGTCCAAGGAAGTCTCGCGGTCGGTGCCGAGCACGCGTGGCAACGCGTGATGAAGCGCTGACGGGTTTGCCTCAAGAGCGTCTCTATCCGGGGTGGGGTCCTTCGAGCGGCCGGAAGTTGACGCCCATGGTCTTCAGGCGCCCGAGGTGTTGGCGTAACCGAACTTCGAACTCTTCGTATGATTTAGGGCGCTCGGGGCTCTCGAGCGACCACGTAATTTCAGCGAACGCGCATAGTCGCGGGAAGTAGCGATACTGCGCTTCTCCTGGCGTGGTCACGTGCTCGGTCCATAACTGACACTGCGCCCCGAGTACGCGATGGCGGTCCGCGACGGGAATGGCTCGGGGCACGGGATCGTACGAGTAGACCTTCTCGAGCGTCGTTACCGCGGGAAAGCCCACTGGCTCACCGGGATCGTTGGACTCGGGCCGGTCGAAGTACATGTACTCCTGTGGGACCATCACGACGTCGTGGCCGGCGGCGACCGCGGCGACACCCCTCGTTTCGTCCTGCCAGGCCATCACGATCGCCTCCGTTGGTGGATTGTTCTCGAGGATGTCATCCCACGTCACGAGTTGTCGATTGAGTTGTGCGAGATGTTGAGCGATGCGCTCGGTGAACCAGCCCTGAAGTTGTCCCTCGTCGGCGTAGCCCTTTTCTCGCATGATCTGTTGTGCACGTGGGTTGGTTTTCCATTCCGTCGTCGGACACTCGTCGCCGCCCACGTGAACGTACGGTCCCGGAAAGATACGCACGACCTCGTCAAGGACGTCGGTGCAGAAGCGAAGGGTGCTGTCCTCGAGGTTAAGCACGTGGTCTGACACCCCCCACGTGGACAGAACGGCCAGTTGCACGTCGGTGTTGCCCAATGCGGGGTAGGCGGCGATCGCTGCCTGCATGTGACCGGGCATGTCAATCTCTGCGAGCACCGCAACGTGTCGCTCACTCGCGAAGGTCACGATCTCTTCGAGATCCGCTCGAGTGTAGAAGCCGCCGCTGAGCGGTTGGTCCTTGTGCGCGTCGGCGCCGTCCGACGATATCTCTCGGCGCCAGGCCCCCACCTCAGTGAGGCGGGGATACGCCTCGACCGCGAGGCGCCAGCCCTGATCGTCAGTCAAGTGCAGGTGCAGGACGTTGCACTTGTGCAGTGCGATCAGGTCTATCAACTCGAGGACGAACGACTTGGGCATGAAGTGGCGCGCCACGTCGAGCAACACGCCACGCCACGCGAATCGTGGAGCGTCGACGACCTCGAGCGCGGCAATGACGATGGGATCGCGCCGTTTGGCGCGACGAAACGTCGTGTCGGGCAGGAGCTGACGCAAGGTCTGTAGGGCGTAGAAAGTTCCTTCGGGACTCGCCGAGGTGATGACGACTCGCCCCTGGAACGTTCTTAGCCGGTAGGCCGCGCTACGGGTTCGTTCGTCAACGCCACTCGCGACGTCGTTCGGCAATTCGATGGGATCCTCGAGACTGAGTTCGATGGCCGCGTTGGGGTCCTCGTGCGCCGTAAGGCGGACGGTCCATCCCGTGCCGGCCTCAAGTATTTGTTGGAACCAACGGGCTTCGTGAGCGAGTTCGGGCACGTACGAGATAACCAGCCCGTCTTCCAGCCGGCAGCCCGTCGCGCCATCACGACCGAGCGTGAGGCGGAGCGGACGAGGGACGATGGCGATGGGTGCGCTCACCTCGTCCATCGTCGGGTCGATCACGAGCCCATCGTAGGGTGAGCGCGCCGGCAGCTTCGACGCTCCGCCTGCGAGTGCACGGCGAAAAGCCCTCGGAACACGTCGGCGTCCTTGACGGGTCCGTGGGCTTGCTGTAGTGTGCGGTGAATTAAGGCAATGATGTTTCTTTAATAGCTCGACGCGACAGAACTAAGGTGATCGCACGCATTCGCACCGGACCGGCGGGGATGTACGCTGCACCAAAAAGGGGGAGACGTATGACGACCATGACATGGGCCCGACGCATGACGGTGATTGGTAGTGCGATGGCTCTGAGCGCCGGTGTTGCAACCGCGGCCTTCGCCACGAACACCGGCAAGAC
>JBEKYI010000126.1:0-2932 GCA_049511155.1 Acidimicrobiales bacterium
CGACAGCTCGTCAACTACAACCCGGCGACGGCCGCGGCGGCGCACCTCACGTACGACACGCATCTCGATTACTTCGTGGCCGATTCCGCGATCGACTGCCACCGCGATCACTTGGTGGTCGGCGACCGGCTCGTCAAAGTGCTGTCGATGAAGGACCCGCCAAGCCGCACCTTTGCGCATGTGCTGAGCGACCTCTCCGCGGTCCCCGGCGAATGCATCGCCTGTCTCGAATGGCAGCGGATTCCGAACGATCGGATCCGCCACGACCTGCAGGCGCGCCGCCGACACTTCTTCAACAAACGGGTCTCGATCGTCAACTACGTCGCGCCCGACGCGCGACCAGACGAGATGCTCGTCGACGACTCCGCTAGTGCTACCGTGCGTCAACTCGGCGACGCCTTGACGGATCTCGAAGTCCACGGCCACTTCTTTGGGACCTGCTCGCTGACGCTTGTGCTGCATGGGGAGGACCCCCGTGCGCTGCAGCACAGCGCGGCTGAAGCGATGAAGGTGATGGCCGTCCACGACGGCAGCTGGTTCGACGAAACCTACAACCTGCTCAACGCCTGGCTGAGCATCGTGCCTGGGAATGGCGCACACAACCTCCGCCGGCTCGCCGTGTTGGAGACGAACCTCGCGGACCTCAGTTTTCTGTTCACCCTCGACCAGGGCGATCGGATCAGCCCCCATCTCGGGCAAGAAGCGCTGGCCATCTTCGAGACGCCGCATCACACGACGTACGCCTTCAACCTGCACGTGCAGGACGTCGGGCACACGTTGGTCCTGGGAGCCACGGGCAGCGGGAAGAGCTTTCTCGTCAACTTCCTGGTGACGCACGCGCAAAAGTACGACCCGTTGACGGTCATTCTCGATCTCGGACACAGCTACCGGAAGCTCGCCACCATCTTGCAGGGCCGCTATGTGGAAATCGGATTGCGTCAGGGTGACGTGACGATCAATCCCTTCGCGCTCGACCCGACGCCGGAGCAGCTGCATTTCCTGCACGCGTTCGTGCGCGTGCTGCTGGAAGGCCACGACGGGTATCACCTGAGCGACCCGGAAGACCGTGAGGTGTACGAGGCGATCGAGAACCTGTACGTGCTCGATCGCGCGCAGCGACGACTGTTCACGCTGGCCAATCTCCTCCCGCGCGCGCTCGGGGGCCGTTTGCACGCCTGGATTGAGGGCGGACGCTACGCCAGCCTCTTCGACAACGTCGACGACACCCTCACGCTGGAGCGGCTGCAGGTGTTCGATTTCGAGGCGATGCGGGCCTATCCCGTACTCCTCGAGCCCCTCCTGTTCTACGTGCTTCATCGCGTCACCACCCGGATTCACGATCCCGCAGCCGCCGGGACGCTCAAGCTGTGTGTGATGGATGAGGCGTGGCGGTTCATCCAGCATCTCACGTTGCGTACCTACGTTCAGGAGGGGCTCAAGACCTGGCGGAAGCGGAACGCCGCCATGATCCTCTCGACGCAAACGATCGACGACTTCGCCTCGGCCGATCTCTTGCGAACCGTGGTCGAGAGTTGCCCGACCAAACTGCTCTTGGCGAATCCCGCGTGCGATCCGCGTCAGTACGCGGAGTTGTTTCAGCTCAATGAGCGGGAGGTGGAGTTGCTGACCGGCCTCATGCCGCGGCAACAAGTGCTGCTCAAACGGGCCGATCTGGCGAAAGTCCTGAACCTCACGGTCGACGCGAAGAGTTATTGGATCTACACGAACACGCCGCTCGACAACCAACGGCTGGCCCAACTGTCTCAGCAATACGGCTTCGAGGCAGGTCTCGACCGCCTCGCGGCGTCTGCGTGAGGAGGAGGTACTACATGGTCCCGCGTGGTGTCCCATTCGCACACGTGGTTGCGCCTCTGCTCGCCCTGAGCGTCTGCGCGACCCCCTGGCTGTCGACGGTGGCGACCGGACAGACCCCCGGCATCCGCGAGGTGTCCGCCTCGGCGCGGAGCGTCACGCCGGTCCAAACCCGTCTGCGCTACACCACGATGATCGTCCTGCCAGAAGACGAAGAGATCCTCGACGTCATCTGCGGGGATAAGGACTTCTGGATCATCAGTGCGACCCACAACATGGCCCATGTCAAACCGGCCAAGGAGGGCGCGGCCACCAACCTGAACCTCGTCACCGGCAGCGGCGCCGTCTATTCGTTCCTGCTGAACGAAAAGGGCGGCAGCAGCACGCCGGATCTCAAGGTCTACGTGACGGCCGACCCGAATGAGCCTCGGGGGAAACCGAAGTACTACACCGCCACACAATTCGACGGCGTCCAGGCCGAACTGCTCGAGGCGCGGAACGCCGTCGAGGCGGAACGCCGACACGCCACGGACGCCATCGCCAGCTACCAGCAGGCGTATCCCTCGACGCTGCGGTTCGTCTACGGCGCGCCGAAATACGAGAAACCGTTCCTCGTGCGCGCCATCTGGCATGACGGACAGTTCACGTACGTGAACACGGATGCCACCGAGTTGCCCGCGCTCTACGAGGTCAAGGATGGCATGCCGGCGCTGGTCAACTTTCAGGTGCACAACGGCACGTACGTCGTCCCGAAGGTGATCGAACGTGGCTACCTCGCACTCGGCAAAGTGCAATTCTCCTTCGCGCAGCAAGGGCGCTAACGATGGCTGAGATGTCGACGCCCGCCGGCACGGCGCCCGTCAGCGATCACCGCCCCGTTCCCCGCGGGGTCCTGCCGCGGGGCCTGGAGATGTGGCTGATGGTCGGCGTGGCGGTCGGCATGGTGGGCATCATCGTCTTCACGGGCCATTCGCAGCCGGCGCCGCGCGTCACGGCGGCCGCGACGACGCTGCTGGGGCTGAATCCCGACCGGCTCCGTGAGTACCAAGATCGGCTGCGCGCGCTCGATGAGCGGGCGCGTCTCCAGGCCGTGACAGAGCCCTCGCGAGGGGCCACCGTC
>JBEKYI010000127.1:0-2911 GCA_049511155.1 Acidimicrobiales bacterium
AAAGACTCAGGGCCTTGCGCATGCTCATCTGGCTGGTGATCGGCGTACCGGGAGCGAAGGTCAGTTCTTCGATGTTGTTGGACGAGCCGATATGACTGTCCAGCGTCGGGTGATTGCTCAGGGCCACGATCGACGCACTGCTCAGAGCGAGCGTGTAGTCGGCGTAGTTCGAGGTATACGACGCCGGAAGGTCCTGTGTGTCGGTAATGACGATTCGCCCGAAGCGATTGGGATCGAGCGGCCACTCGGGATTCATCGCGAGCACGATGCGACTGGGCGTGGCGCTCGAGACAAAGTACGCGCCCAGCGAGGGGCGCGTAACAAGGTTGCCGATCGCGCATCCCGGGGTGGTGCCGGGCGCCTCAACGTCGCGAAAGAGCAGCTCCCAGTCGGAGTAGGGCGAGGCGAAGGTGGCCGTCACCGAAAGCCCGTTGGTCGCCACCACCAACGACTTGATCGCGCGATACCCGTCACTGGTCACGCTCGCCAGCGTGCGCGCGCGCTGCCACCAATCCACGAGGTCCGCCCCGTTAAAGGCCAGTCCGTCGCTCCAGACCAGATTGGGCGCGATCGTGTAGCGAACGGTTTGGGGCGACAGCGAGATGAGCTCGGCCGAGGAGATCGCCCCGTCTTCTCCCTGGAGGGTGCCGTTGAAGTTGGTCTGAAAGGCCGAGGGCCGCACCAGATCCAAGATGGCGTCCGAGGTGACGGTGGCGCCGGGATCGAGGTAGGAGCAGCCGGTAAAGGGCCCCGGCAAGGACACGTCCAATGTGCTGGCGTTTTCGTTGCCCGTCGAACTCGCGCCAGAGCGCGCGATGGGCAACAGCGCCGCGACAAGGCAGAGGGCACTCACTCCGAGCGCGAGCCCGCCTCGATGTGAGCGCATCGCCCCTACTGCAGGCGTAGGTCGAGAGCCAACGTGCAGAAGGTAAAGACCAGCGCCACGGCGATCGTGATGCGGTCCAAGTTGCGCTCCACGACCGTCGATCCCGTCGCCGCGGAGCCGATGGAACCTCCCATGAGGTCAGAAATGCCGCCACCTCGACCCGAGTGCAGCAGGACAAGAAAGACCAGCGCCACGGCGGCGGCGGCCTCTACAGCGATGATTACCCAGGTCAGCATGGGGGCCCTCCGAATTAGCGCTTTATAGCGTAGCAGTCGTCACACGCGCGAAGAATGGCGTAGAACGTCTCCGCTTTGAGCGACGCCCCGCCGACGAGAAAGCCGTCGACGTCGCTCTCACGCACCAACTCAGCGGCGTTGTCGGGGTTCACCGATCCGCCGTAGAGCACCGTCGGCGCCCCAAAACCGAGCGAGCGCACGACCCCGCGCACGAAGGCGGTCATGTCGCGCACTTGCTCGGAACTGGCCGTCACTCCAGTCCCGATGGCCCACAGAGGCTCGTAGGCCACCGTGACGGACTCATGAAAGCGCTCCTCCAGGCCGGCGAGGGCGCACTCGAGTTGGTTGCGCACGAAGGACTCCGCCTCACCGCTCTCGCGCAGTTCGAGTGTCTCGCCCACGCACACCACGCCGCGCGCTCCCCCCCGCACCACGGCGCGCAGCGTGAGAGCCACGACCTCGTCGGTCATGTCGTAGTACGTGCGACGCTCGGAGTGTCCGACGATGACGAACTGCACGCCGAGGCGGGTCAACATCGACATCGAGATCTCTCCAGTGCGTGCTCCATTCTCGAACGCGCTCACGTGCTGGGCGCCCAGCGCGACGCCGAGGCGTTCGGACTCGAGCACCGAGCTCACGGTGCGCAGATCCACGAAGGGTGGGGCCACGACCGCATCGGTGTGTTCGATCGGGCGGTTCTTTAACAGGACGCCCAACTGCTGAACCAGATGCAGGCCCTCTACGAAGTCGAGGTTCATCTTCCAGTTGCCGATGACCAGGGGGCGCTTTGTGACAGTCACTGGTGGGACCAGGGACTTTCTCGCAGGGCGCGCAGTCCCGGTAGATCCCCGAACTCGACCAGCTCGAGCGACGCCCCGCCGCCGGTGGAGATAAAGCTCATGTCGTCACTGAGTCCGTACTGACTCAGCGCAGAGACCGAGTCCCCGCCCCCGACGACGCTGATCGCCGATGAGGCGGCGATCGCGCGGGCGATGGCCTCGGTTCCGTGACCCAGGCGCGGGTCCTCGAAGACTCCCATCGGGCCATTCCAGAGCACCGTGCGCGCACTGGCGAGCGCGGCTTCGAAGATCTCTATCGTGTTGGGTCCGATGTCCAGTCCGGCAAACCCGTCGGGAATGTCCGCACCGAAATCGATCACCTCGTCATCACCCCCGTCGGGACCAAACGGCGCTCCATCGGGTAGACCTCGTGAGTCGACGGGGATCAGCACGTTGCCGCCCTCGAGCAACGCTCGGCACTCCTCGACGTATCGCTCATCGAACAACGAGCTACCGATGGTGTGTCCTTCGGCGACCCGGAACGTGTAGGCCATACCACCGCCCACGATGACCAGGTCGGCCTTGGCGGCGAGCACCTTCATGATGCCGAGCTTGTCTTTCACCTTGGCCCCGCCGGTCACCGCGATGAAGGGACGCTCGGGTGACTCAAGCAGGGCGAGAAGCGTGGCGACTTCGCGGGCAAGGTTCGGACCGGCGGCACTCGGCACCAACGTCGGCGGCACCATGATCGAGGCGTGCGCGCGGTGCGAGGCGCCGAAGGCCTCGTTGACGTAGTAGTCGAAGCCCGACACGAGTGACGCGCCGAAGTCCGGGTCGTTTGCCTCTTCGCCGGGGTGAAAGCGCAGGTTCTCGATCAGTTCGACTTCGGGGCAGAGCTCCGCCAGACGACGACGTAGTGGCTCGACGCTGTAGCGTTCGTCAACCTGGCCGTTGGGTCGGCCAAAGTGCGTCGCCGCCACGACGCTCGCTCCTCGTTCGAGCAAGGTGGA
>JBEKYI010000128.1:0-2826 GCA_049511155.1 Acidimicrobiales bacterium
GGCGCGATCACCGAGTGCCCGGTTTCCTTGCGCAAGGTCTCTTCAAACTCCGCGTCATTGAATGTTGTCATGCCACAGCCGGTGTGGTTGATGATCATGATCTCTTTGCTACCGAGCAGCCTGGTCGAGACCAGAATCCCTCGAATAGAGTCCTCGTCGATCACGCTGCCCAGATTCCTGATGAGATCCACGTCAGCATCGGCGAGCCCGATCATCTGGCCGATGCCGGTCATGCGGGGATCGGCGCACGTGACGATGACGACTTTCGGCTTGGGCGGGGCCGCTCGAGAAACGTAGCCGCTCGCAATTGTGGCGTTGGCACTCACCGCATCGTCAATGACACCCATCCGTCCTCCCGCTCTGGTCGGTTTCCTTCATCATCACACTTGAGAGGGACAATCGCAATGGTGAGTTGCGAGATCGTGGACAGCTAGCCGAGTCGTTTCGCGATTCCTGAGGCCAGTTTCGCGGCCGCCGCGTCGTCGTAGCGGAGATAGAGGGACGGCTCAACGAGCTCGAGTTCCATGATGAGCCAACCCTTGATGGTGGCGACGAGGTCGACGCGCGCGTAGAGAAGATCGTCCATTCCCATGGTCGAGAGCACCTCGGTGGCGTACGCAATGGCGTCGGTTTCGCCGACGGCGCCCGACATCCGTTCCCGGCGGTAGAGAAAGTCGCGCTCGTCGGGTGTGGCATCCAGCATGGCGCCCTTTCTCATGGCGTGCGAATAGGTGCCGTCGATGAAGATCAGGGCGCGCTCGCCCAGCGTGTCCACGCTGTGAATGTAGGGCTGAATAAGAACGTCGCGCCCGGCGGCGTGCAGTTCCTCGACGTGACGCTCGGCTGCGGCGAGGTCGCGGGCACGGTATTTCTCCACGTGCAGTGAACCCGCGCCGACGCAGGGCTTCACCACGAAGTCGACCAGGTCGCCAAAGTCGAAGTCCGGCGTCTCGCCCACCGCGTAGAAGCGCGAGGGAATGATGCGCAGCCCGTGGGACTCGAGATCAGCCAAATAGTGCTTGTCCGAGGAGTACTGCACGATCTCGATCGGATTTTGGAGACAGGTAATCGAGCGCGCCCACGCGAGAAACTCTCTGCGACGCGAGGGGTAGTCCCACGTGGAACGCAGAACCACCAGTTCGTAGTCATCCCAGCGAACAGCGTCGTCGTCCCAGATGACGAGGTCGGTCGATACGTCCAGGTCGCTCAGTGCGGTGAAGAGAAGTTCGTTGTCGGGATCGTCCGCCCCCGTGCAGGTGACGACCGCGACGCGGCTCACGGCAAGAAGAGCAACGTGGCGTGCTGCGCCCAGGACGCGAGCGGTCCGGGCCAGAGACCAAAGAGAATGGCCACAATAACCCCCACGGCAATCGCCGCGGTGCTCAGCACGGGCACGTGAATACGGGTCCCTTCGACCTCGTCGTCGCCGTCGGCGTAGAGGGTCAGGGCGAAGCGCAGGTAGAAGTAGGCGGCGATCGCGGCCGACAGCAGCGCCACCAGCGCGAGTGCGCCGCCGCCCGCGTCAATGACGGCCGCCAACACGGTGAACTTCGCGTAGAAGCCGACGGTGAGCGGCGCACCGAGTTGGGTGAGCAACAGCACCGTTAACGCGCCCCCCAGCCAGGGCTGGCGGCGGGCCAGTCCGCGGTAGTGGCTGATGTCGTGGTTCACGTCGCCGCGTCCGCCCACGAGAGTCACAATCGCGAACGTCGCCACAATCACCGGTGCGTAGGTCAACACGTAGAAGAGCGTCGCGGCGGCACCGCGGGCGTCGCCGGCCCAGACGCCCATCAGCATGAAGCCGGCCTGGTTGATCGAGGAGTACGCGAGCAGTCGCTTGACGTTGCGCTGGACGAGGGCGACCGTCGCACCGACCACGCAGGTCACGATGATGAGAACGAAAAGAATCGGACGCCAAGTGTCAAGTTGCGTACCGAGGGCGGAAATCAGTACCCGCAACAGCGCGGCGAAGGCCCCGACCTTGACAATGGAGGCCATGACCCCGGTGACCGGGGTGGGTGCCCCTTGGTACACGTCGGGTGACCAGGCGTGAAAGGGAACCGCCGCGACCTTGAAGGCGAAACCGACGAGAAGAAGCCCTCCACCGGCGTAGAGGAGGCCGGGGTGCAGCAGGACGTTCTGGCTCAAGAAATAGGAGATCGACGACAAGTTCGTTGACCCGGTCGCGCCGTACACCAGCGCCGCCCCGTAGATGAAGATGGCCGAGGCGAACCCGCCGAGCAAGAAGTACTTCAAGGCTCCCTCGTCCGAGGTCGAACGGTGGCGGTCGAAGCCGACGAGCACGTAGAGGCCAATGGAGAGAATCTCCAGCCCGAGAAAGATCACGATCAGATCGTTGGCCTGCACCATCAACAGCGCGCCCGCGCTCGAGGCCAGTGCCAAGATGTGAAAGTCCGCGCCCGCGATGCGTTCGCGCTTAGCCCAGTCGTGCGCGACGAGGGCCGAGAGCAGCATGGCCGAGGCAATCGCCACGTTGCCGACGACGGAGAATCCGTCCAGCACGACGGCGTGCGCCACGGTCGTCGTGGCGCCGTGGTGCGCGATGTACGACCACTCAAATCCCGAGTACACCAAGACGGCGACCGAGGCCGCGGCCGTGATGGCGGTTGAGACGTTGAGGGACACTTTGTCCGAGACCAGCGCGCTCATCACCAGGAGCAGAATGCTCGCGCCAAAGAACGTGAGGACCGGCAAGAGCGCCAGGTAGTGAATGCTGGGGATCACGAGGCCGGTCACTTGGCCGCCTTCGTGGTCGACACGTGGTGGATCAGTTGCTGCACCGAGGGCGTGATGCGATCAAGGACG
>JBEKYI010000129.1:0-2786 GCA_049511155.1 Acidimicrobiales bacterium
GAAGCAGTCATGAGTGTTCTAGAAATCCTCGCCGTCGTCGCAATCGTTGTCTACGTCATCGGGCGTCAATTGATCGGTGAACCACTCCGTGGTCGGCGCCTATTGCTGCTGCCCGTCATCCTGGTCGTCATCGGCGCCACCTCGCTCACGGGCCACGGTCAGCATTTCGTGGCGTCCGACATCATCATCATTGGCGTCGGTGGCCTCGTCGCCGCGGGCATCGGGGTTGCGCAGGGATTTCGGATGCATCTCGACTCACGAAACGGCACTTTATGGGGTCAGATGCCGGTGAGTAGCCTCTGGTGGTGGCTTGCCTTGGTGATTTCTCGTGTCATCATGATCACGGTGGCCTCGGCAATCGGCGCACACATCGCCGCCGGAACCGCCCCGATCCTCTTGACACTGGGCATCAACCGTCTGGCACAGGCCGCCGTGGTTGCACCTAGAGCCCTCGCGGCCGGCATTTCGTTCAGCCCCGAGAAGAACGGCTCGACGTTCCTCGGTGGCGTCTTCGGCGACAACCACAAGAACGTCGCTCCTGCCACCCCGATCACTGGTGCCACCCAGGACGCTTCTCCAACACAAGCGTGGCAGTCAGGTCTGCGCGTGCTCCGCGACCGACTCGCCAACCGCGATCAATGACCACGCTCGGGTCTCGCGACAGAATGGTCACTGAAGCGAGCCAGGGTCGCCTCAAGGAGACGACCCTGGCTCTGCGCTTGGCGGCGTTCGTTGTGGTGGCCGTCATCTCGAGCGAAGAGCGAAGTAGCCACCGACCTGAACTCGTCGTCGCCCTCATCGTGGTCGCGACGTTGTTACTTGTCTGGGCCGGCATCGACCTGAGGGCGCTTCGTGGGCGCGTGACCAAGACGTGGATTCTCGTGGGAGCTCTCATCGGCATCGGCATAGCCAGTGGTCTGGTCTCAGCGACGAACGGGGGCGACGTCATTGTGGCGTTTTCGATTGTTGCCGCCATCGGTGCCGGCAACGAGTTGCCCATCGCTTGGGCGAGCGCCGTTATTGCTCTGAGCATTCTTGCGATTGAAATCAGTTCCTTAATCTTTGGCTTCAACAGCGGAGACGTTGGCTGGCCGCTAGCCCTCTTCGGCGGGTTACTCGTAGGCAGGAACCGTCGAGACGCCCGCATCCAAAGTGCCCAAGCGTCAGCGCTGGTCGCCGAAACGGAGCGAACACGCGCCCAGGAGCAACGAGCCGCGACGCTCGACGAGCGGGCCCGCCTGGCGAGGGAGATCCACGACCTCCTGGCGCATTCGCTGGGGGCTCTCGGCATTCAACTCGAAGCGGCCCAGGCGCTGCTCACCGACGCACGCGACATCGATCGCGCGGTTCCACTGCTCGACCAAGCCCGACGACTCGCCGCGAGTGGACTGGAAGAAACTCGACAGGCCATCAACGCCTTGCGCAGCGATACGCCGCCGCTGCCCGAAAGCCTCGCCAGTCTCGCGGAAGGCCACCGTCAGCAACTACGCACAATCGTTGAACTGAGCGTCGCCGGAAGCGTCTATCCGCTCAGCACTGACGCCAACTTGGCCCTCATCCGCGTCGCCCAGGAGGCTCTGACCAACGCCGCCAAACACGCACCCACAGCGCCAATCGCCATGACGCTCGACTACGACGTCGACGAAACGGTCTTGTGCATCACGAATGACGTGGTCGTGCACCAAGCAGTGGCCGATGGTTCAACGACATCGCAGCTCCAATCGGGGGGCGGCTACGGTCTGGCGGGCATGCGCGAACGCTTGTTGCTCCAGGGCGGCACGCTCGCGGCGGGGCCGAGCGAATCGGGCTGGACCGTGCGAGCACGGATCCCGCGATGACCACACCAGGACCCGACGAAGTGATTCGGGTCATCATCGCCGACGACCAAACAGCCGTACGCGACGGACTGGTCATCATGCTCGATCTCCTCGCCGACATTTCCGTCGTGGCCTCCGCGTCCAACGGACAAGAAGCCCTCGATCTCATCGCGCGACTTAAACCCGACGTTGCTCTGCTCGACCTGCACATGCCGGTTCTGGACGGTATCGAGACGACACGGCGCATCACGAAGGACTTCCCCGACGTCGCGGTCGTCATCCTCACGACCCTCGCCGACGACTCGTCGATCCTCGCGGTTCTCAACGCCGGTGCCCGCGGCTACCTCACCAAGGACGCGGGACGCAGCGACATCGCCCGAGCCCTGCACGCTGCCGCCAGCGGCCAGTCGGTGCTCGACCTCAACGCCCAGGCGGCGCTGCTGCGGGCTTCAACGCCGGCGAGTGACCCTGCTCCCACCCCGCGACAATCCCTGCCCGACGGGCTCACGGTTCGCGAGGCTGAAGTTCTTACGTTGATTGCCCAGGGGCTCACCAACCCTCAGATTGCCGACGCTCTGTACGTCAACGTGCACACGGTTAAGACCCATATCAATCGACTCTTCGCCAAGACCGGTTCACACAATCGAACCGAAGCCATTGCCTACTACCAACGAGAACTGGGCGACACAGCGTCGGAATCGTGAGACCACCCACCGCTTGGCAGAGTGCTCTTTACGTGTCTCCATCCAAGTAGTTGTGAAAGAACGCGTCGATGCGTCGCCAGGCGTCCGACGCCGACTCCGGTTCGGGTTTCATACCGGTAATACGCAGCAGCGGTCGGAGGGGACGTGGACCAGTCGGGGCGTCGTTGAGAAAGGCGTGGCCCGCGTTGGGATACTCCTTCACGTCGTGGGCCACGCCGGCTTGACTGAGTGCTCGCTCTAACTTGGCCGCGGCGTTCTTGAGCGT
>JBEKYI010000130.1:0-2786 GCA_049511155.1 Acidimicrobiales bacterium
TCGGCGCAGAGTCCAGGCGTCACGTATCCATCGGTATCTCCACGCGCGAGCACGCAGTCCTGCAGCGACCAAATCGGTGCCGCGGGATGGGGTCGATGGCTACCTTGACGTCCGAGGGAAGTTGCGTGCGGGATGGCGAACAGGATGATGCAAATGGCGTCTGGCCGTCGAGCATCGCAGGCCGAGTGGATGCTCCTTGGCACCCTCCGCAACACGATGGCCGTTTGGTGGCTGCCGGAATGGCGGGGCGATCCGGAGCAGCAGCTTGCCGGTATGACACGACCGGAGGATGGGCCCGGGACGCTTCGCTCCTCGAGTTCACGCTGCTCCGCAAGCCAGCGACGACGGTTCTCAACGGCGGCCCGCTGCTCGGCCTCGGCGCGCGCCTCGACGCGCCACGCTTTCGCATGCGGTTCGGTTACGAGGCCGCTGTCCCCTGGTGGATGCTCTGGTCGGCGAGCGTCGAGACCGACTTTCGAGCGATGACGACGCTCGTTCCGGGGGCCGAGATCGCGTCGCCAAACGTTTGGGCCTTCATCCCGTCGGTTGCGCTCGGGGCGGGCGTGCCCGTTCAGTTACGCTCCGCTCAGGCGGCGGTGGGCGGCAGGATCCAGCTCACGGCGTCCTGGCCGGTGGTGTCTCTGGTGATGCCCATCGACTTTTTCCCAGTCGCTGCCGCCGATCGTTGGCAGGTCGCGCTGTTCGGCCAGGCTTCGTTCTGAGGACTGACGCGGCGGATCTTCGACGGACCGGAGCCCGGCTCGCCGTGTCGTCGTGAGATCCAAGCCAGCACGCGATGTCTTCGCGGCGCGTCGCGCGGCGGAGGGCAAAACAGCTCCCCTTCCGCGTGGAGTACGGGGACGGTAACCGCTCCCGGAGCGACCGGCTTCTCCAGGTCGAGTTCGGAAGCCCCCCCGCCGATGAGCTCGTCGACCGCCCTCTCGGACGCGATCGCGATGTGGTGCGATCTGCTCATGCTGGGCGAGTACCCCGCTGAGGATATGGGCCCACGCGACATCGGTGTCGTGCCCGAGGGGCCGCTCCTTGTTCGATAGCCATCGCGCCGGCTACGGTGACGCTCATCGCCCCGCCGACGCTTTCGATGAGGCTCGCCCCGATGGTCACCGACTGCGCGCCGCCGACCGCGACCGACCGCGCACCGCCGACTACGATCGACTCGGCACCCCCCACCGCCTCACTGCGCGCCACCGCCACAGTCAGGCTCTGGCTGCCACCGAAGCTCATGGAGTCGTTGCCGGTGACGGACACGGACTGATTGCCGCCGATGGTGACCGATTCGTTGCCCGTCACCGCGATCGTTTCGTTACCGCCCACCGTGAACGATTCATCGACCCCGATCTGGATCGTCTGGTTCTTGCCGACGGTCAGTGCATCGTTCCCACCCACCTGGCGCGTCCGATTCACGTTGACCGTCGCCGTCTCGTTGTTCTTGACGAGCGAGTTCAGGTCCTTCTCCGCCTGAATGTAGAACTCTTCACTCCCTTTCCGGTCTTCGAATCGAATCTCGTTGGCGTTGGGCGCGGCGCCGCCTTTGGTGCTGCGACTCTTGATACCGCTTTGGGTTTGGTTGCCGGGGAGCGCGTAGGGGGGCATGTTGCTGCCGTTGTAGACGCGCCCGGTAATGATGGGCTGATCCGGATCGCCTTCGAGAAAGTCGACGATGACCTCCTGTCCGATGCGCGGGATGTGCATGGCGCCCCAGTTGGTCCCCGCCCAGACTTGCGCCACGCGCACCCAGCACGAGCTATTTTCGTCGCTCGTGCCCTTGCGATCCCAGTGAAACTGCACTTTGACGCGACCGTATTTGTCCGTCCAGATCTCTTCACCCGACTTGCCGACGACGATCGCCGTCTGGGGCCCTTCGACCAGAGGCTTTCTTGCCTTCGGCGAAGTACGAAACGGAACGCCCGAGTCGATCGCACCGAACTGACAGGTGAACGTCGGGCCATCCTCGCTGCCGGAGCGCGTATCGTGACCGATCAACGACGAAGCCGTCCACGTGACCAGGTACTCGCGATTCTGATCGTCGCGCGGGTGACCGGTGAGCTCCACGAGCGCCCCCGTAGAAAGGCCGCGCGCGTTGGCGTGCCCGACCGCATGCTCGAAGGACTCCTGCGTCCACTCGAGACGAACGCGCGATTGCGTCTGCCCATCGTCACGCACGTTGTAGCCACCGGGATAGTCGTAGATTTCACCGTCGGCGGCGGCGTGGTCCTTCGGCGAAGTGATCTGCGCCGTAAGGTTCGCGCCTGGGCGCTCGAAATCGTAGTCGCGCAGCGTCACGGAACCCGACGTCACGCGCTGCGTGAGTAACCAGCGGTTTACATGATCGACATGCGTCGCGCGTTGCTGATCCGGAGGATAATAGGGTAGCTCTCCGCAGTCCGGCGAGGGCTCTAGTGCGCTAATCGAGTCGGCCAAGACGAGTGTGTGGGCGTCGGCCGTGTGGCGGAAGTAGTAATAGATACCCACCTCTTCCATGAGCCGGGACACGAAGTTGAATGTAGTCTCAGGGTATTGCACGACATAGTCGCGTTTGGCGTACTCACCACTCAACGACTCTTCGAAATCTGCGAATCCAGAGTCTTGGAAAATCTGCTTGATGATCTCCGGCACCGTCTTGTTTTGGAAGATGCGGCAGTCCGTCGCAGTTCGCAGTAGCCACAGCCAGGGTCTCAGGACGGCCCGGTAGCCGGCCCCGGACTCGGCGTTCTCGACGAAGTCCACCGACGTAACGCGCCCGTGAAAGTGCCGTTGCTCCTCAT
>JBEKYI010000131.1:0-2750 GCA_049511155.1 Acidimicrobiales bacterium
CGACTACCGATCCATCGGCACGACCCCCGTCCTCCTGGCGGCCGCACTTGCCGCCGGTGCGGTGGGAGCGCTCGCCGTCACGTTGATCACCTCGGTGCGTCGACGGCGTCGCGATCTCGCGATCCTCAAGACCCTCGGCTTGACGAGACGAACCGCGGCCGCGGCCGTCGTCTATCAGGCGAGCGTCGACGCGATCGTGGGCGTGATCGTGGGTATACCCCTCGGCATCCTGCTCGGTCGGGAACTCTGGACCCTATTCGCGCGCGACATCAACGCCGTGCCGTATCCGACAGTGCCGGTCGGAGCTCTCGCCCTGGTCGGTGTCGGCACCATCGTGATCGCAATCCTCACCGCCACCTGGCCCGGTCGTAGTGCTGCGCGTACGTCGCCGGGGCTGACGTTCCGCAGCGAGTGAGGCAGCACTAATCTCCCCGCAACGCCGCCACCGCCACGCGCGCAGCACTACGACCGGGAATGTACGCGATCACGTTTGCCACGACGAGGGCACTTGCCGCCAGTATCACCAGAGACAGCGTGGGGATCGTGGCAAAGGGCACCGCGTAGATCTGACGAGCGAACTCATCCCACAGCCAGCGACCCGCAAGGACTCCCAAAGGGATACCCACCGCCAATCCCGTCAGAACCGTCGCGCTGGCCTGCCAGGCAATGCACTCGCTCAGTTGGCGCCGAGTGAATCCCAAGGTCTTGAGTAGCGCGAGATCGCGGCGGCGTCGGCGCACCAAGGAGACGACCGTGAATGCAAAGGCGATCACGACACCGAGGGCAAAGCCGAGAGAGAGGTAGAGCGGGATGTCCCCGATGGATCGATAGTTGATGATCTCCGCCGGGTACTGCACCGCCAACACGGTCATCGAGATACCCTCGCCCTCCCCATTGGGTAGCGCCTGATACACCTTGTCGCCGGTCAGCGCTGCTTGGTTCATTACGGCGCGCCCCTCATCGGGCGTGGTTCCTGGACGCAGACGAACCAGCACCATGTCGATGTCACTGACGACGAGATTCTCCAGGAGAGTGTCGTAGAGACCCTTGTTGATCACCGCACTGTCGAGAACCGCCCCGGTGCCCATGGAAGGGTGGAGTTCCTGGGACCTACCCACCGCGGGCAATGTCGCCGAGCCCACGATGGTCAAGCGCATGGGCGCCACATACGCAGGTGCGTCCGCTTTGGTTCCGTAACGCAATGTCACGTGGTCGCCGACTTTCTTGTGCAGCGCGGTAAGGGTCGATTGGCCCAGCACAATCTGGTCCTTGGCGTCCACTTCGTGGCCCGAGAGAAGAGGGGGCGCGACGGCCGCGCGCGACGGCTCCAACATGGCGGGAACGGTCTGGCCATTGATCTGAACATCGCCAAAGGTGACCGGTGACCATGCCGCCACGTGAGGACTGCGGGTTAGGGCCCTCATGCTGGCGGGAGGAACGCCACCCCCGGTGTTGCTGAGGGCGTAGTCCCAGTTCCAGCCATACAAGCGGGGATGGGCGACCAGGGTCGACAGTCCCGCGCCGAAGGTGAGGGTGGTCGTCAACAGCGCCACCGACAGCGCCACTCCCACGAGCACCGAGCGCACGGGGGCGCCTCGTCGACCGCGGCCCGACTCGAAGGCGAAGTGCAGGCCGGCAACGGCCGAGGCGCCGAGCCCCGCGCTGGCGCCGAGGCGGGCCACGCGAGATCCGCCAGAGACCGCGAGCGTTGGCTCACGTCGCCCCGGAGTCGAGCGATAGGCGAGCAGGATTCCCCCCAGAACCGCGACAACGAGAAGCAACGCGCAGCCGGGCACGACCACTGTCGTGTTCAGATGGATGGAGCCCGACAGCACTAGGTGTACGGGGCCGAGCGGCGAGAGGGGTGACATGCCAACTGCAACGGCAAGGGCCAACGCGGAGCCGATGAGGCAAGCCAGCGCCAAGGGGGCCGTCGCATCGAGAACGATCGCCAGACGTAGAGCTCCGAGGGCCCGCATCACCTCTTGTTCATCGCGATTCGCGCGAAGTTCCCGCGCGATCAGTTGCAACGCAATGAAGAGCGCACTCAACACCACTAACAGCCCGAAGATCCCGAGCGCGAGGGCCTCGGGTCGCACGCTCAAGTTGACCTGACTCTCCTCGGTCGACGAGATCTGCACCGTATAGGTGACCTTGGGTGGGACGGCCTTAGCAAGCTCTCGCTCGACCCGACTGATCGAGGCGCCTGATCGCAGTTGCAGCGCGTAGTCGATGTACTGTGCGCCTTTGTTGAGCGGCGCCGTGATCGGAGGAGTGAACAAGAGCCACGTCGGCAGACGATCCACCTCGTCCTGAGCAAGATCGTCATAGAACGCGACCGTGCCCACCAGGTGCTCGACCACCCGCTCCCGGGGGTGTTTGAGCGCTGCGGGCGCAGTGGACGAACTCGCCACGTCGTCGAAGAACCCCATGGGGATGACCTGGCCCACGTGCCACCCCATCAGCTCTTCGGCCGCCGCCGTCGCGACAAACTCATCCTTCTTCTTCGGATTGGCGAGTCGGCCGGCGATCACACTGACCTTGTCTTGATTGAAATACTCACCGCCAATACTTCCGAGCGGCGTCACTTTGCCCGACAACAAACCGCGAGTCTCCTCAACTGCGCCCGTCTTCGATAGTGGAAAAGCGGCCATCGAGTAGAGAGAACCCTCGACGTGGCGAACCCCAGGCAGGCGCTCAAGGAGCGGGGTGATGTTCGGAGCAAAGATCGTCACGTTGAGTTGAGCGGG
>JBEKYI010000132.1:0-2741 GCA_049511155.1 Acidimicrobiales bacterium
CCCTCGTAGATCGTGAAACTCACCCCGGCGACGGCGCTGACCGCGTGACCGTGCACGTAGAAGGTGACCTCGAGGTCGGTGACGTCGAGCAGTGGCGTGCGTTCAGTACTCACGGCAGCGTCGCTTCGGAGTTGACGGGCAGCGGGTTCCAGCAGGCGAAGGAGTGACCGGGCTCGACCGAGGGCTGCAGTTCCGGTCGCACGAGGTGGCACTGATCGGTGGCGTACTTACACCTCGGCGCGAAACTGCACCCGTCGGAGAGATTGAGCAGGTTCGGCGGTCGTCCGGGAATCGTCACCAGTCGCGTGTGGCTCTTGTTGGAGACCTTGGGTGAGCTCTCCAAGAGGGCTCGGGTGTAGGGCATGCGGTGATGGTGGAAGACCTCGCGGGTCGTGCCGGTCTCGACGACCCGTCCGGCGTACATCACCACGATGCGCGAGGTGCGCGTGGCGACCACGCCGAGGTCGTGGGTCACCAGGATGACCGACATCTTCAGTCGCTCCTTCAGTTCGTCGAGGAGGTTCAGGATCTGGGCCTGGATCGTGACGTCCAACCCCGTCGTCGGCTCGTCGGCCATCAAGAGCTTGGGAGAACAGGCCAGCGCGATCGCGATGACCACGCGCTGGCGCATGCCGCCCGAGAGTTGGCCGGGATAGGCGTTGTAGCGGTGGACCGGCGAGGGGATGCCCACGAGCTCCAAGAGCTCGATGGCCCGGGCCTTGGCGTCCTTGCCGCTCATGCCGAGGCGCACGCGCAGCGCCTCGTCGATCTGCTTGCCGACGCGCATGACGGGGTTGAGTGAGGTCATGGGGTCCTGGAATACCATCGCCACCTCGGTGCCCCAAATCGCGCGCTTGTCGTTCTCGCTCGCCCCGACGACCTCGAACCCGTCGATGATCGACGAGCCCGTGACCGTCGTGTTCACGCGCGACTGCAGGCCCATGATCGTTCGCGAGAGGACGGTCTTGCCCGAACCGGACTCCCCAACGATGCCGAGGGTCTCGTTGCGTTCGAGCTCGAACGAGACGCCGTTCACCGCGGTGAGCGTGCCACTGCGGGTCGAGAAGGTCGTCGTGAGGTCCTTGACGACCAACAGCTTGTCGTCGCTCACAACTTCACCTCCGTGACGTCGAAGTGCGCGCGGATGCGGTCACCGATGAAGTTGAGGGCGATGAGGAAGAGACACAGCGCGAGTGAGGGGAAGAACGCGAGCCAGGGGTTCTGCGAGAGCACGGTGCGGGCCTCGTTGATCATGTTGCCCCAACTCGGCGTCGGCGGATTGACCGAGAGTCCCAAGAACGCCAGCGCACCCTCGAGCGTGATCACCGTCGCCACGCCGATGAGGAAGAACGAGACAGCGATCGGCGCGATGTTCGGTAGCAACTCCTTCATCAGGATTCGCCGGTCCGTCGCGCCCTGGATCTTGGCGGCGATCACGTAGTCCTTGGTCGCCACGCTCAGGGTCGCGGTGCGGATCACGCGATAGACCAGCGGGATCGAGGCCACGCCGATCACGACGATGATCTTGAAGAGTGAGCGGGGCGTCCAGAACGACAGCACCGCGATCGTGGCGATGATCGCCGGGAAGGCGAGGAGCACGTACATGATCGTCGTGAGGATCGAGTCGAAGCGTCCGCGGCGATAGGCGGCGAGCATCCCCAGCGGGGCACCGATGCCGAAGCCGATGATGATCGCCCCGATGCCCACGGTGATCGAGACGCGCGAACCGTAGACGACGCGAGAGAAGATGTCGCGGCCGAGGTCGTCGGTGCCAAAGAGATGGTGCAGGCCCGGGCCCACGTTGATGGCGTTGAAGTTCTCGTTCAGCGGACTCGGGATGGGCAACACGTTGGCGAAGATGGCGCCGAAGACGTTCAGTCCGATCCAGAAGACGCAGATCCAAAAGAAGAGACCCAACGGCTCGCCGGGCTCCTCCTTGACCAAGGCGTCCAGCACCTGCTCATCCAGCGCCATGCTGATGCCGGGAGGGCTGTAGCTACTCACGGCTGATCCTCGGGTCGACCATATTTATTATGAAGTCGAAGAAGAAGTTGATCGCGACCACCAACACGGACACGGTGAGGACGATCCCCTGCACGACGAGGAAGTCACTCATGTTGATCGCCTGGATCAAGGTGTAGCCGAGACCCGGTATCTGCAGGAGGTACTGGACCACGAAGCCGGCCGCCAAGAGCCCGCCGATGTTGACGCTGGCCGCGCCGAGCAGGGCGACCGACGACGGACGAAACGCGTGGCGCCACATGATGCGTCGCTGGCTGAGGCCCTTCGAACGCGCCATCGTGATGAACTCCTCCTGCAACGTCGCGATGAGGTCGCTGCGCAGGACGCGGTAGTAGACCACGTAGCTGCCGACCGCGAGCGTGAACGCCGGTAACGAGAGGCTTTCGAGGTTGGTGATCCAGTCCGTGCCGAGCGACACGTAGGCCGACGGCCCGGTCGCCGAGACGCCGAGTTTCAGCGAGATCACGAGCACCAGGACGACGATCAAGATGTAGGGAGGGATGGAGAGCAACGTGAAGCTCACGCCGCCCAGGACTCGGTCGATGATGCCGTCGGGCTTGCGCGCCGAGCGCATCGCGGTGGGGATCGCGGCGGCGAACGCGAGGATCTGACTGATGATGATGATCTCGGCGTCGATCGGGAGCGCGGAGCGGATGACCGAGGCCACCGTGGTCTGGGAGATGAACGAGACGCCGAAGTTGCCCCGCACGATATTGCCG
>JBEKYI010000133.1:0-2727 GCA_049511155.1 Acidimicrobiales bacterium
CCGGTGGGGTATCCGTCAATGATGATGCGCCCGGCGCGAGAGGGAGCGAAGCCGAGCAGCCAGGCGGCCTCGTGATCCTCACCCACGCCGCGAAAGATGCTAAAGGTGAGCGACGGCTCGGTCGCGGTGAGAGCCTTTTGCAACTGGTCTCGGTTGTCGTATCGCACGACGAGGGCGAGCGGTCCGAAACACTCGTCTCGCAACCGAGGCGCATGAGCATCGGCGAACGTGTCCGAGGTGACCTCGAAGAGTTGGGCCCCCACGTGGGCACCTTCTCCGTCGTCATGGGTGACGAGCGAGCGCACGCCGGGCACGCTCTCGTACTCGGCGACCCCGAGGCGAAAGTGCGAGGCGATCGAGTCGCTCAGCATCGTCATGGCACTCTGGTCCCGCAGCTCATCGACCAGTGCGTTGACAAGCTGATCGCCCGCGTCGCCACCCGGAACGAAGAGCAGACCCGGCTTGGTGCAAAACTGACCGACCCCCAGGGTCATGGACGCGGCCACACCCTTGCCAATGTCGCTCGGCCGATCGGCCGCCGCGAGGGGCGTTACGACGAGGGGATTGGCCGAACCGAGTTCGCCAAAAAACGGAATGGGCGTTGGGCGCTCATTGGCGCGCCGCCACAGATACTGGCCCGCCGCCACCGACCCGGTGAAGCCCACCGCGCTGATCTCGGGAGCGTCGACGAGGGCCACACCCGCGTCCAGACCGAACACCAAGGCGAGGAGGCCCTCGGGAGCATTGAGTTGGCGCGCCGCGCGGTCCAGGGCACGAAACGACGCGAGGCTGGTGGCGGGATGAGCGGGGTGGGCTTTGATGACGACCGGACAGCCCGCGGCGAGGGCCGACGCGGTGTCCCCGCCGGGCACAGAAAAGGCGAAGGGGAAGTTCGAACTACCAAAGACCGCCACGGGACCGAGTGGTATGCGCATGCGCCGCAGGTCAGGCAGGGGTCCCATGGGCGACTCCGTCGCGTGGTCGATGGAAGCTTCCAGGAAGTGGGCGTCGAGCACGACGTCGGCGAAAAATCGCAACTGGAAGGCGGTGCGACGAACTTCACCCTCCAGGCGGGCCACAGGAAGGGCAGTTTCACGGTGGGCGACTTCGACCAGCGAGGAGGACTCGGCTTCTAGTTCGCCGGCCATGGCGCGCAGCAGGTCGGCTCGCCAGGTGAGTGGTCGCGCCGCGTAGAGGGGAGCGGCCAGAGCGGCCAGGTGGACGAGGCCGGTTACCTCTCCCACCGACGTGTCCTCGACAGCAAGCTCGACGCTTTCGCCGGTGGCGGGATTGACGCTCAGGACGTGACTCACGGGGCCACCTTATGCAGCGTGCGACCGCTCTCGGCATCGAAGAAGTGGGCGTGCTCAGGTGAGATCTGCACCGACAAGACATCGCCGGCACGAACCGAGGTGCGCGGACCCAACTTGGCGATCAAGCTCGCACGACGCGCAAACTCTCGGCGACTCGGATCGCGGGTTGCGACAGCGGTCGCACTATCGGCGTGAGACAGGTGGACGAGAATCTCCGACCCGAGGGCTTCGCATCTCTCCACGCGGGTCTTCAGTGTGTTGGTGGCGCTCGCATCGGTGATGATCACGTCTTCGGGTCGCACGCCCAAGACGACGGGGGCGCCCGAAGCGGGCAGATCGTGGGAGTCGACGTAGCCGAGCGGGAACTCGAGTGACTGCTCGCCCACGAGAACCTCAATGCGATCACTTCCCGGGCGAATCTCACACGTGAGCAGATTCATCGGGGGCGATCCCATGAAGCCGGCGACGAACTCGTTGGCGGGCCGGTCGTAGAGGTTCTGGGGCGTGTCGACTTGCTGGAGCTGACCATCGCGCATGACCGCCACGCGATCACCCATCGTCATGGCCTCGACCTGGTCGTGGGTTACATACACGGTCGCGACATTCAAGAGGCGCTGGATGCGCGCGATCTCGAGGCGCATCTCGACGCGCAGTTTGGCGTCCAGGTTGGACAGGGGTTCGTCCATGAGGAACGCTTGGGGGCTGCGCACGATGGCGCGGCCCATGGCGACGCGCTGGCGCTGGCCACCCGACAGCGCTTTGGGCTTTCGTTCGAGGTAGTCCTCGAGTCGCAGAATGGCGGCTGCCTCGGCGACCTTGCGCTTGATCTCGTCTTTGGAGTCACCACGAACCTTGAGGGCGAAGCCGATGTTGTTCGCCACGGTCATGTGGGGGTAGAGCGCGTAGTTCTGAAAGACCATGGCGACGTCGCGATCCTTGGGCAGCGTGTTGTTCACGATCGTCCCGCCAATCTTGAGCGTGCCCGACGTGATCTCTTCGAGTCCCGCCAGCATGCGCAGGGCCGTCGTTTTGCCGCAACCGGACGGTCCCACGAGCACCATGAACTCGCCGTCGTTGATGTGCAGCGACAGCTGATCGACGGCGGGGGGTCCGTCGCCGAATCTCTTGGTGATGTTCTCAAAATCGATCTCAGCCATGGGCCGATACTCCTTTAGGTGAAGAGCGCGTCGTCATCGGTCGATGCCCATGGTGAGGCCCTTTACGAGATAACGCTGGAAGACGAGATAGACGATCATGGCCGGTAGGGCACTGAGCAGGGACCCCGCCATCAGCTAGGGTATCGACGTGGTACGACCGGCCGCGAGAATAGCGAGACCCACCGTGATGGGTCGTTCTCCGGGGTTTTGGATGAAGAGCAGTCCCACTAAGAGGTCGTCCCAAATCTGAATGAACT
>JBEKYI010000134.1:0-2664 GCA_049511155.1 Acidimicrobiales bacterium
CCATTCCGGGATATGACTTCGTCAAATTTTCTGTGCGAATGACTTCGTTGTCGTTGTAGAGCGTCATGATCTTTTCTGTGGTCGCTTAGACCACACTAGGGCGCTCCCGCGAGCCGCTCGCTGGGGCGGCACGAGGCATTTTCAGCGTTATCCGCATGAAGCTGGGTGAAGCGGCGACCTCTCTATACAGTTGACTTCAATGACATCAGGCATTCACAGTGCGGCGAAACACACCCTCAAGACCGAGTGGTTCATGGGAACAACTGCCGCGGCCATCGCGCTCGCTGCGATGGGACTGGGCCTGGCGTACGGCAAAGTGGAGCGTTCGTCGCTGCATCAAAAGCTCTATGGCTGGGCCGCCGCGGTCGTGCTGGTCATCACCGGGGCGTATGCCATCATCCATCTCTCGCGGGCCATCGGTCGACTGGTCACGCGTCAATCGAACCCGGGAGCGGGAGGGACCATTCGCTTAGTGGCGAACGGCTTGGGGTACGTCCTGTTGATCATCGCGTTGCTCGCGGTGCTCGGAGTCTCCCTCGATCACCTATTAATAGGTGCAGGGGTCGCGGGCATCATCTTGGGTGTGGCGGCCCAACAGAGTTTGGGCAACGTGTTCGCGGCGATCGTCATGTTGTTCGCTCGACCCTTTGTGGTCGGCGACACTATTCGGATTCGCTCGGGTGTCACTGGCGTTTTGGACGTCAAGGTACTCGGTACCGGCCTCACCTACGTCACCGTCATGACCGACGACGGAGTATTGCGCGTGCCGAACTCAATCATGCTCGGCGCGGGAATTGGCCACCTTCGAGCGGGAGTTGCGCCGGTGCCCTCGCCAGGGCCGTGGACCTCGCCACCGGCCGACACGACCGCCGCGGCATCTCCCTCGTCGGTGGTCGAGCCCGCCGCAGCCCCTCCGAATGGCTCGCCTAGCACCGCCGAAGGAGCCACTCCCGATACGGGGCTGCCACCCAACACCCCAACTTTCTAGAGAGCGGTCGGCGAGGTGCTAGCACGACGCGCCGGAGTGTTGCCAGCCACCTGCGCTCGTTGTCCTCGCGCTGACAATATTCCTGGAGAACGTTCCATCCCACTCGGAGGTCAACACTGGCATGAGTCGCACCTTTCGCGTCTCGTGGTACCGACTGCGCACGACCTTCTCGCGCCGCTGGGCGAGCTATCTCAGCCTCACCCTGTTGATCGCGTTGGTGGGTGGACTCGCCATGGCCTCGATCGCGGGCGCGCGACGAACAGACTCGTCCTTTCCTGAGTACTGGCGAAGTACGAATCCCTCCGACACCCGAGCGTTCAGTGGCTTTGACAACCCCCAACTCGGGGACACCAGCGGGTATAACGCTGCGGTCAATTCGAAGATTGCGCACCTGCCCGACGTCGAGCGCACCGCGGTCGAGGTCGGTTTCGACGGCAACGTGAACCTCAATGGCGTCAAAGGAATTCACACCCACTTCGAACCCGGCGAGACCCCGCCGACAATTATCGGCGGCTCGGAGTTTCTCACGCTGGATCGAGTGACGCTCGTCTCGGGCCACCTCTTCAACGCGAGCCAACCCAACACGGCCGTCATCAATCAGCAGGCCGCCTCGGAGATCGGGGTGCACGTGGGCTCGGTCATCGCCATTCCCTTCTACAGCGATGCTCAGGCCACCTCCCCGACGTACCACGGTCCGCCGTACATTTTTCCCAAAGTGACCATCGTTGGGGAAGTGGTCTTCAACAGCTCGGTTGTCGAAGACGAGATCGACCAGCTGGGCTCGGGGGTCATCTTGCTCTCGCCCCGCTTGTCCCAAAAGTTGGAGAACTGTTGTGCCTACTATTCGGGAGTCGCGATCAAGGTGCGCGGGGGTACGGCGAACGTGGCGAAGGTTCATCACGAGGTCAACGCTGTCGATCCCATCGCGCGCTTTAGCGTCGGCCAAGGCAGCAGCCCTTCGCAGATCATCGCCAAGGCGCAGCAAGAGATCGAGCCCGAAGCCGTCGCCCTGGGGGTCTTTGGCGCCATCGCTGGAATTGCGGCGCTTCTCGTCGGCGCACAGATGATCGGTCGCATCGTGCGAGTTGCTGGCGACGAGGGTCAAACGTTACGCGCCCTCGGAGCCGATCGATCAATGACGATCGTGAGCGAACTCATGGGACCTCTGCTCGCGATCGTGTCCGGCGCCCTGCTCGCCGTGGCTCTCGCCATCTCCTTGTCTCCTCTGGCCCCGCTCGGACCGGTGCGCTCGATCTACCCCTACCGCGGAGTCTCATTTGATTGGACCGTCCTGGGGCTCGGCTTCCTCGCGTTGATTCTCACTCTTGTCGTCTTGGCCGTTCTATTCGCCCGGCGCGAGGTCGCTCGACGAGAGAGTCGAGTCCGTCCCGAGTCAAAGTCGTGGATATCGCGCGCCGTCGGCGTGGCCGCCCTGCCACTATCGGTCGCGACGGGACTTCGCTTCGCTCTTCGATCCGGGCGTCGCTCGGACGCCGCGCCGGTGCGTTCGGCCATCCTCGGCGCCGTCTTGGCGATCGTCGTCCTAGTCACCACCGTCACCTTCGGCGCCAGTCTTGACAACCTGGTTTCCCACCCCTCGCTCTATGGGTGGAATTGGAACTACGCGCTTCTCTCGGGGTTCGCGGGACAAGAGGACATGCCGGGACCTGAGGTCA
>JBEKYI010000135.1:0-2565 GCA_049511155.1 Acidimicrobiales bacterium
GTAGCAGCCTGCGGTATTGGGCAGAAGTGTCACGTTGAGCCCGGCCAGGAGATCGTAAATCGAGCCCTCTACGTTCGGGTCCACGCGGCGAAGGGCGACCGTCGCGATGGTCGATTCGGACGCGCGAAGCGAGGCCTCGAGAACGTCGAGCGAGCGAAAACCGCCGGTCCCCACGACGAGTCGCGAGGTCGACGTAAACGACCCGACGCTGAAGAGGTCTCCCACGCCCCCAGCGTACCGGTCACCTTCCCTCATTAGGGTTAGAGCGTGCAACCGGTCGTCGCCCTGTCTATTGCGGGCTCGGACTCAGGCGGTGGGGCGGGCATCCAAGCCGACATCCGCTCGTTCAATGCCTTTGGCGTCTTCGCCACGACCGCCCTCACCGCACTCACCGCGCAGAACACGCGAGGGGTCCATGCCATCAGTGAGATCGATCCCGACTTCGTCGAAGCTCAAGTACGCGCCGTCACCGATGACTTTGCCATCCACGCGGTGAAGACGGGCATGTTGGCCGGCGCCGCCACGGTGCGACGAGTGGGCGCGCTTGCCAGTCAGGGGCTACTTCCCCACCTCGTCGTCGATCCGGTACTCGTCGCCACCAGTGGGGACGTCCTCATGAGTGACGGCGGCATCGAGGCATACCGCGAGGCGCTTTTTCCCTTCGCGGAGATAGTGACCCCCAACCTCAGCGAAGCGGCCGTGTTGTGTGACGTTGATGTCCGCGACGTCACCACCTTGGATCACGTCAGCGATCTCGCACGCACGATCCTCGCTACCGGCCCGTTGTACGTTCTGGTGAAGGGCGGGCATCTGCGCGACGCCGCCCACCCCGAACACTCCCCCGACCTTCTGCTGAGTCGCGACGATCTGACGGTGCTCGACGGACCTCGCATCGTGACGACGAACGATCACGGCACGGGCTGCTCGATGTCGGCGGCCATCGCCGCGGGGCTGGCGCTTGGTCGAAGTGTGCCCGACGCCACGCGTGACGCGAAGTCGTTCGTCCTCGCCGCGCTCACGAGCGCCGCCGACTGGCGTTTGGGCGAGGGACGGGGTCCGATCGACCACTTAGGATGGGGTGAGTGACTGATGTTCCCGAAGTGCCCTCCGCGCCACGCCCGCCCTTAACAACTACCACCAGTCTCTGGCCGGCGGGGCTAATTCTCGGACTCGCCGTCGTCATGCTGGGCGTGTTCATGCTGATCGATTTCGCGACCAACAAGGGCGTGGTGACCGTCCCCACGACCCTCCCGACGGTGGTCGGCGGTCTGCCACTCGACGCGAAGCCCGGCCCCGCACTGCAGTACTGCTTGCAGAGCGAAGAGGTTCCTTCCAATATCGATAGCGCGTTCATCGTGCCCGAGAAGACCGTTCCTCGACCCGGCGCGAACACCCCCGATCTCGGTGCGGGCGAGTACGACTGCTTCGAGCCCATGGCCACCACCGGAGCCAGCCCCGGTTCGTTGATCAAGTTCTTCGACACCCAACTGGAAGCCCGCGGGTGGAACCTCTTCTCCAAGGGGGCGAGCAACGGCGATGCCCAGTCGCTCTTTCAAAAGGCCGGCAGCGACGGCTTCTACTGGGAGCTCGGCGTGACCGTCAATAAGACCACGGCCACGCGCGTCGACTGGACCTTCACCATCTATCAGAACTCCGACACGGTCTAAGCGACGGCGACCAGTTCTTCCGCCGGCACCGGGGCGTCCTTCGTAACCGAGGACCACAACCACAGGTTCAGCGGGTAGATCACGTACCCGACTCGGGTCGCGGACGCCACGCAGATCAACCCGAGGAAGATGATGGCGAGCAGTCCGAGCATCTGGGACAACGTCAGCGGCCAGTGACGACGGACGTATTTGGTGGCGAAGTAGCCGCCAATCAAAAACGACACCGGCGCCAACACGTGACCGAGCACCGGTAACCAGGTGGTGAGTATGTGCCCGGGCAACGCGCTCGCGGCGGGCGACGTGACCCCGGCCAGCCCGAGAGGGAAGGCGAAGACGTTGGACATGAAGGCGAGTGGTTGTCGAACAGCGAAGGGAACGGTCGTCACGACCACGATGGCCGCCACCCAGGCCAGCACTTTCTTCCAGGTTGAGCGACCTTCGTTGTCCCGCGTAACCAGTAGCGCTCCGGCCGCCATGGGCCACGCCGTGAGTTTCATGGCGGCCGCCAGACCGAGACTGATACCCGCGAGGTTCGACTGTCGTCGCTGCAGCGCCGCAACCGAAAGAAGGAGTAGCGCGAGAATGGGCATGTCGTCGCCCCCGGTAGCGAAGAAGAGGGCACCGGTAGGTAGGGCAACCAACAGTTGCGCGACGCGAATCTTCTGTTCCCTCGACACCCGAAGGAGAAGGAGGGCTCCCGCGCTCACGATGATGCTCATGAGCGTCATAATGATGCGTGGATCGGTCAGCCCCTTACCCTTGTGCGACTCGGCGTAGGGAAGGCCGAACACCCCCATCAGAGGAAAGTACGGAAAGAACGACTCGAAGGTGGGGTCCCCAGGAATCGCGTTGACCAAATGCCCGTCATGCACGTAGGCGCGATAGGGGTCTTCCCCTT
>JBEKYI010000136.1:0-2542 GCA_049511155.1 Acidimicrobiales bacterium
CCGTTCGGGCAGGATCACTTCGCGAAGGCCCGCACGGTGAGCCGCGAGGACCTTCTGCTTCACGCCGCCGATGGGAAGAACCCGACCCTGTAGTGTCACTTCGCCCGTCATGCCCACGATGGGCCGCACCGGTTCGCCGCGCAAGAGACTCACCAGGGCGGTCGTCATCGTGACGCCGGCTGAAGGTCCGTCCTTGGGCACTGCCCCAGCCGGCACGTGAAGGTGGAAGCGCTTGTGCGCGAACGCAGACGTATCAATGCCGAGTTCGGAGGCGTGCGAACGCACGTAGGACATGGCGATTTCCGCGGACTCCTTCATCACGTCGCCCAACTGGCCGGTGAGGGTGAGACCCTCGGGGCCGTCGGACACGCTCGCCTCTATGAAGAGCACGTCACCGCCGGCTCCGGTCACGGCGAGTCCGGTGGCGACACCGGGCACAGTCGTACGGTCGGCCGACTCGAAGTAGAACCGAGGTCGACCGAGCCATTCGCGCACGTCCTCAGCGTCAACGCTGATCGGCGCTTCGCTCTCTCCTGAGGCGAGCTTCGTGGCCAGTTTGCGCAGAAGCCGACCAATCTCTCGTTCGAGGGAACGCACGCCCGCTTCACGCGTGTAATCGGCCGCGATGGCCCGGAGGGCTTCGTCGCTGATGTTGACTTCGTCCTCCCTCAGTGCGGCGCGCTCAACTTGGCGTCCGACCAGGTGGTGGCGAGCGATCGACACTTTTTCTGATTCGGTGTAGCCATCAAGACGGATGATCTCCATCCGATCGAGCAAGGGTCCGGGAATCGTGTCGATCACGTTCGCGGTCGCGATGAACATCACGCGCGAGAGGTCTAGGTCAACCTCCAGATAGTGGTCGCGGAAGGTGTGGTTCTGCGCCGGGTCCAGTACTTCGAGCAACGCCGAGGAGGGGTCGCCGCGGAAGTCCGAGCCGACCTTGTCGACTTCGTCGAGCACGATCACGGGGTTCATGGTTCCGGCTTCGCGAAGAGCCCGCACGAAGCGTCCGGGCTGGGCCCCGACGTAGGTGCGGCGGTGTCCGCGAATCTCCGCTTCATCGCGTACGCCACCAAGGGCCACGCGAACGAACTTGCGTCCGAGAGCATTGGCGATGGACTGGCCAAGCGACGTCTTACCGACTCCCGGAGGTCCGACCAGAGCGAGAATCGCCCCCGAACCGCGTCCGTCCACAGGGACAAGTCCGCGCTCGGCCTGAAGTTTCCTGACCGCCAAGTGCTCGAGGATTCGTTCCTTCACGTCTTCAAGACCATCGTGGTCACTGTTGAGGATCCTCGCCGCTTCTATCACATCGAGACGATCTTCAGACTCGACTCCCCAGGGGAGTTCCAAGACGGTGTCGAGCCAGGTCCGGATCCACCCCGTCTCGGGGCTCTGATCACTCGTACGTTCGAGTTTGTCAATCTCGCGAAGCACGGCCGTGCGCACGTGCTCGGGTAGGTCGCGATCGGCAATCTTCGTGCGGTAGTCATCGGGGTCGGAGTCATCGCCTTCGCCCATCTGGCCGAGTTCCTTCTTGATCGCTTCGAGTTGACGGCGGAGAAGGAACTCGCGTTGAGTCTTTTCCATTCCCTCTTCGACGTCAGTCTTGATGCGCTCACGAAGCGTGAGATCGGCCAGCGTCTCGCGCGCCCATCCGAGCACCAGGCGAAGGCGGTCCTCCACGCCGGTCGTTTCAAGGATCTGGACTTTCTGACTGAGCGAAAGGTCTGGGGAGTACCCCGCGACGTCGGCGAGTCGGCCCGGCTCGGTGATGTCGCGTAGTTGGGCGGCGACCTGTCGCGCCCCGCGACTCAGCAGAATGTTTTCGAGCACGGCTCGGTACTCGCGGGCGAGTTCTGTTTCGGCCGGGGTGGCGTCATCGTCGGTGAGGGGCTCCGCCTCGACCCACAGCGCTTCACCCGTTCCGGGAACACCGGTCCCGATGGCGGCGCGTTGATCCCCGCGCACGGCGACCGCGGGCAATCCGCCCGGCAGGGAACCCTCTTCCATCACTTCAGCGATGACGCCCACGCTGGCGTAACGACCTTCGATGTGGGGTACGAGCAGGAGGTGTCCGCCCGCTGATCGCGCGGCCTCGACGGCCACACGGGCCTCGTCCGACTCGAGGGCCATCGTAAAGACCATGCCGGGCAGCACTACGCCGGACTTGAGGGGTAACAAAGGCAGTGTGATTTTTGCTTCAGCCACGATTCATCCTTTTGACGAGGTGGCGCGAGCCACCAACCAATTCCCACCGAGCTCGCGGTGAAGGTGCTGGTTTCGGGCCGATGAACTCGTAATCGGGACATCCACTATAGAAGTTTCATGGGGACGTGACGCAGGCCAGCGCGAGTGGCAGGCTGAGGGCCGCGATACTCCCAGGGGGAACTTCATGGCGAACTACGGCGATTGGCAGCTCGGCATCTATCTCGATGGGCTGGCGGGGACTCGACCATCCCTTCCCATGACCTTCCGCGAACTCGCGCGCGCCGCGGAGTCAGCGATGTCAGAGGAGATCTGGTCCTACGTCGCGGGCGGC
>JBEKYI010000137.1:0-2534 GCA_049511155.1 Acidimicrobiales bacterium
TTGCCCCCGCGCATGGTGTCACGGAAGTGCACCATCCAGTTGTCCTCGGGATAGACGTTGCCCATCGCCGCGGCCATGCCGCCTTCGGCCATGACGGTGTGGGCCTTGCCGAGGAGCGACTTGGTGACGATGCCGACCGTGAGGCCGCGCTGCTTGGCTTCGATGGCGGCGCGGAGTCCGGCGCCACCGGCGCCGATGATCAGCACGTCGTAGACGTGGTGTTCGTAGGGGGAGTCAATCACTCGCTGTCCTTCTAGAAGATCTTGTAGTCGGTGATGGCGCCCGACGCGACGAGGCGAATGTAAATGTCAGTGAAGGCCACGAACAGCAGCGAGGCCCACGCGAAGTTCATGTGCTTCGCATTAAGCGGCGTCAAGACCTTCCAGAATCGGTAGCGAATCGGGTGCGCCTTGAAGCTCTTCACCTGCCCACCGCAGAGGTGGCGACAGGCGTGACAACTTAGTGAGTACAGCCAGAGCAACACCGCGTTCACGCAGAGCACGATCGTGCCGACGCTCACGCCCCAGCCGAGTCCCGGTTCACGGAAGGCCTCGACGGCGTCGATCGTCAGCAGCACGTTGAAGACCAGGCCGGCGTAGAAGAAGTAGCGGTGGATGTTCTGGATAACGAGTGGAATACGGGTCTCACCGGAGTACTTGCCGTGCGCGTCCGCGACGGCACACGACGGCGGCGACCACCAGAACGCGCGGTAGTAACTACGCCGGTAGTAGTAACACGTCAGGCGAAAGCCCAACGGGAAGATCAAGATCAGCAGCGCCGGCGAGAGCCGGAACCAGTTGAGGGTGAAGCCCGCCTTCGCGCCCGGTACGCAGACGCCGCCGATGCAGGGCGAATAGAACGGGCTGATGAGGTCGCGGTGCATGCTCGCGCCCACGAAGTAGTAGCGATTCTGGAAGGCGGCCCAGGTCGAGTAGATGATGAAGGCGGTGAGGATCGCCACGATGGCGACGGGCTGGATCCACCAGCGGTCTTGTCGCAACGTCGGAGTCTCCGGACCACCTCGGGTGCCCCCGAGCACCACCTTCGTCGAACTCTCCACAGCAGTCACGCACTCTCCCTGTTACTGACCCGTTTCCAGGCGCCTCGCCAATCTTAGGCATCACTGCGAGGCCTTCCTATTAAGGAACGCACCCATTGATGGGTCCGGACGGCAAGCAAATCGAGCACATCTCGCCAATCGATACGGAGCATTCATCCGCGGTATGGGCTCGCGCTCTCTGGTAGCACTGAGGAGTGATCTCGCTACGCCGACTTGACTCCGCGAAGGTCGCCGCCCTCTTGGCAGCGGCGCAGAAGGCGTCGCTTACCTACCGCGACGTTGGCGCGTCGCGCGACGCGGAGTTGCCGGGCGGGTATCACCACGTTCGTCGCCGGGAGCGGATCGGCCAGGCGTCATCGTTCGATCGAGCGGTCGCCGGACTTCGCACGTGGGCGGTCCAAGAGGGTGCGGGTCTACAGGTGTTCCCGAGTGATTCGGTCGAGCCGGACGCGACGATCATCGCGGTCACGACGATCGGCCCCCTGCGCGTCGTCGTGCCGTGCCGGATTGTGGCGGTGTTCAAGGACGCGGACTCGTTCGGATTCGCCTACGGCACGTTGCCCGGTCACCCCGAAAGTGGGGAAGAGAGCTTCGTCGTCGAACGTAGAGACGGCGCCACGTTCTTCACCGTGAGCGCCTTCTCCAAACCGGTCGATCCGTTGGCCCGTCTTGCCGGACCGCTGGGTCGTGCCCTTCAGCGTTCGATCACTCGGCGCTACGTGAACGCCCTGCGGCGCTACGTCGAGTCCGGCCCGACCGACGATTCATCGCCCTCTTCGGCCACGTGAACTCATTGCGACGTCGACGGATTTTGTGAGGGAAAACCCTGAGACCTAGGCCTCGTGCACTAGTGCCCTGAGGGTTCTAACCGATTTCGACGTTCGTGAACTGCCCGTAGGTTAGAGGTGGCTGCAACTGTCGCGGCCGCGACGGGAGAGCACCGATGATCGAAGCCAAGGGACTGACGAAGCACTACGGCGACAAGCACGCCGTGGAAAAGCTGAGCTTCACGGTTCGACCAGGCGTCGTCACGGGATTCCTCGGACCGAACGGTTCTGGCAAATCGACCACGATGCGCATGATCTTGGGCTTAGACGCGCCGACCGCGGGCGACGTCACCGTGAAGGGCAAGCATTTCAACAACCTGCAGTGGCCACTGCGAGAGGTCGGCGCGCTCTTAGAGGCCAAGGCCATCCACCCCGGACGTAGCGCGCGGGCGCATCTCACGATGCTCGCCCAGACCAACCACATCCCGGGTGCACGGGTCGACCAACTGCTCGACCTCGTGGGGCTGACGCCGGTGGCGGGCAAGCGAGCCGGGAAGTTCTCGTTGGGTATGGGTCAGCGACTCGGCATCGCCGCGGCGCTCCTCGGAGATCCCGAGATCTTGTTGTTCGATGAACCGGTCAACGGACTCGACCCTGACGGCATCAGGTGGGTCCGTAATCTCTTGAAGGGTCTCGCACGAGAGGGC
>JBEKYI010000138.1:0-2514 GCA_049511155.1 Acidimicrobiales bacterium
CGACCCCGCGTTCACGCCAATACGAATCGGCACGCCGCGGTCTCGCGCTTCGCTCGCCACCAGTTTGATCTCTTCGGCCTTGCGAAGGTTGCCAGGGTTGAGTCGAAGTCCATTCACGCCCGCCTCGAGCGCAGCAAGAGCCATCTCGACGTGGAAGTGGATGTCGGCGACGATGGGGACCGGCGAGCGCGGCACGATCTGGGCTAGGCCTTCAGCTGCCGCCTGTTCGTTACAGGTGCAGCGAACGATGTCAGCGCCGTTCGCCGCGAGGGCGTAGATCTGTTGGAGCGTGCCTTCGACGTCGGCGGTCTTGGTGGTGGTCATCGACTGCACCGAGACCGGCGCGTCACCGCCCACTTTCACCGAGCCGACCGAGATCTGGCGGGTCTTGCGACGAGGGGTAAGAGGAGTTGCGGTTACGTCCATACCCCCATTCTGCCGCGTCCGGCCCTCCGTCGGAGCGCCTAGCCGAAGGGGTTGGCGATGGGGTGAGCGATGTCCAAATACAGCGTGCAGGCAAAGAGAACGAGGAGTACGCCCATAAATGCGTAGATTACGGGCGCCAATTTGTTGATGTCAGCGTGGTAGCGCGGTTGACCTCGCCGGGTGCGCAGACGCTCATAGGTGGCGATGGCGACGTAGCCGCCATCGAGAGGCAACATCGGCAGCATATTGAGGACGCCCACGAAGATGTTGACCGCGACCAGTATGGCAATCAGCTGGCCGGGGCCCGCGTTAGCGGCCTCCACCGCGATACGCCCCACGCCCACAATGGACACTGGCCGGGTGTCTTCGTTCTTGACGTTGGTAGCGGCGGCGGGAGAAGAGACCTGGTGGAAGAGACTGGCGAACTCGCCGGGTGAAAAAACATGCACCAGCGCGTGGGCCGCTTCATCGATGGTGTTGCCAATCTGCGTAACGGCGTGCGGGATGGCCGCCAGAGCCGATTCGTGCACGGTGAGATCTCCTACTTGAATGCCGATGTAGCCTCCCGAGGAGAGCGTCTCACCGTCCTCTTTGATCTTCGTCCCGCTCGCCGGCGTGGCGTGCAGGGTGAGATCGCGACCATCACGATCAACGAGCAACGTGAGTCGCTTGCCAGCGGAGCGGTGCACCAAGTTCGCCAGCTGCGTTTCGTTGGTGATGGTGACGCCATCCACCTTCACGATCTGGTCACCGACCTTGAGACCGGCGAGCTGCGCGGCGTTCTCTTTATGCCCCTGCCACGCGTCGAAGGCGAGGATGCCGACGTGGGTTGACGACGGCACGCCAATGAAGGCCAGCGACGCCCAAGCGAGAGCGAGGGCCATGATGAGGTGCATAATCGAGCCGGCCGAGGCGAAGAGCACCTTCTTCGGGTACGACGCCTCGCGGTAGGTGCGCGACTCGATCGCCGGATCCACCGGCGTTCCCCAGGTCATACCAGGCACCTTCACGTAGCCTCCCAGCAGCAGCGCCCGCACGCCGTATCGCGTTTCGCCGCGAGTGGTCGACCAGATAATTGGTCCAAAGCCCACGAAGAAGTCGGTCACCAGAAGCCCGGCGCGCTTGGCGGTGATGAAGTGGCCGAACTCGTGGCCCATCACCATCAAGATGATGAGAAAGATCACGAGCGGCAGGGCCCAGCCCACCAGCCAGGTCAACAGCGCGACAAAAGCGATGACGCCGACGAGCAGCGCCACCGGGGACTGACGCAGTGACGTAGATGCTTCTTCGGTCACCTATCGAGGCTATCGTGCGCCCACCGACGAGCGAGCGCATCGTTTTCATACAACGCGGACAACGAGGCCAGTGGATCGTCCACGTAGTGATCCATGGTGGAGGCCACTACGGGTATCACGTCACACCAGTTGATCACCTCGGCGAGAAGCGCGGCCACCGCCACTTCATTGGCCGCGCTCAGCCACGCCGGCGCAGCGCCGCCTCGTCGAGCGGCGTCGTAGGCGAGCTGCAACGCCGGAAACGCGACGAGGTCCGGCGGCTCGAAGGTGAGTTCGAAGGCCTTGGAAAAATCGAGTTGGCCGTAGTGATGTGGGAGACGTTCTGGCAGTCCGAGGCAGTAGGCGATCGGTAGGCGCATGTCCGGGCGCGACAGTTGCGCCAGTACCGATCCGTCGACGTACTCAACCATCGAGTGCACGATCGACTGCGGGTGCACCACCACATCAACTCGGTCTACTTCGATGCCGAAGAGAGCGGACGCTTCGAGTACTTCGAGGCCCTTGTTCATCAGCGTCGATGAGTCGATCGTTATCTTCGCTCCCATGGACCACGTGGGATGGCGTAGGGCGTCCTCTTTACTCGCGCCCTTGAGCTGCTCCTCGTTCCACCCGCGAAAGGGACCACCCGAGGCGGTGAGTAAGAGCCGCTTCACGTCCGGGTAGCCCGGATGCGCCGGCGAACTGGCGAGACACTGATGGATGGCGCAGTGCTCTGAGTCGATCGGAAGCAGTTGCGCACCCTTGGTGTGACGCACCTGGGCGACGAGGGGCGCCGCCGCGATGAGGGACTCTT
>JBEKYI010000139.1:0-2505 GCA_049511155.1 Acidimicrobiales bacterium
CCAAGGCGTTAGTGGTGAAGACCGGCGACGAGACTTGGATGTCAGGTGACTGTCCCGCGGCCCCATAAATACGGTCCTGGCGATTAGAGACGCCGAGGCACGTCTGAAAGACCGAGGCCGCTTTAGCGAAGGAACTGTTCTGGGGAGGGGCGGTGGTCGTGGTCGTGTTGCTGAATCGGAACACCTTTCCCGAGGTGGGCACCAGATAGTTGAGGACCGCGTCGGACGTTTTGTACCAACCACTCGGCAGGTCGTTCAAGGTCAGGTTCACCGAGTTGGCCGCGGCGAGTTCGTTGACGTGGTGACTCCCCCGGTTAAACCAGGCCGCGATGCCGCCCGCGAAACTCGCCACGACCACGACCGCGACCACCGACAGCACACCTGCCCGACGGCGACGGCGAGTGACAACGCCGCCGTGCTCGAGAACGAGCGCTCGCACTGCCTCGTAGTCGGTGAGTTCGCGGTGGCGCCAGCAGTAGCGGACTCCGCCGATCGTGGCGAACAGCGCCATCTGGTGAGAGAAGCGAATGAGCTCAAGATTGGAGATCTCGCTCCACGGCGTCTGCCAGGCGACGGCCGGAATGCCGGCGAGCTGCGTGAGGGTCGTGTCGTCGGCCAGCAAGACGACCGGCGAGGTGGGGCCGTTGGGCACGAACGACGGACGTACCGCCCAGTCTTCACTGCGCAGGGTGGTCACGACAGCGCGTCTTTCGCCGCGTCGCTGGCGATCGAGACGGTGCGCTCGAGATCGTCTTTGGTGTGCGCGAGCGAGACGAAGAGGATCTCGTAGGCACCGGGTGCGAGCGCCACGCCGCGCGACAACATCGCGTGAAAGAACTTCCGGTAGAGACCGTTCTCACAGAGGATCTTGGCCTCGTCGAAGTTTCGTGGAGCGCTGACCTCTTCGGTCGACAGGTACAAGCCCATCAAGGCGCCCACGCTGGGCGTGAGGGCAAAGAGACCGGCGTCCGACAGGGCTTCACGCAGTTCGCGAGCGAAGTTGGTCACGCGCTCGACCAGTAGGGAGAGATCATCAGGAGTGACGTGATCTAACACCGCGACGCCGGCGGCGGTGGCCAACGGATTGCCCGACAAGGTCCCCGCCTGGTACACCGCTCCGAGGGGCGCGAGCGAGGACAGGACGCGCGAACTTCCGCCAAAGGCACCGACCGGAAGTCCCCCACCGATGACCTTGCCAAAACACCAGAGGTCGGGCGTCACGCCAAAGTACTCCTCGGCCCCACCTTGGGCGAGACGAAAGCCCGTGATGACTTCGTCAAAGATCAACAGCGCCCCGACGCGGTCGCACTCAAGGCGCAGATGCTCCAAAAAGCCGGGCAGCGGCGCCACCAAGTTCATGTTGGCGGCGACGGGTTCGACGAGGACGGCCGCGACGGAGTCATCGAGAGTCGGGACTTCGTTGTAGGGCGCGACGATCGTGTCCTTGACCGCGCCTTGCGTCACGCCGGCCGAACCGGGCAGTCCCATCTGCGCCACACCGCTCCCTCCGGCGACGAGAAGAGCGTCGGAGTGGCCGTGGTAACAACCGTCAAACTTCAGAATTTTGTTGCGATCTGTAAAACCGCGCGCCAGTCGCACCGCGCTCATGGTGGCTTCGGTACCCGAGGAGACCAGTCGCACCTGTTCGAGTCCCTTGACTCGAGAGGTCATGGCTTCCGCCAGCAGTACCTCGCCGGGGGTGGGAGCACCGAACGTGGTGCCCTGGGTCGCCGTTTCCTGCAACGTCTTTACGATCAACGGGTGGGCGTGACCCAACAGTGAGGCCCCGTAGGACTGGACGTAGTCGAGGTAGCGCGTACCCTCCACGTCCGTGACGTAGGCCCCGTCACCACTGGCCACCGTGTACGGCGTGCCCCCCACCGAGCGAAAGGAACGTACCGGTGAGTCGACGCCTCCCGGGATAACGGCTTGGGCGCGATCGAACCACGACTGATTCGAACTCAACGACTCAACTCCTCCGCAAGCTCGCGAGCGAAGTAGGTCAAGACGAAGTCGGCGCCCGCACGTCGCACCGCCGTTAACTGCTCGAGGGCGACGGCCGTCCCGTCAATCCAGCCCTTCTCGGCGGCGGCCTTCACCATGGCGTACTCGCCGCTCACGTGATAGGCGGCCACGGGCACGTCGAGCGCTGACTTCAAGTCACTCACGATCTCTAAGTACGTCATCGCGGGCTTCACCATCACGATGTCCGCGCCCTGTTCCACGTCGGCGCGAGCCTCAAGGAGTGCTTCGCGCCGGTTACTGGAGTCCTGTTGGTAGCCCTTGCGGTTTCCGCCTCCGGCGATCTCCACGCCGACCGCTTCGCGAAAAGGTCCGTACAGGCCACTGGCGTACTTGGCGGCGTAAGCCAGGATGATTGTCTCGCTGTACCCGTTCTCTTCTAAAGCACCGCGGATCTCTCCGACCTGGCCGTCCATCATGCCGCTGGGCGCGACCACGTCGGCCCCGGCCTCGGCTTGGGCCAGCGCCACGCGCGCGTAGAGC
>JBEKYI010000140.1:0-2487 GCA_049511155.1 Acidimicrobiales bacterium
CATCCGAGTTACTCTACTGGCGCCTCGGGTTCATCCTGGTGGGAGCGGCCGGTTCGCAATCGCCACATCTCGGCGAGTGACGACTCTTGACCGTAGGGCGATGCCTCGTAGAACGTGGCGTCCTTCCATCGATCGGGTAAGTACTGTTGGTCGACCCAACCGCCCGGATAGTCGTGCGCATACTGGTACTCGCTGCCGTGACCGATCTTCTTTGCACTGGCGTAGCTCGCGTCACGCAGGTGTGCAGGAACTTCGACCAGCCCGCCCGCTTGGACCGCGGCGGTCGCCGCTCCCAGAGCACGCGTGACCGAGTTGCTCTTGGGCATGAGGGACAAGGTGAGTGTCGCGTGAGCCAGTGTGAGGCGAGCTTCGGGGAGCCCTATGAACTCCACGGCCCGGGCGGCCGACTCCGCCACGAGCAGACCGAGTGGGGCAGCGAGACCCACGTCCTCACTGGCCAGGATGACCAAGCGCCTCGCGATGAAGCGCGCGCTCTCGCCACTTTCGAGCATGGACACCATCCAGAACAGCGCGGCGTCGGGGTCTGATCCGCGAACCGACTTGATGAACGCGCTGATCTGGTCGTAGTGGGTGTCGGCCGACTGGTGGTACAGACGACCGTCTCGAGCCCGCGCGACGTCCTCGAGTTCGACCATCGCGGGCTCGCTGGTCGCACTCGCCAAGGTGATCGCGGTGTCCAGCGTGGTCAGCGCACTTCTCGCGTCGCCGTCGGCCGAGGCGGCGATCGCCTCGCGCGCGGCATCCGAGATCGACGCGCCGCGTAACTCCAACCCGCGACCGATCAAGGTGACGAGTTCGTCGTCGGTGAGCGGACGCAGTCGCCAGAGGGTGGAACGACTCATGAGTGCTGCGTTCACCTCGAAGTACGGGTTCTCGGTCGTGGCCCCGATCAAGACCACCACACCGCTTTCGGTGGCCGGCAACAGCAGATCCTGCTGAGCCTTATTGAAGCGATGCACTTCGTCGATGAAGAGCACCGTCTTGACTCCGCGTTCGCCGAGGCGTTCGCGAGCCCGGGCGATCGCCTCGCGCACATCCTTCACGCCGCTCGTGACCGCCGAGAGACTCTCCATCTCGTATCCCGCGGCGCCGGCGAGTATCCGCGCCAGGGTGGTCTTGCCCGTACCGGCCGGTCCCCAGAGAATCATCGAGGTGAGCTGACGAGTCTCAACGAGTCGTCGCAGTGGTCCCTGCGGGCCTACCAGATGGTCCTGACCGACGATCTCATCGAGGGTCTTGGGCCGCAACAGTTCGGCGAGAGGCGCCGCCGTACGGAGGCGCTCGCTCGCGGCTTCGTCAAAGAGTGACGTGGCTCACGTCGCTTTCGTAAAGCGCACGTGCAGATCGCGCAACTGGCGCTCGGTGATGTTCTTGGGCGCGCCGGTCATGAGATCCGCGCCGGACTGGGTCTTGGGGAACGCGATGACCTCACGAATATTCTCCTCACCCGCGAAGATCGCCACCAGCCGATCAATGCCGAAGGCGAAGCCCGCGTGGGGCGGAGCGCCGTACCGAAACGCCCCCAGGAGGAATCCGAAGCGATTCTGCGCTTCGTCGTCGCTGATGCCCAACGCTCGAAAGACGCGTGACTGGATATCGGCGCGGTGAATTCGTACCGAACCACTCCCCAACTCCCATCCGTTCAACACGAGGTCGTAGGCCTGAGCTCGCACCTTGAGCGGGTCGGTCTCGAGTAGTGCGAGATCCTCGGGGTGGGGCATCGTAAAGGGGTGGTGGGCCGCCTCTAGGTTTCCGTCTTCGTCGCGACCAGCGAACATCGGAAAGTCCGTCACCCAGACGTAGTGGTGCGGACCTTCGCCCACTGGGGGCGAGCCGATCGCCACTCGCAACGCGCCCAGCACGTGACAGGCCAACTCGTACTCATCGGCCACCACCAACACCAGATCGCCCTCGAGCGCCCCGTCCACGGTGGACAGAGCGATCGCTTCGTCCTCACTGAGGAATCGAGCGAGGGGTGAGTCGAGGCCATCGCTCGTGACGCGGAACCACGCGAGTCCTTTGGCACCGAGGTTCTTCGCCTGGTCGGTCAGTTGATCCAAGCGCGAACGGGCAAAGGACGCCCCGCCCGGCACGCGCATCGCTTTGACCACGGGTGCGGAGAATGCTTTGACCTCGCTCGCAACGAACGCCTCGGACAGGTCAACGAGCGTCATGCCAAAGCGCAGATCCGGCTTGTCGGTGCCGTAGCGGTCGAGCGCGTCAGCCCAGGTCGTCGTGCCGATCTCTCCCGGTCGCACGCCGGTCGCCGCTTCGGCCCCATCGAGCACCGCGCGCGACACGAAAGCGAACACGTCGTCTTGGGTGACGAAACTGGCCTCGATGTCCATCTGGGTGAACTCAAACTGTCGGTCCGCGCGCAAGTCTTCGTCGCGCAGGCACCGGGCAATCTGGTAGTACCGATCGAGTCCACCCACCATGAGGAGCTGCTTGGCGATCTGGGGACTC
>JBEKYI010000141.1:0-2462 GCA_049511155.1 Acidimicrobiales bacterium
CGTCGAACTGGCCGCGCACGACGCCGAGTCGGTGATTGCGCGCGACTCCCTGCGCCGCCAGGCCGATCACAACGTGCGCTCGCGAGCCCTCCAGGAGCTCGGCACCGCCCTCGGCCTGGAGCAGCCGCCGTATCGCATCGAGTGCTTCGACATGAGCCACCTCCAGGGGACCAACTACGTCGGCTCGATGGTCGTGTTCGAAGATGGACTGCCGGTAAAGGGCGAGTACCGGCACTTCAACGTGCGCGAGGTCCTGGGCAACGACGACGTGGGCGCCATGGAAGAGGTCGTGCGTCGGCGTCTCACGCACTGGGAAGAGCATCAGGACGACACCAAGTTTCGCCGTGCCGATCTGATCATCATCGACGGGGGTGTCCCCCAGTTGCACGCCGCCGAGAAGGCCGCGCGCTCGCTGGAGCTAGGGGGACTGGTGGAGTTCGCCGCCCTGGCCAAGCGTGAAGAGCTGCTCTTTCGCCCGGGGTCGTCGACGCCCATCGCGCTCGAGCGCGGGTCAGAAAGCCTGTATCTGGTTCAGCGCATTCGTGATGAGGCGCATCGCTTCGCCATCACGTTTCACCGATCCAAGCGCGGCAAGTCGATGGTCGCCTCCTCGCTCGAGGGCATCGAGGGACTCGGGCCCGCGCGTCGTGATCGGCTCTTGGAGGTGTTCGGTTCTCTGAACGCGTTGCGTCACGCGACGCTTGAGGAGTTGACGGCTTTGACGTGGCTGCCCGGGGACGTTGCGACCAGGCTCTACGATCATCTGCAGGCGCCCGCCGCGCCGCGACCCACGAAGGACAGGGACGATGAGTGAGGTCTTGTTGGTCACCGGCATGTCGGGCGCGGGGAGATCGACGGTCGCTGCCGCCCTGGAGGACGTCGGTTGGTTCGTGATCGACAACTTGCCGCTCGAACTCGTGAGTCGCGTCGGTGAGCTGGCCTCGGCCGACGCGCACGAGTACCCGGGCATCGCCTTCATCGTCGGGCGATCGGGGGGCCTCGAGCCCGAGGACCTCTTGAGGGTCCGCGAGGACTTGGCCCAGCACCACGGGGATGCGAAGATCCTCTTCCTAGACGCGCCCGACGACGTGCTGATTCGTCGCTACGAGGGAGGACGTCGCCGTCACCCCCTCGATGAGGCAACGCTCGCGGAGTCCATTGCCCACGAGCGCGCCCTGCTCGCCCCGATTCGCGACGCGGCCGCCTTCGTGTTTGATACCGGTTCGATCAACACCAACCAGCTGCGCCGGCGCATCGTCGAGACGTTCACCGACGTGGCGGCCATGGAGTCGTTGCGGGTCTCGCTCGTTACCTTTGGCTACTCCTACGGGATCCCCAGTGACGTGGACATCGTCTTTGACTGCCGCTTCTTGCCCAACCCGCACTGGATCCCCGAACTGCGCCCGCTCACCGGACTCGACGAACCGGTCGCTCGCTACGTGCTCGAACAAGAGCCGGCCCAGCACTTCATCGACGATGTCGTGGGCATGCTCGAGTGGCAGATCCCCGCGTTTGCCGCCGAGGGCAAATCGTACCTGTCGATCGCCATCGGCTGCACCGGTGGTCGTCATCGCAGCGTGGCCATCGGCGAGGAGGTGCGTCGGCGCCTGCACGTCGACGCCCCGGTCTTTCATCGCGATATCGCTCGATGAAGCTCGTCGCCGTCGGTGGAGGCCACGGCACCGCTGTGTCGTTGCGGGCCCTCAAGCGGCTCTCGGGCGAAGTCACCGGAGTGGTGTCGGTGGCCGACGACGGGGGATCGACCGGTCGACTGCGAGCCATGTTGAACGTGGCGGCGGTGGGCGACCTGCGCAAGTGCCTGGTGGCGCTGGCCGACCCGGACAATCCCCTCACCACGTCCTTCGAACATCGATTCTCCGTGGGCGAACTGAGCGGTCACGCGGTGGGCAACCTGCTGCTGGTCGGCTTGATTGACGCCACGGGCGACTTAGAGGAGTCGGTGCACGCGCTCGCCCAGGTCATGGGCGTCACGGGCACGATCGTGCCGGCCAGCACCGAAGGCGTCGTGCTCTTGGCGACGACCGAAGAAGGCGACACGCGGGGTCAGACCAGCGTGGCGAAGTCCTCGACGATCCGACGCGTAAGCCTCGAGCCCGCCCACGCGGCGGCACCCATCGCGGCGGTCGAGGCCATCGAGCGCGCCGACGTCGTGGTGATCGGGCCGGGCTCGCTCTTCACCAGCGTGATCGCCGCCTGCGTGGTGCCGGGAATCACCCAGGCGTTGGCGGGCACCCGGGCGAAGAAGTTCTACGTCGCCAACTTGCGCGCCGAGATACCCGAGACCGAAGGCTTCACCCTCCAGGACCATCTCGACGCTTTGGTGCGTCACGGAGTGGAGGTGGACCTGGTGCTGGTCGACGAGCGTTCGCCCTTTGCACACGATGACGCGACCGTTGAGACGGTGGTGGCAGACCTCGCGGGTGGAAATGGGCTCGTGCACG
>JBEKYI010000142.1:0-2461 GCA_049511155.1 Acidimicrobiales bacterium
AAAAGTTCCGAGCGTGCACGGACCGAGGTGTAAATCACACTAAAATTCCCCACGTATCGCCGACACGAATGGCCGGTTGGTATGCAGAGTGAACTCAAGATACGAAAGGATCGGCCATCGTGACCCGAGAGAGTTCTCGAATTGAACGTTCATTGGATGACCGGATTGGCCTATGGCCGCGACGTGTCCTGTCGCCCACCTCGTCTCCGCTCGGGGACTACTACCACGGCGGAATCCCCAGTCAAGACACGATCGAGACCCTGTTTCCGCCGATTGCGGACTACGCCATCCTCTCGGACTGCGAGAACACTCTGCTCGTCGCACCAACGGGGGCGATTGAGTGGATGTGCATCCCCAAGCCCAACGACCCCAGCGTGTTCGGTACTCTGCTCGACCGCGCCGCGGGTTCGTTTCGCCTGGCGCCGGCCGACAGCGCCGTGCCCGCACACCGTCAGTACGTTCCTGGCACGATGGTGCTCGCCACGACGTGGCAGACGCGTAGTGGGTGGCTGATCGTCAACGACTTCCTCGCGGTCGCGCCCTGGTACCGCATGGGCGATCGCTCGGCTCACCACCGTCGCACACCCGGGGACTTCGACGCGAAGCACGTCCTCATTCGTACGGCCACGTGTCTGCACGGAAGTGTCGACGTTGTTCTGAACTGCGAGCCCTCCTTTGACTATGGGCGTATTGACGCGGAGTGGGAGTACGCCGGAACAACGTACGAGACGGTGCGCACCACGAACTCTGAGTTTCCAAAGCTCACGCTCACCGGTGACATGCGATTTGGCATTGAAGGCCGTGCGGTTCGGGCGCGTCATCGCCTCACCGAAGGTGAGACGACCTTTACGGTGCTCAGTTGGACCGAGGCCCCGGCGCCCACGAGTCGCGCCGAAGTCGATACGTGTCGAGCCGAGACCAGTCGCTTCTGGCGCGGTTGGATTGACGGGGGTCATTTTCCCGACCACCCGTGGCGCGAGTTCCTCCAGCGCAGCGCTCTCACCCTTAAGGGACTCACCTACGCACCCTCGGGCGCGCTGCTGGCTGCGCCCACCACGTCGCTACCTGAAAAGATCGGCGGGAGTCGCAACTGGGACTACCGCTACACCTGGGTGCGCGACGCGGCCTTCACATTGCGCTCGCTGCACGCCCTGGGCTTTGACACTGAGGCCGACGACTTCTTAGCGTTCCTGGGCGACGTGCTCGAGCCCCAGGGCGGGGTGATGGAGGGCAAGCGCCTGCGGGCGAGTTTGCAGGTTCTCTATCCCGTCGACGACTCGTCGACGCCGACCGAGAGCGAGCTCGACCACCTCACGGGCTACGGCGGCAGTCGACCGGTGCGAGTCGGTAACGCGGCCTACAACCAAGTTCAGTTCGACATTCTGGGCGCCATCGTGGACTGCGTGTTCGAGCACACTCGCTCGCGCGACTCGCTCAGCGAAAGGTCCTGGCGCATCGTGGTCCAGGCCGTGGAGATGGCTCTGAAGCTATGGCGCGAACCGGACCGGGGAATTTGGGAAGTGCGCGGTGAGCCCCAGCACTTTACGTTCTCCAAGGTCATGTGCTGGGTGGCGGCCGACCGCGGCGCGCGCCTGGCGGCCCTGCGCGGTGAGCGAGGACGAGCCGACGCCTGGTGGGCTGCGGCCCAAGAAATCCATGAAGAGGTCTGCGCGAAGGCGGTCGACGACCGTGGTCGGTTCCGCCAGTACTACGGCTCGGGCGAACTCGACGCGTCCCTTTTGCTCCTGCCGATTCTTGGGTTCTTGCCACCCACCGACGAGCGCATCCGCGCGACGGTTCTCTCGATCGCCGAAGAGTTGGCGGACGGGCCCTTCGTGTATCGCTACCGCGCTCAGCGCACCGACGACGGCATCGGGGGAGAAGACGAGGGCACGTTCACCGTGTGCTCCTTCTGGCTGGTCTCGGCGCTCGTGAAGATCGGGGAGATCGAGTGGGCGAGAACAAACTGCGAGAAGCTGCTCGGCTCGGCGAGCGTGCTCGGACTCTACGGCGAAGAACTCGACGCCAAGACCGGTCGGCACCTCGGGAACTTTCCCCAGGCGCTGACCCACCTCGCGCTCATTGACGCCGTGCTGCACGTGATTGAAGCGGACCAGCGAGTGATCGAACAGGCGGTCGGCGTGGCCGGATCGCCCAGTTGGTGGAACGCGGCCGGAAAAGATGAGCGCGGGGGTACCATGACCTGAGGTGGGGAACGATCCCCACTGTTCCAGGCTCCGCCGAGGGCATGAAGCTGTGGACAGGTAGCGACAACAATGGTGGACACTGACGGCAGCAGCGTTGCGACGTCACCGGTAAGGGGCCGGGTCAACTCTCGATCGGCCAAGGCCGACCTGGTGGTTGTGGCCAACCGACTTCCCGTTCGTCACGTCAGTGTCGACGGAACGGACGCGTGGCAGCCCAGTCCCGGTGGTTTGGTCTCGGCCCTGACGGCGGTCTT
>JBEKYI010000143.1:0-2451 GCA_049511155.1 Acidimicrobiales bacterium
GCCGACACCGTGGGCGAGATTGTCTATCCCATCATCCGCGACATGGACACCAACATGTACGAACGCCAGCACGGCGGCGACATGGAGGTTGGCTCCTACGCGCACCGGCCGATCATCGTCTCGCCCGACGAGATCCCCTCGATTGAACAGTCCGTCCTCTCACCCACAGAGATGCCCTTCACCCAGGAAGATTTCGATCCCCAGCTCAACGACGCCCTGGAGTTGATGCCCGAACTCTTGGGTGACGAGAAGGTCGGCGTGCGTTACGCCATCAACGGACTCATCTCCATGACACCCGACGGCCATCCAGCACTGGGCGAGACGCCCGAGGTGAAGGGTCTGTGGTCGGTCGCCGCCAGTTGGATCAAGGAAGGACCCGGCATCGCACGAGCGGTGGCCGAGTGGATGAACGGACAGGCGCCCGAGATCGACCTGCACGAGGCGGACATCGCGCGTTTCTATAGCCACCAGCGGACCAAGGAACACGTGACGGGACGAGCGCGCGAGGGCTTTAACAAGATGTACGGCATCGTGCACCCGGCCGAGCAATGGGAATCCGGACGACCGACCCGGCGAAGCCCCGTCTACGAACAGGAACGCCAACTCGGTGCGGTGTTCTTCGAGACGGTGGGTTGGGAGCGGCCGTACTGGTACGCAACCAACGAGAACCTGGTGGGCCAGTACTCGTCGCAGGTCATGGCGCGATCCAGCGAATGGGAGTCTCGCTGGTGGTCGCCCATCATCAACGCGGAACACCTGGCCCTGCGCGAGAGCGCCGGACTGGTCGATCTGTCCGCCTTCGTGGTCTTTGACGTCACGGGACCTAACGCCCTCGCGGCGGTGCAGGCTCTTACCGTGGCCCAGATGAACGTGGCCGTGGGTCGTGTCATCTACACCTCGCTGCTCGACGAACGAGGTGGTTTTAAGTCCGACCTGACCATTATGCGTCTAGGACCCAACTGGTTCCGAGTGGTTACGGGTGGATCGACGGGCATGGCCGAGAAGAAGTGGTTCGCTGACCACCTGCCAGTCGACGGTTCGGCCCAGGTGAGCGACCTCACGTCGGCCTGGACCACGTTCGGGCTCTGGGGTCCGCGGGCGCGCGACGTGCTCGAGGACTGCACCGACGACGACGTCTCGCACGAAGGTTTCGCCTTCGGCACGTGTCGCAACATCGAACTGGGTGGCGTCACGGTGCTGGCGTCACGCATCTCCTACGTCGGCGAGCTGGGCTGGGAGATCTACGTGCCCATCGAGCAGGGCGCCAAGGTCTGGGACCGACTCTGGTCCGCGGGTCAGGCTCACGGGCTGACCGCCGTCGGCATCGGCGTCTACGCGACGACGGGTCGCCTCGAAAAGGCCTACCGCGCCATGGGCAACGAACTGACGGCCGACTACAACCTCGTCGAGGCCGGCATGGCCCGGCCCACCGTCAAGAAGGACAACTTCATCGGCCGTGACGCCTACCTGCGCCAACGAGACGAGCAGCCGGTGGCGCTCCTGTGCACCTTGACGGTGGACGACCACACGTCCTCGAGTGGTGAGTTGCGCTACATGTTGGGTGGCGAGCCGATACTGAACCTCAACGGCGAGCGCCTGGTCGACGAAAAGGGACGCCCGTCCTACGTCACCAGCGCCGGCTCGGGCCCTTCGGTGGGCAAGCACATCCTCCTGGCGTACCTGCCACGCGAGGACGCCGTCGCGGGCAACAAGTTGCAAGTCGAGTATCTGGGCGAGCTCTACCCGGTCAGCGTGGCGACCGTTGGCTCAGCCCCGCTGTTCGATCCGGAGAACGAACGAGTCAGAAGCTAACCCTGGTGAACGTTCTGGTCTGCGTCAAGCGCGTGCCCATGGTGGGGGCTCGCATCGTGCTCACCAGCGACGCACAAGAAGTGGACACTCGCCAACTCGGCTTCACCATGAGCCCGCACGAAGAGTGCGCGGTCGAAGAGGCCGTGCGGATCGTCGAGAAGTTTGGCGGGGTGGTCTCGGTCCTGACCCTGGGTCCCGCCGAGGCCACCGAGCAACTCCGCGACGCCGCCTCGATCGGCGCCACAAAACTCGTTCACTTAAAGACCGACGGCCGCGAATGGGACCCGATCGCCACTTCTCGGGCCATCACCGACTGGATTGGCCGGCACGAAGCGACCGAAGAGGCCTTCGATCTGATCCTCTTCGGCAATGAGGCGCCCGACACCGGCGACTACCAGGTTGGCATTCGCGTGGCCCACGCACTGGGACGGCCTATCGCCAGCGGCATCAAGAACCTGGAGCTCACCGAGGGCACGGCACTGGCAAGGCGCGACTTTCGTGGTGGCGACGAATTTTTCGAACTGCAACTTCCCTGCGTTGTCTCCGTGAAGGAAGGCATCAACCTGCCGCGTTATCCCTCCCTACCCGGGCGCATGCGCGCCAAGAAGGCGGCCGTAGAGGAGTCCGAGCCGACGTGGC
>JBEKYI010000144.1:0-2444 GCA_049511155.1 Acidimicrobiales bacterium
GGCGAGGCCAGTCCGGCGGTGTAGGCGAGGAAACCAAAACCAAAGTAGAAGCTCATGGCCGGTCCGATATTGGCCATCGTGGCCGTCGAAATATCGAAGAGTCCCAGCGCTCCCTGTCGCAAGCGGTCGTGCTCGCCTGGCACGACGGGCACCTTGGCGCCCAAAGACTCCGGCGTGAAAGCTTCGCTCATATTCCCCCCTTTGATGAAGCCTCACTGCTCCATCGGCACACTCGGTGCACTGCCAAGAAAGATAGTGGAGCTACCGGACGATCGCCGACTCATGATTAGAAACGGCTCAGGTGCGCCGAGCCGAAACGCTTACTCAGTCACCGCGCATGCGTTGGCCGACGTTGCGCTCGGCCAGCGATCCCTCCACAAAGTGCTCGCGCACGCTGCGTCGGTCCACGTCGGGACGGTTTTGTGAAAGCTTCGCCTTGCCTTCGATGGAGATCACTTCGATCTCTATCCCGACGATGGCCCGGAGTTGCACCTTGCGATAGTGAACGTCAAGATCGTCCGCGCGCCACTCAGGATCGCGCCCTTGTTCGAAATGCGACGTGACCGCGGTGGTCTGAGCCATCTTCCACTCTTCGTCGTCGCGGATCGTCGCGCGTCCACTCACCTCGGCGGCGACGTAGTTCCACGTCGGCACCACGCCAGGATTCTCGAGCCGACTGGGATAGTACGAGGGAGTCACGTAGGCACTCGCCGCGAGGAATAGCGCCAGCACGTCGCTGCCGTCCTCCACCGACTTCCACCACGAGTTCGCCTTGGCCACGTGCGTGCGAATCGTTCGCCGATCGTCACTCACGATGACTGGCACGTAGACACTGGCGAGTCCACTTTCGGTCTGGATGACCAAAAAACCTGCGCCGGCGTCGTTCACGATTCGCCAGGCCTCGTCGTCGTCAACCGCGAACAGAGGAGGTACGTACACGTCTCCAGTGTTCCACGAATGTTCCCTCGTGGGACACGGCTAGTCGAGATCCAATGCGATGTCGAGGGATTCGTAGCCGGGAGCGGTGCGGCGCCAGGGATACTCGCGCTCGAAGACGTCGGCGATATCAAGCAGAGCTTCATCGCGATAATGCTCCACCGTGATCTGCAGTCCAAAGGGCAGACCCGAAGGAAGCTGACCGAAGGGAAGGCTCAGCGCGGGATGACCGGTGATGTTTTGCACGACCGTCGAGAGGGTCTCGGGAGCGAGACCGTGCACTTCGGACTCTTCGTTCATGCGTCCGTCGGCGAGCCATCCCGGGGCGGCCACGGTGGGCGTAAGGAGTGCACCCCCTCCCTCCAGGAGTTGATCCATTCGTCGCACGTAGAGGTAGCGCCGACGTCGCGCACCGAGGTAGTCAGTGATGTCAACATCAAGCCCCGCCCCAAAGAACTCCCGGGTCGCCACGTGGAACTCGTCCATGTGATCCATCACCCAGGCACGGCCCAGGGCCGAAATATGTTCCGGGGCGCTGACGGTGAACCAGTCCAGGTCGGGGTCACCGTCGCTGAACACCGAGGCCTGGTCGAGCCAGGTGACGGGTAGCCGCACGAGTTCGGCAAACGCGTCAACCGCGTCGTGAAAGAGCGAGTCGACGGGTGGGTCAAGTGGGCCAAAGGGTGACGTCCGGTCGACCGCCCACAGATGGCGAACGGCAATGCCACGCGCACTCAACCGTGACGGTGCTGTCGGATCACCCGCGACCGGACCGCGCATGACGCCAAAGAGCAGGCGCAGGTCATCACTGGTGGTGGCGAAGGGACCATCCGTCGAGTAGTCGATCCAGTCCGGCGCGGGCCATCGACCGACCACGCCGTTGGTTGGTTTGAGACCGACCAAGCCACACAGTGCCGCGGGGATGCGAATCGATCCGCCGCCGTCGGTGGCGGTGGCGACCCCGACTAGCCCTGCCGCGACGGCTGCCGCCGAGCCACCACTCGAGCCACCGGTCGAATACGCAAGGTTCCAGGGGTTGCGAGTCACTCCCGTCAAAAGATTGGCGGTATATCCCTCGATAGCGAACTCGGGCAGCGTTGACTTACCGACCACGACGGCCCCGGCGCGCAACAGCCGGCCCGGCACGACACCGTTTGTTGTGGCGACCGGCACGTCTCGCAGCGCGAGCGAACCCTTGCGGGTCTGGTGGCCCTCGAGGTCTTCGAGGTCCTTAATCAGGGTGGGAACGCCCAACAGCGCCCCGCTTCGCTCTTCTCCGCGGTCGATGCGACCGGCGGTAGCGAGGGCCTCCTCGAAGGTCTCTTCGGCCAGGACGTTCAACTCAGTGGCTTCTACGAGACGCTCGATCGACGCGCTCACGACAGCCGTCGCACTGACGCGGCGCTCTCGAACGGCGTGCGCGATCTTTGAGATGGGTCCTCTCATTTTCGCCACGGTCCTGTCCTAGACGTGTTCATCCGACTCTCTCGTCAGCTGAGTCGGAGATA
>JBEKYI010000145.1:0-2376 GCA_049511155.1 Acidimicrobiales bacterium
CGAGTCCGGCGTGCAACTGCTCGAGCGCCGCTACACGCCGCTCGGTCGATTCACCCCCGGTCCCTTCGAGGGTTGGGGATTTCTCTGGCAGCCCGCGGTGCTCGGTTTCGTGGCCCTCACCGCGATCCTGGCGGGCTCGTCGTTCACCAACTCACCCTTCAAATACAACCTCACCGGCACCTGGTTCTTCGGCGAGCCGGCGGCGAGCGCCGGGGGAACGCCCAGCGAAACCAAGTACATCTTGTCGGTCGTCTTGGTCTACGGCGGACTGTTACTGCTCATGCGGGTGTGGCTGCGGCTCTCCGAGGTGTTGAAGCTCCATGGGGGGGTGCCGCTCAGGAAACTCTGGTGGATCTTTGCGATGTGGGCCGCGCCCATGGTGGTCGCGCCTCCTCTGTTCTCGCGCGACGTCTTCAGCTACGCCGCCCAAGGCGAGATGACGTCATTGCGGATCAGTCCCTATCTCTATGGCCCCTTCACGCTCGGGCAGGCGTCCAACGCTTGGACGTTGCCGGTCGACAAACTCTGGGGCAACACGCCTGCCCCCTACGGTCCGTTCTTCCTCTTCATCGACAGCACGATCGTCAAGCTCAGCGGGCAGCACCAACTGGCCACCGTGGTGGGCTTGCGCCTGCTCGAAGCGCTCGCTGTGGCAGCAATCGGCTACGGCGTGATCATGCTGGCGCGGGGTCTGGGCCGGGACCCGGGAGAGGCCTTCGTGCTGGCGGCGATGAACCCGCTCGTGCTCTTGACGCTGATCGGCGGTGCGCACAACGACGCGCTCATGACCGCCTTCCTGGTGATCGGACTGGGACTGGCGGTGAAGCGCCATCCGGTGTGGGCGTTGTTCTTCGTCTCGCTCGCGACTGCAATCAAAGCCCCCGCCGCGATCGGACTCGCCTACGTCGCGTGGAACTGGGCACCGCCGAATGCGACGCTGAAGCAACGTGTTCGGCCGTTCGCAATTGGTGGAGTGGTGGCTGCAGCAGTATTAGGTGTAACGACGCTCATGGCCGGGTTCGGTTTCGGATGGGTCGACAATCTCTTGAGTAATGGGACCGTACGGTCGTGGGCGGCGCCTGCGACCGGGGCCGGTATGGCGATCACCAATATCCTTCACGCCATCGGCGCGCACACCGTGGCCCTGGCGTCGGTGCTCTCGGTGACCCGATTCCTCGGGGTGGTGATCGCCGCCGCATTCACCTTCTGGTTGCTCTGGCGCTCCCCCGAACGTGGCTGGGTTCGCTCGTTGGGCGTCGCGCTGTTGCTCTTCGTCATTCTCGGGCCGGTGGTCCAGCCGTGGTACCTCGCCTGGGGACTCGTCATTCTCGCGGCGAGTTACGAGGGTCGCGAGCACTTCTGGCTGTTGCTGCTCTCCATCGTGGGACCCTTCATCGGACTGCCCGGAGGCCGACAGCTCCTGGCCGGACTCGTGCACTCGAATCCGCTGTTGATCGCTCTCGCGGCGGCCATCCTCGGGGGAGTGCTGGTGGCGCCGATGGGCCGTTGGACCCAGTGGTCGTGGCCCGAGGGCGAGGTGGATCCCGCAGAGGTTCCTGTCATCGATCCGGTAGTCGCCGACGGGGTGCTGGAGGCCGCGCCCAACCCGACCCCCCAGAAGTCGCTCTCGCCCGAGGGCGCGACTTAACGAAACTCGTCGCGCATCACGTACTGATACTCGACGACGTCCAGCCAGCGCAGATGCTTGCGTCCGACCTCGATCTCGGTGCCCACGAGGGTGAAGCCGCACTTTTCGTGGAGGCGAATGGATCCCGTGTTCTCGCCCACGATGCGCGCGATGATTGAGTGAAAACCCGATGTTCGAGCTGCCGAGATGAGGTCGTTGAGCAAGACTTCGCCCACGCCGCGACCTCGCGCGCCGCGGTGCACGTAGACCGAGTTCTCCACCGTGGTGGCGTAGGCGGCGCGCTCGCGAAAGGGCGAGACCGACGCGAAACCCAGGATCCTCTCGCCCTGTGCTCCGATCTCGCCCAGGTCGTCTTCGGTATTGACCGCCACCAGACAGATGTGGGTGCCCTGGTGCTCGCGGATCCACTCGCGCTGTTCCTCGAGGGTCTTGGGCACCAGATCGAAGGACACCTCGAGTTCAATCACCTCGGGATTCAGAATGTTCATCAGGGCCGTGGCGTCGTCGATCTGTACCAATCGCGTCCTCATAGGCGTCCAGGGTAGTGCTGGACGTTGGAAGAACCGGGGGCTAAGGCACTACACTTTTTCTTCGCGACTTTTTTGTCGAACGCCCTCTTAGCTCAGTGGTAGAGCACTTCCATGGTAAGGAAGGGGTCGTCGGTTCAATCCCGACAGAGGGCTCGCCAGGCGGCGTAGCTCAGGTGGTCAGAGCACACGGCTCATAAT
>JBEKYI010000146.1:0-2376 GCA_049511155.1 Acidimicrobiales bacterium
GACGTGCCGCTCGGGTTGCTCGACGTGTCCTTCTACCGTGACGACCTCTCGACCAATCCGGTACCGGCCTCGGCGATGACCGACATCGGCCACGACTTAACTGACCGCACCGTGGTGTTGGTCGACGACGTGCTCTTCACGGGTCGTACCATCCGCGCGGCTCTCAACGCGTTGTCGGATTGGGGTCGACCACGATCCGTGCAACTCCTGGTGATGGTCGACCGTGGCCATCGCGAGTTACCCATTCGACCCGATTACGTCGGTAAGAACTTGCCCACGTCCCAGCACGAGGCGATCGTCGCGACGCTCGAGGGTGTCTGGATCGGCACGAGGGAACCGTCATGATCAGTACTATCCGGGGCCAGAACCTGTTGTCGCTCAACGAGTTATCGGGTGAAGCAATCATTGAAGTTCTCGACACGGCGGAGTCGTTTGTTGAGGTCAACCAACGAGCCATCAAGAAGGTGCCGGCCCTCAAGGGTCGCGTCGTCGCGGCGCTCTTCTTCGAAGAGTCCCCGCGCACGAGACTGAGCTTCGAGACCGCGGCCAAGCGTCTCAGTGCCGACGTCTTGTCCTTGGCGGTCGCGTCGAGCAGTGTCAAGAAGGGCGAGTCCCTGCGCGACACCATCGCCACGATCGACGCCCTGGGCATCGACGCGGTGGTCATGCGCCACTCCTCCAGCGGAGCGGCCCTACAGGTGAGTCGCTACGTTCCCCACGTGCGCGTCATCAACGCGGGCGACGGCTTGCACCAGCACCCCACGCAAGGCTTGCTAGACGTCTTTACCGTGCGACAGGTGCTCGCCGAACGCCACGACACGTCGGGCGTGGAATCGGGCGGTGAACTCATTCGTGGTCTGCACGTGTTGATCGTGGGCGACATCCGTCACAGCCGCGTGGCGCGTAGCGACATCGCGGCCTACGTGGCCCTCGGCGCGCACGTGCGAGTGGCGGCACCCGGCACGTTGTTGCCCGACGACATCGAGAGCTGGCCGGTTAGCGTGGCCGAAAACTTCGACGAGGCGCTGGAGTGGGCGGACGTCGTGGCACTGCTGCGTCTGCAGCGCGAGCGCGGCACGGGTTCATTCGTGCCCAGCCTGGGCGAGTTCACCACGACCTTCGGGCTGACGCTCGAACGAGCGAAGAAGTTGCGCCCCACGACGTTGATCATGCATCCCGGACCGATGAATCGAGGCGTCGAGATCGATTCGCGCGTCGCGGACCTACCGACCGCACTGATCACGCGTCAGGTGACCAACGGCGTGCCGATCCGCATGGCGGTGCTGTACCTCACCGTGGCCGGACCAAGAGAGGAATCGGGACTATGAGCAGCTTTGTCCTTCGCCAGGGTCTACTCATGACCGCCGAGCCGTACGTGGGTGACTTACTCGTCGTTGACGGTCTCATCGCTGGCGTGGGAATCGTCGAGCCGCCCACGGGCGCCCACGAGGTTGACGCGTCGGGATGCTGGATCGGCCCGAGCTTCGTTGATCTGCACACCCACCTACGCGAGCCGGGACGCGAGGAGGCCGAGACTGTCGAAAGCGGTGCTTGGGCGGCCGCGGCGGGTGGCTACGCGGCGGTGGTCACTATGCCCAACACCGAGCCGGCGCTCGACAACGTGGCCCTCGTTGCCTACGTGCTCGAGCGTGGACGCCAGACGCCCATCGACGTGGCGGTGGCCGGGGCGATCAGCCAAGGCCGTCACGGTGAACTCCTGGCGCCCATGGCTGAGATGGCGGCGCTAGGGGTTCGGCTCTTCAGCGACGATGGTTCGGGCGTGCAGGACGCCTCGCTGATGCGTCGCGCGCTCACCTACGCCAAGCCCCTCGGTGTGCGTCTCGCCCAGCACTGCGAGGACGAACGACTCGCGGGCGCGGGAACCATGAACGAAGGATCCTTGAGTGGTCGACTGGGTCTCGTTGGGCGACCGGCGTTGGCCGAAGAGCTCATGGTGTTGCGCGACATTGAACTGGTCCGTCTGACCGGTGGAGCCGTGCACTTCATGCACCTGTCCACCGCGCGATCGCTCGCTCTCGTCGTGGCCGCCCGTAGTGAAGGCCTACCCGTCACGTGCGAGGTGGCACCGCATCACTTCACGCTCGACGAAAGCGCGTGCGCCACTTTTGACCCGATCTTTAAGGTCCACCCGCCGCTGCGTACGCCGCTCGACGTGGCGGCACTTCGTGAATCGCTCGTCGGGGGTTCCGTCGACGCCGTCGCGACGGACCACGCGCCGCACGCGCCTGAACTAAAGGACCTCGCCTTCGATGAGGCGCCCGCGGGCATGCTGGGCTTGGAGCACGCGGCCTGCCTCACCTACGAAGCGCTGGGCGCTGGGTCCTGCAATCCGGTGCGGTTCTTTGAGTTGCTCAG
>JBEKYI010000147.1:0-2361 GCA_049511155.1 Acidimicrobiales bacterium
AACTCTCCGGCAGTCGCATCATCAACAAGAGCAGCGGCAAGAGCGGCAGAAAAGTGAAGAGCGCGGGTAGACGAAACGATCCGGCGCCGGTCACATGGATGCTGTCGCCAATGAGCCCAAAGACCAACAGACCGGTGATGGCCCCGAGTACGCCCGCCACGACGATCCAGCCCGCGGCCGTCGCGCGAAAGGAGTGCGAGAACAGCTCGGTACCCATCGCCGCGATGGCCGGCGCCAACAGCCCGCCAGCCGCAACCCCACTCATGTAGCCCACGATGAAGGCCGTCTTTCCCCCGCCGTAGGCGATTGATGACGTCAGGGCGGTCGCGAGGGTGCCCAACACGACGGTCCAGCGTCGACCGAAAATTCGTGCCGAGTAGCGGCTGGCCAAGAGTCCGACCAGACCGGTGAAGGCACTCAAGGCGACGACGAGTGACACGACATCAGGACGTATTTTCAATACTCCCTCGCCATAGACGAACGTAAAGCCACTGGCCGGCCCCGAGATGACACCGATAACGAAGACCACCAGCCCCACGATCGCGACGCGTCCTCGAACCCCTCGCGGCACGGCGCCGATGCGCGCCAGCGGTGCGTCGGCGCTGTGAAAGGTTGGTTCCGGCACGGCCCGCAACATCGGACGAATGAAGAGCACCGGCACCAAAGCCAGCGCGAAGAGCCATCGAAAGGAGTCCGGTCCTCGAATCAGGCCGTGCAGTATCGCCGCCAGGCCGGCCCCGATGCCCGCGCCAGCCGACACAATGACCAGTCGATCGATCCTTCCTTTGGTGCTGGTGAGTTCCACCGTCACTACTTGAACCACCGTGGTCGTCGTCGAAAGTAGAGGGCGCGCCAGCGCAAAACAGAGCACGAAGATCCAAAAGGTCGGACTCAGCGACGCACAGGCGGTGATGACCAGCCCCACGAGGAGGGTGCGACGCAGCACGGAGGTGCGACCCCAACGGTCCGCGAGCGACGCCAGTGGTAAAGCGCCCAGCGACGCGAATCGCAGAATCGCCAGTCCGATGCCGAGTTCCGAACCTGAGAGTCCCACCACGTTTTGCAACGACTGGCTCGCCGCAGGATGTCCAAAGTGGCGTGCCACATCATCGAGCGACGCGACGGCGCCGAACTGGGCGAAGCCCGCTACCAGCGCGATGACAAAGAGCGCGATGGTGACGTGGAGCCACTCACGACGGGCAGTCGCCTCCAGCGACACTTCAGCCAAGAAGCACGCTCTCGTCCACCTCAACGAGGGTCTTGCCGTGGTTCTCGCCACTAAAGAGAAAGTTCAGCGCTTCGGGAGCGCGCTCGAGACCCTTGATGATGTGCTCTTGATGACGCAGTGCGCCCGAGTGCACCATTGGCGCGAGAGCGGCGCGCGCTTCACCAAAACGTGCCGAGTAGTCCAGGACCAGAAAACCTTCCATCCGAGCTCGACGAGTAATGAGAGCCGAGGTGTTCTCAATCCCCCGGCGTGGTCCACTGGCGTTGTACTGGGAGATGGCGCCGCACAGCACGACTCGTGCGCGTAGCGCGAGCACGCTAAGGACGGTGTCGAGAATCTCTCCGCCCACATTGTCGAAGTAGAGATCCACGCCGGAGGGACATGCCGCGCGCAAGCGTTGGCGAAGGTTCTCTTCGCGGTAGTCGAGGCACTCGTCAAACCCGTAGCGCTCGACCACTTCGGCACACTTTTCGGGACCCCCGGCGATGCCCACCACCTTGCCGGCGCCACGCGCTTTGGCCACTTGCCCCGCTACGGATCCGGTGGCCCCCGCCGCGCCCGAGACAACGACCACATCGCCGGGCTTCAACTCGCCTACGTCCAGGACGCCAAAGTAGGCGGTGATGCCGGTCACACCCAGCACGTTCATCACGGTAGGCAGATCGAGTCCGAGGCCCTTTGGCAACACCGCGAAGCGATTGTCCTCTGTCGCGAGTGCCCACTCTTGCCACCCGGTCATGCCGAAGACGACATCACCCACTTGGTAGTGCGGTGTACGCGACTCCACCACCACGCCGCTACCGCCGCCTCGAATCACCTCACCCAGTTGAATGGGTGGCAGATAGCCCGGTGCGTCATCCATCCAGGTGCGAATGGTCGGATCGATGCTCAGCATCGCGACTTTGATCAGCGCTTGGCCCTCTGCGCACTCCGGTACCGTCGTGGTCACCACTTTCGTGGTGGACGGCGACACCTGACCTTTGGGTCGCTCCTCAAGCACGATCTGTCGATTCTCCACCGGGACTCCTTCTCTGGGCATCAAAGATGACGCAGTGCTAATCCTCCCACCGGGGCGTCGTCGCGGTGCTCACCCTCGCGAGCGCTGGCGACGAACGTGGCTTATTCGAGTCGGG
>JBEKYI010000148.1:0-2358 GCA_049511155.1 Acidimicrobiales bacterium
CCGTGCGCGGCGCGTCAATGCCCGCGAGCAATCGTCCGAGTGTCGACTTGCCCGCACCCGATGGACCCACGATGGCGAGACGTTCGCCCGGCTGGATCGTGAGTGAGATCCCGCGCAGCACGTCGTGACCGCTTCGGTAGGAGTAGTAGACGTCCTTGACCGTGATGGTCTCATTGGTCGGTTCGACGCCCTGCGTGGGTCGGTCGTCGCGCACGGTCGAGACGCCCACCAGTCGAGCCAGCGAAGTCTGTCCGATCTGGAGTTCGTCGAGCCAGGAAACGATGCGGTCAATCGGGTCGTTGATCTGCACCACGTAGAGCGTGACGGTCGTGGCCGCCCCGATGCTGATGTGATGATTGAGGGCCAGCCAGCCGCTCCATCCGAGCGTCGTCGCGACGGAGAGCGCGAAGGCGCTTTCCACGATGGGAAACCAGACCATGCGCATGAGCAGGGTGTACATCTCGGAGTAGAAGGACTCGCGGATGTTTTTATTGACCCGGTCCTCTTGGCGAGCGCCGAGCCGTTGTGCGTCCACCGTGCGGGCGCCCTCGGCCGTTTCGGAGACCGTGCCCGACATGGCGGCGTAGCTGATGCGCTCGCGCATGTAGCCGGGCGTCGCGTAGTGCAGGTAGTAGCGCGTGGAGAAGTACAAGAAGGGGATGGAGACAAGACTGGCCACGGCCGCCAAGGGGCTGACCACGATCATGGCGATGAAGGTGAGCAGTGTCTGTACCAACGCCACGAGCCATTCGGGCACGGCGAAGCGAACGGTGCGCGACATGGCCTCGATGTCGTTGGTCGTTCGGCTCAGTAGGTCACCCGTGCCCGCACGTTCAACCTCAATGAGCGGTAGAGCGAGCACGCTGGCGAGGAATTCCTCACGCAATTGGGCGAAGACTTTCTCGCCCAGGATGTAGCTGCGTCGTCGAGCGAGGAAGGACAATCCCGCGTAGAGAAGTGACGAAACAAACAACACACCCACGTAGATGACGATGTTGCGACTTGTCAGTTTGTGCTCGGTCGCGAGTTCGGTGATCTCACCGATCACCCACGCGGGGATGAGGGCCATGATCGCGGCCACGGCGTAGAAGGAGAGCATCCTCGTCAGTTCTGGCCGATGCTGGCGCACGAGCACACGGGCGTGCGCCTTCACGAGTGCGGAGTTGGCAATGGGCAACTGACTCACAGCGACTCCTCTCGCAGAACGATCTGGCGGTAGCCGGGCGACGTAGTGAGCAACGTTTGGTGCGTACCCTGGTCGAGAACCTTGCCGTCAACGACGACGAAGATAAGGTCCATCTTTTCGAGCACGAGTGGACTAGTGGTCGCGATCAGCGTGGTCTTGCCGTGTCTCACGTCGGCCAGACGTGTGGCGATGCGCCCCTCGGTGTGCGTGTCCACCGCCGAGGTCGGTTCGACCAGGATGAGTACGTCGGTCTCGGTGAGGAGTGCTCGTGCCAGGCTTAGGCGTTGGCGCTGGCCACCGGAAAAACTGCGACCGCGTTCTTCAACGAGCGTGCCGAGGCCGTCCTCGAGTGCGTCGAGAATGTCCAGGGCGCTGGAGGCCTCGAGGGAGCGAAGGATCGCGCCGTCGTCGGGTGTGCCGCGCGTGACGAGTTCGTAACGCAACTCGCCCGAGAAGAGTCGGGGCTCAACCTCGCTCACCAAGATGTTCTTGCGCGTGTCGCGCACCGAGAATTCTGCCAACTCCACGCCGTTAAGCAACACGCCGTCGACGTTGGCCACGTATCGTCCCATCCGGTCAGCCACGAGAGCCGCCTCGGCGGGCGTCTCGGTGACGTAGGCGACGAATTGACCGGCGTCGAGATGAATGCCGCTCTGCGTGTCTTCGAACGTCTCGATGCGCTGCGGCCAGGCGCGAGGGTTTTGCGGCTCAATGACGAGGGGAGCGACCTTAAGGATTCGTAACACGCGTCCGGCGCCGACGTAGGCCCGCGTGGTTGAGATGACGTACTCAATGGCGGTGCGCAGCGGCGTCGTGAGGAACGTGGCGTAGCCGAAGAATGCCACCAATTGGCCGGCTTGCAGTGAGCCGTTCATCACGTTCTTGGCCGCGATAAAGGTCACGATGGCGGTCAGAATGGCCGGTAGCAGGACCTGCCCCGATTCGAGGCCGGCCTGGGGATTGGCGATGCGGATGCCGGCCGCCCGCACGAGACCGCTCTGGCGTTTGTAGTTGTTGAGAAAGACGTCTTCACCGCCGACACCGCGCAGGATGCGCAGTCCAGCCACGGTGTCCGAACCCATTGCGGCCAGACGACCAGCCACCTCACGCTGGGCCGCTTGCGTAGTGTGCAAAGGCCTCATGAGGGGCGTCGTGAGCGAGGCCAGAATCGG
>JBEKYI010000149.1:0-2354 GCA_049511155.1 Acidimicrobiales bacterium
TCTGCATGCAGGGTTGTCCTCTCGGAAATCTCATTCCCACGTTCAACGACGCGGTGTATCGACTTCGTTGGGCTGAGGCCGCGTCGGAGCTGTTCCGCACCAATAACTTTCCGGAGTTCACCGGACGCCTCTGTCCCGCCCCGTGTGAGTCCGCGTGCGTGTTGGGTATCTCCAGCGACCCGGTCACGATTGAGCGCGTGGAGTACGAGGTGGTGGAGCACGCCTTTGCCGAGGGGTTTGCCGTCTCCAGCACTACGGCGAGCGAGACGGGCAAACGCGTGGCGATCGTCGGATCGGGACCGGCGGGGCTCGCCGCCGCCGCACAACTGCGAAGCGTGGGACACGCCGTCGACGTCTATGAACGCAGCGACGCCATCGGCGGTCTGCTCCGATATGGAATACCCGAGTTCAAAATGGAGAAGTCGGTGCTCGATCGCCGCCTGGAGGTCATGGCGAACGACGGCATCGCCTTTCACACGGGAATTGACATCGGCAGTGACGAGACCTCGTTGGCGTGGCTTCAGGATCACTACGACGCGATCATCCTGGCGCTCGGTTCGACACGACCGCGAGCTCTCCCCGTGCCGGGGCACGATCTGACGGGCGTGATGCCCGCCATGACATTCCTGGAGGCGGCGAATCGCGCGGTCAACGAGGGACGTACCTCTCCCATTAGCGCGCACGACAAGCACGTCGTGATTCTCGGGGGCGGCGACACCGGCGCCGACTGCCTCGGCACGGTGCATCGTCACGGGGCTGCCTCCGTGATTCAAATAGAGATCCTCGATCGTCCACCGGACGAGCGCCCGTCCGAGGAACCGTGGCCCACCATGGCCCGGCTATTCAAAACCACCTCCGCGCACGCCGAAGGGGGAGAGCGTCGTTTCTCTACCGAGACGTTGGAGTTTCGTGGTGACGGACGGGTGGAGGCCATGGTCGTGGTCGACCATCTCAGCGATGAGAAGATCTCCCTTCCCGCGGACCTGGTCCTGATCGCCGCGGGATTTGTCGGCCCCGAGTTGGAGGCGATCGGCCTCGCTGACGAGCGATTTGTGACGTCGCGAGCAACCTTGTCGGTCGACGACCAGTGGCGCGTATTCGCGCTCGAGGGGTCAAGCCCCGTCTTTGCCTGCGGCGACGCGGTGCGTGGTCAAAGCCTCATCGTGTGGGCTATCGCCGAGGGCCGTAGTGCCGCGAGCGCCGTCGACCGATATCTCTCGGGCGAAGAGAGCGTGCTGCCCGCGCCGGTGGCTCCTTACAGCGTCTCGTGGTAGCCAGTTCCTAAACTTCGGAGGTCGGGCGAAAGACTCGACCGTAGGAGGTTCCCCATGAGCTCTTCTCCACACGATCCTTTGGCGATCACGGTGATCGGAATCGGCACGATGGGCGGGGCGTTCGTTCACCGACTCCTCGGCGCAGGATTTCCTGTGACGGTCTGGTCTCGTAACGAGTCCGACACCGCGCCCTTTGTCGCACTCGGCGCTACGGCGCACGCCAATTCTCACGACGCGGTCGCCCAGGCCGACGTGGTGCTCACCATGTTGCCGAACCCCGATATCACCCGCGACGTGATGCTCGACCAGGGTGTCCTCTCGGCCATGGCCCCCTCGTCCACCTGGCTTCAGATGGCGACCATCGGAAGTGTCGCCACCGAGCAACTGGTTGGCGCAGCAGCAACGACGCGTCCTGATGTCACGTTCGTGGACGCTCCGGTCTCGGGCAGCCGCGAACCGGCCGAGTCGGGTCAGCTGGTCATCCTCGCGTCGGGCCCGGAGTCGGCTCACCAGCTGCTCACGCCGGTCTTTGCGGCGCTCGGAAAGTCGACGATCTGGCTCGGACCGGCTGGCGTGGGCAGTCAAATGAAGCTCGTCCTGAATACCTGGCTGGCCTTTCAGATCGAGTGCGCCGCGGAATCGTTGGCCCTGTTGGATCATTTCCACGTGGACACGGGACGGCTCGTGGAGATTCTCAGTGAGAGCCCCCTCGTGTCGCCCTACGCCCTGTCCAAAGTGAAGAAGATGATCGCCGCCGACTACAGCCCGGACTTCTCTCTGGGCCTCGCGACGAAGGACCTGACTCTGGTTGAGAGTGATGCCGGTGACGGCCCCGTTCCCATCGCGGCAGCGATCGCCGCCAGGTGGCGCGATCTCATCGCCGACGGGGCGGGTGACCGGGACGTCGCCGCCGCACGCCAAGGACTCGACTGAGGGACGTGTGCCGTCCAGACTTACCTGTGTGATTTTGTAGCATCGAGACAGACGTCCAGAGGGGGACCCGTGAAGAGCACGATGCAAGATGCGCCGCTATTGATTAGCGACATTGTTCGACACGGCGTCGCGATCTACTCAGAGAAG
>JBEKYI010000150.1:0-2343 GCA_049511155.1 Acidimicrobiales bacterium
CGTGCGCTCAGTGAACTCGACGAGTCCCTGTCGCACGGTCGTCGGGTCGCCGATGACGTGGGACGCCAACGACTCATCGATGAAGGCCCGCTCTTCGTCGTTGAAGGGATACGCCGCAGCCTCTTCGGGCGAGGGAAGAAGTCCGATTGTGCCCGAGCGACGCTGCAGCGCCGTCAAGGCTGACGACCCCGCGAGGTACTGCGCCTCCTCGGTGGTGGGTGCGCAGAGAACCGAGACGGCAACCATCACGCGAGGCTGCTCCAAGAGCAGCGAGGGCTGAAAGTTCTCGCGATACAGCGAGAGGGCCTCATCGAGCAATTGCGGCGCGAAGTGATACGCAAAGGAGAACGGAAGGCCGAGCATCCCCGCGAGTTGCGCGCTGTAGGTCGAAGAACCGAGGAGCCACACCTCGGGGAGATAGCCGCTCCCCGGCGTGGCGAAGGGATGTCCCCGCACACCTTCTCGCGGCAGCAGATAACCGATCAGTTCCACGACGTCGTCGGGAAACGACGCGGCGCGAAGGTCGGGACTTCTCCGAAGGGCGAGGGCGGTACGGGGATCGGTGCCTGGCGCGCGACCGAGCCCGAGGTCGATGCGCCCGGGATGTAGTGCTTCGAGTGTGGCGAACTGCTCTGCAATGACCAGTGGCGCGTGATTGGGCAACATCACACCCCCCGAGCCAAGTCGAAGCGTCGTCGTGGCGTTGGCCAAGTGGGCAATGACCACCGCGGGCGCCGAGCTCGCGATCGCCAGCATGGCGTGGTGTTCGGCCACCCAGAGTCGGTGATAGCCGAGATGTTCCACCGCACGCGCGAGGTCCGTGGTTTCGCGGAGTGCCTGGGCCGGTGTCGAACCGGTGGCGACGGTGGCGAGGTCGAGCACGGACAAGGGAATCATCGTTGGCACCCTACGGGTCGGTCCTGGTCGACCATGACATTCGACGCTTCTCTTTCTCGATGCGATGGAGGTCGGGCGATCGGCGTGGGTACATTGTGACGTGCCCGAATTGCCTGAGATGCAAGCTCTGGCGGAGCGGCTCACGGAACTACTCGCCGACACCACGCTGGTCAGCGTCGATCTCTTGGGTTTCTCGTCGCTGAAGACCTACGCGCCCACCACCGACTCCCTGTTGTATCACCGGCTTATCTCCGTCGGCCGAAGGGCCAAGTACCTCGTGCTCGAGTTCGACGATCAGACGCGCATCGTGATTCACCTGTCGCAGGCAGGACGTCTCGACGTGGAGGCCCCTCCGAAACAAACTCGCCCCCGTGGTGCGGCGGCGCGATTCGTCTTCGGCCGAGGCGACGCGAGAATTGAGGGCCCGCGAATCGGCGTGCTCGTGCGCGAACATGGCACGCACCGAAAGGTCTCGTGGTGGGTCTTGGCACCCGGCGACGATGGGCCGCTGGCGGGACTCGGACCCGAGCCGGGAAGCGAGGAGTTTGCCGAGTTCATTCGTACCAGTGACTCGAGGCGGCGCCTCACCACTGACCTGCGCGATCAACATGTGGTGTCCGGCATCGGCCGCGGATGGGGTGACGACATTTTGCACCGAGCTCGGCTGTCACCGTTCGCGTCGCTTCACTCGCTCAAAGCGCAACAACGAGAGGCCTTGTTGAACGCCGCCACCAGCGTCTTGGAAGAGGCCCTCGCGCTGGAGCGCACCCGGCAAGGCGGACTGTCGGAAGCCAAGCTGGGGGGCCGATTCAAGGTGCACGGCCGCGCGGATGAGCTCTGCCCTACGCCGTGCGGCGACACCCTTCGCCGGGTGTCCTTCGAGACTCACGAGATGACGTACTGTCCCACGTGTCAGACGGGCGGCCGGTTGTTGGCGGATCGACGCATGTCTCGTCTACTCAAGTAGGGATCGTCGTCCAATCAACGAGGATCGACCTCTCAGACTTTTCTGGGCAAGTGACTTCATTGATGGGCGTACGCGATTCGTTTGCGGTAGTCTCCGCTCGTGAGCGACCAGAAGCGAAGCGTACCGACCGGCATTGCGTTGATGGTCAGCGCACTGCTCGTGGCGGTTGCCCTCGTCATAGGACTCATTGCCGTGGGGCGCGGGGTCTCGGTGCGCGGCAGCAACACCGGCATCACAATTACCGGCGAGGCGTCGGCTTCAGTCTCCGCCAACCAGGTGATATGGACGCTGACGGCCCAGGAGATCGCCCCGACTGCCCAGGAAGCCGTCTCGATGGTGGCCGCTGACGTGAAGTCTCTCAGCACGTATCTCCAAAACGGGGGAGTCGATGTCTCAAAGTTGGTGTTGAGCGGTGTCTCGACCGCCGCCAATGAGCAGTACATCAACGGTAATGAGACGGGGAAGATTCTGAACTATCA
>JBEKYI010000151.1:0-2320 GCA_049511155.1 Acidimicrobiales bacterium
ATGTCTTTCGAGAGGAAGCGGTTCAGGGCATCGAGGGTCGCCATGGCCGACGAGATCACGTCATTCTCTGCCTGGGCGATACCAAACATGTCAGCACCGTCGGCGAAGGGCCGCATCGTCACAATCACCGGCCAACCCCGCACCGTCGCGACACTGATGACGGTCAAAAGGTAAAAGGGCAGCGTATAACCGAGATCGCGCAAGGCCGCGAGGGTCGCCTCGGCCCCACCAAATAGTTGGCCGCTGCCCGCTCGCCCGTATCCGGTCTTGCCCGAGTACGACAGTTCCACGTCGCAGTTCCCCGACTCGGAGTGAAACTCCGCCCGAACGAGAGCGACGCGCACAACTTGAACGTCGCGCGGGGCGAGGGCGCGGCTCGCGTCCTCGACGATGACCGAGGCATCGGTGTAGTACAGATTGACGATTTGGGTGGCCATGACGCGAATGGCGCTCGGGTCTTGACCGTGAGTGATGAGGGTTACTGCGTCGACATCGCCGTTTTCACGGTGACGAATCTCGACGTTCATGACCCCGGAGAGACTGCGGAGTTCAAGCTCAAAGTCTTCTTCAGTGGGCGACATCATCGGTGGTTAATACCCTTCTTCTCGTAGAGTCGGGCGTCCGCAATGCGAAACAGCTCCGCTGGGTCGGTGGAGTCACGTGGTGACGAGGCGGTGCCGATGGTGAATCCCACGAGTTCCCGCACCGAGCCCAAGTGGCTGCGTAGTCGATCGGTGAAGCCAGAGGAGTCGTGGCCGTCGGCGTTGGAGAGAATCACCGCGAACTCGTCACCGCCGATTCTCGCCGCGACGTCGCCACTGCGCACCGAGCGGCGCATGGCGAGACCAAACTGGCGCAGCAGATCGTCGCCGACCGCGTGACCCAGCGAGTCGTTGACCGCTTTGAAGCCGTTCAGGTCGGCTAGCACGAGCGTGAAGGCCCACCCGTATCGTGAACTGCGCACGCACGACGCTTGGAGGGCACTGTCGAAGGTGCGCCGATTGGCGATGTTGGTGAGTGCGTCATGAGCGGCGCTAAAGCGCGCGAGGTGCAACGACAAGGCCAACTGGCAAGCCGTGCGCACGGCGTCCCGCTCGACATTCGGCACGATGTCGGGGTCGCAATACACTCCCGGGGCCGCGCCCAGGCGCGTGGCCAAGTCGACACTGATGGCTTGACCCCCGGCGCGAAACATCTGAGCACCGAAGGACTCATGACTCAAAATCACGACCGCGTCGTTTAAGGCGTAACGCTTTACCAACTCATCGAGCACGGAGTAGATGAAGCCAATCCCGAGCTCGGACACTGACAACTCATCCAGCATGGTTTGAAACAGCCATGCTTCGTACTGGGGTTGGTCGGAGCCAACCGCGTCCTCAGACGCTCCGTCGACGAGGGGGGTCAAAATGTGGTACTCGCTAGACCAAGGGTGAGTTCTTCAGGGCGAAGCAAGGACGAGGGGACTTTGCCGGCCGTCAGCAACCCTCGCAAATCTGCAGGCGCCACGGGTCGCGAAATCAGGTAGCCCTGACCTCGGTGACAACCCAGACGCAGCAGTTCCTCGATGATGTCGACGCGCTCGATGCCCTCGGCGGTTACGCCCAGATTGAGGACCTGCCCGAGGCGAATGATCGACTCCACGATCGCGCGATCGTAGGCGTCTGAGGTAATGCCCTCGACGAAGCTCATATCCAACTTCAACAAGTCGACGGGCAAGTGTTTCAACTCGGTCATCGAGGCGAAGCCCGTCCCGAAGTCGTCGATGGCTACCTCCACACCGATCTCGCGGAATCCGCGCAGGATGTTGGCAGTTTTCTCGGGCTCGTCCACCACCGCGTACTCGGTGATCTCTATGCAAAGGCGCTCACCAGGAATATCGTTGGCCGCGAGGCAGCCCTCGACGAACTCGACCAAGTCGGTCGCGGCGAACTCCGCGGGGGACATGTTGACGCGCACGATGAGCGCCAGATCCGGATATCCCGCGCGCCACTCGGCGAGTTGGCGACAGGCTTCGGCGAAGACCCAGCGCCCGATAGTAAGAACGAGGCCGGTCTCTTCGGCGACGGTGATGAACTCGGCCGCGTTCATCAGGCCCTTGGTCGGGTGTTCCCAGCGCACCAGCGCCTCGACCGACAGCAACCGGCCACTGCGCAGATCCACCTCGGGCTGGTAGTGCAAGCGCAGTTCGCCCTTCTCCAACGCCTCGCGCAACATCAGCTCCATGGCTGAACGCTCATCAAGGTCGGCGCGCATCTTCTCGTCCAGCAAGACGGCCTTGTTGCGACCACCGGCTTTGGCGACGTACATCGCTCCGTCGGCG
>JBEKYI010000152.1:0-2282 GCA_049511155.1 Acidimicrobiales bacterium
CTTCACTACCGGTACGTGGAGGATCAACGCGACACAGGGCGTAGGAAATCTCACCGTCGACGTTCCTAGCGACGCCGTCGTGTCGATTCGTTCTCACGTGGGCATTGGCAATGTTGACGAGTACGCCTGGAAAGGCACTCCCCAGGACATGTACGTCGAACCGTTTACCGTAGTGGGCTCGAAACCCGCCAAGGATGCGCCTCACCTCGATCTCGACCTTCAAGTCGGCATCGGTCAAATAAACGTGGTCCGCGGTGTGGGTGACACGCCTCCCACGCCGAAGGCGCCGAAGACCCCCAAGACACCGACGACGCCCACACCACCCGCGGTGCCGTAAATTGTTAGGGCGTAATGGCGCTCGTCGCGGAGTTGTTGACCTGAACGTAAGCGGGGTCTATGGCCAGTTGCTCCCAGGTGCCGGTTGAGGCTGCGCCCGTCGTACCGGTGAAGGCCCCCTGATAGTGATACACGGGAAGCAGCCACCACGTTCCGTCGGTGAGTTCATAGGTCCCGAAGGTGATCGTGTCGCCGCTCAGGGTCACGTTAATGACGGGTGGTGCCGCGGCCGTGCTCGTGGCGGCGGAAGCGAACTTTGACTTCTGCGCTGCGTTGAGTTGCGCGACGCCGGCCGCGGGGCTCTCCAGGGGGTACGCGGTGGAAGTGCCCGCGTCAAAGGCCGGACCCGACGCGTACGCCAGCACGTTGTTTTGGCCCACCGAGAAACTGACCGTCTGATCGGTCGTGACGCCACCGACGACCACGCTGTACGCGACGTCCTCGGTACTGGAGGTCACTTGACTCGTTCCGTTGGCGCCCACCGACGAGGTCGTCGAGGTGCTGAAGTTGGGCGACGTGACTGTGTAGGTGAAGCCGAGTTGGGCGAGGTAGCGCTGCGCGTCCGCGGCGACGACCGCTTGGCTCGGGAGGGGATTCACGGGGGTGGAGGACGCGGTCGCCGGCGCGATTGCCGGGGACGTCGACGAGTAGTACCACTGCGGCACGCCCGAGTTTTCGTAGTCGAGCGCCGCACCCGAGGCGCTCTTTACCGTCCAGTCGCTGCCGTCGCCGTTGGTATTCACGAGAGAACCCGCCACCCCAAAAACGGCGGCGATGCTCGCGGCCTCGTGGGCCCCGTTGGCGGGAATGGCTAACTGGTAGGACGGAGAACTCGGCACGCTGGTTGACAGGACGTCGCCGTTGAAGTGGTACTGGGCGTAGGGCTGCAGCGGCCCGGCCGTGGGAGCCTCGGCCGCCACCGCGAACTTTGTTCCCGCGACGTTCTGCAGGGCCAAGGCGGGCAAGCTCGGTGCCGCACCCTGCACCAAGGCGATCGTCCCCGCAGCGACCAGGGAGCCGACGACCAGCGTGCCGGCGATCTTTAACTCGATGTTGCGCCACAGCCGTCGCGTGGCGCGGCGGGGCTCGGCCGTGATCCTCGAAATGAGGGCGTCAAGGTTCCGGTGTTCGTACGGCTGTCCAGCCGCGGGGTCTAGAGCGGCCAGACGATCTTCGACGTCACTCATGGCGCTCCTTCGTCCTCTTCCTTAGTACTGTCGCGAGTCCGCTCATACTTTCAGTGAACTTCCGAGGCACCGAGCAGCTCGCGAAATCGGCTCTGCGCGCGCGATAAACGCACGGCCGCCGCGTTGGTGCTAATCGAGAAGTACATGCTGAGAGCGTGGGTGTCGAGACCGTCCCAGGCGTTCAGCAGCACAATCTCGCGCTCGTCGTCGTTCAGTCCCGCGAGGGCGTCACGCACGCTGGTGTCCGCGATGACTGAGTCTTCGGCGGACGCCTCGTTCTTCGGCGGGGACAACGTTGCTTCGAAGTTGGAGCGACGGTTCTTGGAGCGGCGCGCGTTGCGCAGAACGTTACGGGCCACCCCCAACATCCAGGGCAACTCCGCGCCGTCGGGCACGCTGTCGAGACGGCGCCACACGACGATCATGGTCTCTTCCACCAAGTCATCGAGGTCTGACGTCGTGAGGGGGTAGAGGCGTCGCCGCAGATAGTTTCCGACAGCCCCGGAGTGTTCGTGGACGAGGCGCGCGAATCGATCCTCGTCTCTAGAGCCCATACCCCTCTTTTGTCCGTCGGACCTTGATTCTTACCGATCGGGTCAGCGTGCGAAGAGCCGTGCTTCGTCTGCTGACGTGAGCCACTGCTCGGGCCACGGCCGATTGCCCCACCACTCGAGCACGTCGTCAACGGTGTCTTCTAACGGTCGTAGATCGAGCCCTCGCGAGAGGGCCAGTGTGCTATCCAATGCGAGAACGTTCTCG
>JBEKYI010000153.1:0-2279 GCA_049511155.1 Acidimicrobiales bacterium
GCCCGCGGGACGCTCAGACTCTGTCGAGGACGGCAACGTACGGTTCGCTCACGCTGGTCCCCACCACGTCGCGCACGCGCCATCCGGTGCCACGAACGATCGCGCGTAACTCCGCGCGCGAGACGAAGAGCCAGTCGAACCATCCGCCTACCTCTCCCCCGTAGTGGTAGCGAAAACGCGCCTGCCCCGGAAGCTGACCGCGCTCCACGTTGCGTCGGTAGTAGCCGCGATCCATCGAGGGCGCGCCGCCGAAGTAGGCGTTCGTGCTTTCCACGTAAAGGCGGGCCGTCGGCTTCGTGCGCGTGGCCCACTCCGTGAGGCGGATCTTGGCGCCCCGAGCGGTGCCAAACAGCCCGAAGTTGTTACCGAACATCACCAGAGAGTCGAAGGTCGCGATCGACGGTCCGAGGCGTTCGAGAGAGTGGCACCAGACTTGGCGTACGCCTCGATGGGTGGCGGCCTCGCACGCGAGCGGCGACGAGTCCAGCGCGACTACGTCCTCTCCGCGACCTTGGAGGTGCTAGGCCACGCGACCAGCCCCGCAGCCCACGTCGAGTATCCGACCGGACACGAGACGCGTCGCCTGACGCTCCGCTAACGGCCATCCTCGAACTCCGGAGAGGTAGACCTCAGGCCCCGCGCCGACATCAAAGAAGCCGTCATCGCGTTCGACTACTTCGGGTGCGGTGGCGCCATTCGACCAGTCAAGGAGGGCGCGGCCGAAGACATCGGCGCCGCCAGGCGTGGGGCTCAATCGACCCCGCCGGGCTCGGGAAGTGATCGATAGAGGTCAGGTCGTTGGAGGGCCAAAACGGCGATCTGGGAGCGGCGTCGATCGACCTCGCGCGTGTCAATCGTGGCGGTCACGACGTCCTCGCCGTCAATGTCGGACTCGGCGAGCACCTCTCCCCAGGGTCCGATGATCATGGAGTGCCCGAAAGACGAGAAGCCCTCCTTCGTGGTTCCCGCTTGGGCCGCGGCGATCACGTAGGCGTGATTCTCAATGGCCCGGGCGCGCAGCAACACCTCCCAGTGAACGCGGCCCGTTGCCACCGCGAACGACGAGGGCACGGCCAGCACGGTCGCGCCATGTGAACTCAGCCGTCGATACATCTCGGTAAAGCGCAGGTCGAAACAGACCGACAGGCCCAACTCGAAGCCCGGCGCGTCAGTGATGACCAAACGATCGCCGGGAGCGATGTTGCGTGACTCGTACTCCTCGACTTCACCGGGAACATTGATGTCAAACAGATGTCCCTTTCGATAGGTGGCCACGATCTCGCCGTTCGGCGCGAAGACCACGCTCGTGTTGTAAACCCTCGACGGATCGGGTGAGCGTTCAAGCATGCTCCCCACGTGCAGGGTGATGTTGTTGCTTCGAGCCACCTCCGCCATTCGCTGCGTCGTCGGACCGGGGATGTCCTCCGCGACCTCTCGGTAGCGAGCGGTCGGACCGCGATAGTTGAAGTACTCCGGCAACTGAACGTAGGTAGCCCCGGACGCCACCGCTGAGGCCACGCCAACGACGGCGCGTTCGATGTTCTCTTCGGTGTTCGAGCCCGAGACAAGTTGGACGGCGGCGGCGCGCACAGTATTAGTGGACATAAATCCTCCTCCAACCCATGTTCGCAGACACCTCGACCACGCACGAATCGCGCCGCACCGGATTACTCACTGAGATACTCGAGCAGCGCGGCGCGGATTGCCGGGCGACTCCCAAAGGCCAGGAGCAAGGCGGCTTCGCGGGCCGTTCGTTCCGCAACGTCCCCCCGGAGCACCGACGGACTTCCGCGATGCGTGCACAGTGTGCTGGCGGCCCGCGCGGCGAGCTCCGACGCTCGGGCCCGCGCTCGGGGCATGGACTCGGGGTTCGCTCCGTCCAAAAAGTCGCGAGCCTCGCTCAATTCGGCGTCGAGCGGTGACTCACCGATGAGCGCACAGCATCGGCGCGTCACGCCGAGGGCCAGGGAGCCGTTGAGCCGCAGTCCCTGCCCACCTTCCTGAGACGGGTCGTAGGCGAGGTGCGACGCGACGTGGGCAGCGTCAACGTGAAGGGACTCGAAGGTGAGGGCCACCGTGGATGTCGCGTTGATGGCCGTCATTTCGTGGCGTCGAGCGCTCAATCCGGGCTGATCGTGCGGCGCGACCAACACGTTGACAATGGTGTCGTCGGGACCTCGCGCGGCCACAAAAAGTTGGTCGACGATGCCCCAACCGCTCACCCAGGGCGCCGATCCGTCGAGGGTCCACCCCCCTGGCGTCGGTGTCGCCCTCAGGCG
>JBEKYI010000154.1:0-2272 GCA_049511155.1 Acidimicrobiales bacterium
CACCTGGGGCCGATGGTGGTCAATAAACCCGAACCACCCACGAGTTGCCCCCACCAAGTTGAAGTCGGGCGGTAGTGGGGGATCGGGAGGGACAACCACCACGTCACCCCCTAGCCCTCCCGTTACGACCACGACCCCGCCCGCCCCGCCCGCCCCCACGACCACCACGACGTCCGGTGGCGGGATCGCCTACTAGGAGCGCAGTCACTACCTACTCCCGACACTGTCAGCACTTCTCGACCTCATTGATCTGATCGAGGCGCCGTCGTCCCCGCCGCCGTCAGGTGCGAAGGGCTGTGACGGGCGATGGTACTTTCAGGGCATGACAATTCGCGTGGTTCTTGCCGAGGACAACGCTTTGTTGCGCGAGGGCATCGCCCGCATGATCGGCGCCGACGAGGACTTTGAACTGGTCGGGGTGGCCAGCGACTATCCCGAACTGATCGAACTGATAGATCGAGACGAACCGGACGTAGTGATCACGGACATTCGTATGCCTCCCACCGGTACCGATGAGGGGATTCGTGCCGCCAATTGGGTTCGCGAGCATCACCCGACAATGGGGGTCGTGGTATTGAGTCAATATACCGCCCCCGCGTATGCGTTGGCCCTGCTCGAAGAGGGTTCGGCCGGTCGGGCCTATCTGCTCAAAGAGCGCGTCGCCGGCGCCGATGAGCTCTCTCGCGCCATCCACGTCGTCGCCAAAGGGGGGTCGGTTATCGACCCGCTGGTCGTCGATGAACTGGTGAAGGCGCGCTCGAAACGTCCAAAGACCGACCTCGACTGGCTGACGCCTCGCGAGACGGAGATCCTGAGTGAAATGGCGCAAGGCAAGTCGAACGGAGCCATTGCCAAGAGTCTTGGGGTCTCGGAACGCGCGGTAGAGAAACACTCCAACTCGATCTTCGCCAAGTTCGGCCTGTCCGAAGAGCACGATCTCAATCGACGCGTGAAGGCGGTGCTGGTCTATCTGGGCGAGGCGTCGGGAAGTTAACCTCACCACATGACGAGAGCCACCTCACTCGTCCGTAGTGTGACCGCGTGAAAGAATTAGTGCATGAATGATCAAGCCCTCTCCGTCATCGTTGTCGATGATCAGGCGCCCTTTCGTATGGCGGCGCGCGCCGTGATCCGACGTTCCGAGGGCTTCGAGCTCGTGGGCGAGGCCGAGAACGGCCTGCTGGCGATCGACATGGCGAATGAGGTCCACCCCGATGTCGTGTTGATGGATATCAACATGCCTGAGATGGGCGGCATCGAGGCGACGAGGCGCATCGTCGAAGAGTTGCCCGAGACCTTCGTTATCTTGTGTTCGACCTACGAGATCAATGATCTTCCTCCCGAAGCGACCACGAGCGGCGCCCGGGCCTACGTCAACAAGGAGAAACTCGGTGCGAAGACGCTCCGGCGCCTCTGGGACCAGCGCGGCGACGTGGGGTTCGCGATCTAGTTACTGAGGGGAAGTGAGCCGCGGATCGCAGTGCCGTGTCCGACCTCGGACTCCCAGCGAACCGCGCCACCGATGGCTCCCAGGCGGTCCATCATGTTGATGTACCCGTGACCGCGCTGAGCAGTGCGCACGTCGAAACCCGGACCGTCGTCGCGAACCTCAAAGAGCAGACTGCCCGACTCCTCCCACACCCGCACCACCACGTGGGCCGACGCCGCGTACTTACCGGCATTCTGCAGCGCTTCGAGGCAGCAGAAGTACACGGCCGCTTCCACGTCCCCGCCGTAGCGGCCGATGTCGGTGGTGATGAGTTCGACGTCGAGGGGAGAGCGATTCGCGACGGCCCGCAGCGCTTCGCCCAGACCACTGTCGACGAGCAGCGGCGGATAGATGCCGTGGGCGAGTTCGCGCAGCTCCTGGATGGTCTCTTGGACGGCGACTCCCAACTCGTCGAGCATCTCGGCCGCCGCCGCGGGATCTTCACCGAGGACATCCTTCGTCAGTCGCAAGTTGACCGCGAGGGCCACCAGATGTTGCTGCGCCCCATCGTGAAGATTTCGCTCCACGCGCCGTCGTTCGGCGTCGCCGCTCGCGACGACGCGTGCCCGTGACGCGCGAAGTTCGTTGGCCTGCTGTCGCAGCTCATCCAACGTGGACTGCAGAGCGGTGTCGAGTTGAGCGTTGTGAAGAGCGAGCCCGACTTGACGGGCGAGGTCGGCGAGGACCCGATCGTCCTCCTCTCGAAAGGAGACCGCGCCCGACGCGCGTGAGACCACGATGACGCCCAGGAGTTCACCGGCGTGGCTGATCGGCGCGACGCGA
>JBEKYI010000155.1:0-2255 GCA_049511155.1 Acidimicrobiales bacterium
CGGGCCCCGAACACCCGCACGCCGCCCAACAGCCCACGAAGTACGACACCTCGGCGATCCGCCGGGGCTAAGAGGAGAACAGTCCGTGTCATCACCGCTCACCCAAACCACCGGTCGCCGCAAAGAGGCAGTTGCCCGCGTGCGCCTTCGCCCCGGTACGGGCACCATCACGATCAACGCTCGCGCCTTCGACAACTACTTCACCTCGGCCACGCATCGCCAGATGGTGATGGAGCCGCTGCGCCTCATCGACGCCCAACAGACCTACGACATTGACGCGACCATTGAAGGTGGCGGCGTCGCGGGCCAGGCCGGCGCGCTACGTCTCGGAATTTCTCGTTCGTTGCTCGAATTGGACGAAGCCGTTCGTCCCGTGCTGAAGAAGGCCGGACTCCTGACTCGCGACTCGCGCAAGAAGGAGACCAAGAAGTACGGCCTCAAGAAGGCGCGCAAGGCTCCCCAGTACTCGAAGCGTTAATGGATATGCCCGTGTCCTTTGGCACGGACGGTATTCGAGGAAGGGCCTTCGAAGAGATCACCGTCGATTTGGCTTATCGGCTGGGTCGCGCCGTGGCGATTGTCTTTTCCGCCCCCGTATTCGTGGGATACGACACGCGCGAGAGCTCACCCAAACTCGCGGCCGCGGTGTTGGCCGGACTGAGCGATGGCGGCGCAACCGCCGTCAATTTGGGCTACTTCACCACACCCGGCGTCGCGGTCATCGCCCAACAACGCGGTGGCGTCGGCATCGTCGTTTCCGCGTCGCACAATCCCTACTACGACAACGGCCTCAAGGTTCTTGGCATCGGCGGCACCAAGCTCGACCACGCGACTGAAGAGGCGGTAGCCGACGCTCTCAATGCGGCGGCCCCGGCACCGCTGGACTCCTTCGAAGAGCCGCCGATCGACCAATCGGCCGAGCACGATTACGCCACGCACCTTCGCTCGATGGTGCCGGGCGACCTGTCGTCGCTGCACATCGTCATCGACTGCGCCAACGGTGCAGCCTCGCACGTGGCTTACGAACTGTTCGTCACGACCGGCGCGCAACTGACGATGCTGCACAACAGCCCGAGCGGGCGCAACATCAACGAGATGTGCGGTTCAACGCACCCCGAAGACCTGGTGGCGCACGTGGTCGAGCTCGGCGCCGACCTCGGCCTGGCCTTCGACGGCGACGCGGATCGGCTCATCTCGGTGGACGCGACGGGGACCGTGCGCGACGGCGACGACCTGATGACCTTGTTCGCACTCGACTTCGCGTCACGCGACGAATTGGGCGGGGGACTGGTGGTCACGTCCATGAGCAACCTCGGCCTTCACCGGGCACTCACGGAGAATGGCGTGGTCATCATCGAGACCGACGTTGGCGACCGAAACGTGCTCATTGCCTTAGAGGACCGTTCCTGGCCCTTTGGCGGCGAGCAGTCCGGTCACTTGATCTTCCGCAATCTGGCTCCCACCGGTGACGGGCTGCTGACCGGACTTCTCCTGAGCGACCTGGTGGTTCGCCGTGGTCCCCTCGCCGAGCAGGCCAACGCGGCGTGGCAGCGCGTTCCCCAGGCCCTCATCAACATTGGCCACGCGGCCTACGACGATGTGGCCGTGCGCCAAATCTTCGAGGAGCTTCGCTTGAATTATGACGTTGATCACTCGGACGTGCGCCTGCTCATCCGCCCTTCGGGCACGGAGCCGGTGGTTCGCGTCATGATCGAAGCCCTCAACGCGGGCTTCGTTGACGAGTTCCGCTCGCGACTGCAGATATTCATTAGCCAGTAATACTGCCCCTTTCATGCAAAAAAGTCGCCGAGTAGGCTGAGGCCATGTGCGGCATCATCGGGGTCGTAGGATCCTCTGACACCCTGGGGACGCTGCTTGAGGGCTTGGCGCGTCTGGAGTATCGCGGCTACGACTCCGCCGGGATTGCCCTCGTGCGCCCTGGTCAGACGTGGCGGGCACGCTGCGCGGAAGGCACCGAGTCGGTTGCGGCCTTGCGCAAGGAGTGCGAAGCGGCTCCTATTGGCTTTAGTTCGGGCATTGGCCACACGCGCTGGGCGACGCACGGCGCTCCCGAGGCGATCAACGCCCACCCCCACCTCGACTGTTCGGGCAATATCGCCATCATTCACAACGGCATCATCGAGAATCACACCGAGATCCACCGCGATCTGGAGTCCAAGGGCCACGTCTTCACCTCGGTCACCGACTCCGAAGTGCTGGCCCACCTCATCGAAGAACAACGTTCGACGGGCCTG
>JBEKYI010000156.1:0-2249 GCA_049511155.1 Acidimicrobiales bacterium
GGGGCAACTGGCCAGCGCCCAGAACCTCGCGAACTTGTTGGCGGACTCGCCGATCGTCTCCTCGCACAGCGAGGACCTCACTCAGGTGCAAGACGCGTACTCGCTGCGCTGTGCCCCGCAGGTGCACGGGGCCGCTCGCGACACCCTCTCGCACGCTTCGCGTGTCGCGGACATCGAACTCGCGGCGTCGATCGACAATCCCTCGGTCCTCTCTGACGGCACGCTGGCGAGCAACGGCAACTTCCACGGTGCACCGATTGGCTACGTGCTCGACTTCTTGGCGATCGCTCTGGCTGACGTGGCGTCCATGTGCGAGCGACGCACTGACCGGTTGCTCGACGTGAATCGCAGTTATGGACTGCCGCCCTTTCTAGCCGAGGACGCGGGGGTCGACTCGGGACTCATGATTGCTCAGTACGCTCAGGCCGGACTGGTGACCGAGATGAAGCGACTGGCGTCACCGGCCAGCGTGGACTCCATTCCCTCCTCAGGAATGCAAGAGGACCACGTCTCCATGGGCTGGCACGCGGCGAGAAAGCTACGCAAGGCCCTCGACGCGTTCCGCGACGTCCTGGCGATTGAACTGGTGGCGAGCGCCCGCGCCCTCGCTCTGCGCGCTCCCCTCGCGGCCTCTCCCGTCACGGACGCGGTCGCCGACCGAGTGAACGCGCTCACGGGGGGACCGGGACACGATAGGTGGCTCTCGCCCGAGATCGCTGCCGTGAGTGACCTCGTGGCGTCGCGTGAGCTTCTCGACCTAGCGTCTCGCTACGTAACCCTTCACTAGAGGAGAGTCATGGAAGGCGCCCGTCCCGTTCGCGCAAAGCGCGGCACCGAGCTCGACGCTCTCGGGTGGCCCCAAGAGGCCGCGCTACGCATGCTCTCGAACAACCTCGACCCCGAGGTCGCTGAGCGCCCCGACGACTTGGTGGTCTATGGCGGCACCGGCAAAGCCGCACGTGACTGGCGCAGCTTTGACGCGCTGGTGCGTACTCTCACGACGCTCAAAGCGGACGAGACGATGCTCGTGCAGTCGGGTCGTCCCGTCGGTGTGCTGCAGACCCACGAGTGGGCGCCTCGGGTACTGATCGCCAACTCCAACCTGGTGCCGGACTGGGCGACCTGGCCGGAGTTTCGTCGCCTCGAAGCACTCGGGCTCACCATGTACGGACAGATGACGGCCGGCTCGTGGATATACATCGGAACCCAAGGGATCTTGCAAGGGACCTACGAGACGTTCGCCGCCGTCGCCACCAAGCGCTTTGGCGGCACCCTCGCCGGCACGCTGACCCTGACTGCGGGAGCGGGGGGCATGGGTGGGGCGCAACCGCTCGCGGTCACCATGAATGACGGCGTGTGTCTCTGCGTCGACGTCGACCCCACGCGTCTGCAGCGCCGCGTCGATCAGCGCTACCTCGATGAGTGGACGAGTGACCTCGACGGGGCCATCGCCCGCGTTCTCGAGGCAAAAAAGAACCGTGTCGCCCTGAGCGTCGGACTGCTTGGCAACGCCGCGACCATTTTTCCCGAGCTCTTGCGGCGCGGGGTGGAAGTGGACATCGTGACCGATCAGACCTCGGCCCACGATCCGCTTAGCTACTTGCCCGAGGACATTGATCTGCACGACTGGCACGACTACGCGGACAAGAAGCCTGAGGAGTTCACCGATCGCGCCCGGGTCTCCATGGTGCGTCACGTGGAAGCGATGGTGGGCTTTATGGACGAAGGGGCCGAGGTCTTCGACTATGGAAACTCGCTACGTGGTGAGGCGCAACTCGGTGGGTACGCCCGGGCGTTCGACTATCCCGGGTTTGTCCCGGCCTATATCCGTCCCCTCTTCTGCGAAGGCAAAGGACCCTTTCGTTGGGCCGGGCTCTCGGGGGATCCGGCGGACATCGCCGCGACCGATCAGGCCGTCCTCGACCTCTTTCCCGACAACGACCTTCTTCGCCGTTGGATCACCAAGGCCCAAGACCGGGTGGCCTTCCAAGGTCTGCCCGCACGCATCTGCTGGCTCGGGTACGAAGAACGCGACAAGGCGGGTGTGGCCTTTAACGACCTGGTGGCCTCGGGCGCGGTGAAGGCGCCACTTGTCATCGGTCGTGACCATCTCGACAGCGGATCGGTGGCCTCGCCGTATCGCGAGACGGAGTCCATGTTGGATGGATCCGACGCCATCGCCGACTGGCCGTTGCTGAACGCGCTCGTCAACACGGCTTCGGGCGCTACCTGGGTCTCCATTCATCACG
>JBEKYI010000157.1:0-2243 GCA_049511155.1 Acidimicrobiales bacterium
TCGATGCATCCGTTCGTGTCGCCCGTTCTGCTCGGGGTGACCGGGTTGAATACGCTCGTGACGAATTCCGAGCTTTAGCCACCAAATGGAGAGCGGCGAGAGACCGCCGGCCCCTCGACTAGTGCACCGCCGTCGAGATCCGCTTCAGCATTCGCCGGTGTGACTTGATGATGGCTTCTGCAGGCTTGGTCCAGGCGAAGGGCGTGGGCGAGTGGTTCCACGACCGCATGTAGGCCTCGATGTGGTCGCGCAGGGCACGCTTCGATGGGAAGTCAGAGGTGCCGAGGGATTGCTTGCCGAGGATGCCGAAGAACCCCTCGACCTGGTTCAGCCAGGACGCGCTCGTCGGCGTGTAGTGGAAGTGCACGTGCGGATTCTCTGCGAGCCATGCCTTGACGTCCGGCGTTCCGTGCGTGGACGAGTTGTCGAGCACGACGTGCAGCTCCCGCCTCGCATAACGCCGCGCGACGGTCTTCATGAACGCGAGAAAGTCCGCGCCGGTATGGGAGTCGGTCACGCGATGCGTGACGTTCCCCGTCGCGATCTCCAGCGCCGCATACAGGTCGACCACGCCATGACGCTTGTAGTCGTGCGTGTGGCGCGTCGCTCGACCCGAGCGCAACGGCAAGGGCAGCTGCGTCCGCTCGAGCGCCAGGATCGACGTCTTCTCGTCGACGCTCAGCACGACCGCGTGCTCGGGTGGGTGGAGGTACAGGCCGACGACGTCGCTTACCTTCGAGGCGAACTCCGGATCGCGACTGACCTTGTACGTCCGAGCCAGGTGCGGTTTGAGGCCGTTCTTGCGCAGCAGGTCCGAGATGCAGCCGCTCGTCAGATCCAGCCTCTTGCCCAGCAGTCGTGTCGTCCACCGACTGCGCCCCGGCGGTGGCGGCGACATCGCAAGCTGAATGAGGCGTTCGACCGTCTCCGCCGGTACCGCGTGGTCCTTGCGTCCCGATCTCGGACGCCGCATCCCACCCACCCCACCGATGCGAAACCAGGTCCGGACCTTCGACACGTGCTCGGGCGAAAGATCGAGTCGAAGGGCGATCTCCCGCCCGCTAACCCCTCGGTCGCTGATCAGAATGACCCGTGCGCGTCTCACCAGGCCAGCCTCCTCGGTGGGGCGTCCTACGATCGCTTCGAGTTCCTCCCGCTCCTCGACGCTCAACCTGATCTTGATGACCTGACCCATGCCCCGTAGAACCGACGGGCACAAGCGTTAATTCCGGATGGACGGCGGTGCACTAGTCACCGGGCAGACGAACACATTCGTGTCCGATCCGCCCACAGTGACCGTCCGCGCGAAATTCGTAGCAACGGACCCGGCGACCTACGCCTCGAAAGGCGTACACGCTACAGGAGCTCGACCAGCTCACGGGGCTCACAACGGACGGGGTGGGCATGGTGACGTTCGAAGCTCCCGTCACGCTGGAATCCGCGACCGTCGTGTTCTCCTCGTTGAACCTGACGCATCGACTCAAGGTTGGTTATCTCAACCCCGTTGACACCGACTCGGGCGTGTTTCAACGGCTGGACAACCTTGGTTACACGGGATACGCGCACGGCGCCGTCGACGGTCCCGGTCACCTTTTGCAGATCGCCATCGTCGAATTTCAGAGAGCTCAAGAGCTTCCGATGACCGGCGAGATCGACGACGCGACGCGTGCTCGCTTGCAAACCGCTCACGGCTGCTGAAGCTTCCGACGGCCCCTTTCTACGACGACCGCACCCTCGCAAATGCCCGATAGCGATTCGCCCCCCGCCTCGTCGCCGGCGCCGGACTTGTCCCCCGCGAACTCGACCCCTGGGGACATTTCGAGCCGGCCGGCCCGCCCGAACACCCTGGTGGTTCCCGAGGGCTACTCGTGGACCGACATCGCCACGGACAGCGGCGTCGAGCTGGGCGCGCTTTTGGCCGCCAACAACCTCGACCCCGCGGCGAGCCCGCCACCACCCACGGCTGGCGCCACGGTCCTCATCCCTGCGAGCTCGCCAATCGCTTGCGTCGCGCCCGCGAACGATAACACGGTGGCTTGGTGCCCGGCGCCGCCGCTCGGCTACCGGTACACGAACCACCCCAACTAGATGCCCACGCAACACACCCAAGCGACCGTCTTTGAGCTCGTCGCGGCGCTTCGGGCAGCGTGGCCCGACCTGGCAGACCAGGGGGCGCGCACGCTGGCAGCCCAGTACACCCAAGAAACGGGCGGTGGGGTGAACTGCTACAATTGGAATTTCGG
>JBEKYI010000158.1:0-2221 GCA_049511155.1 Acidimicrobiales bacterium
GGATGCCCTTCTCGTCGTCGACGGCGCCCAGCGACTTGGTGACGTCCTTGTAGTCAAGGCCGACCTTGTTCGCCCAGATGTTGCTGTCTTGGCCGCTGGCGACGTTCTGCGCGCCTGGAATGGTGTTCAGTCCGAAGTAGGCGCCGCTCTCGGCGGTGACGTCCAACTCGCGTGGCGGGTCGTAGATCTGCGCCTTCTTGTAGTCGACGATGAAGGCGTCGCCTTTCAAGCTGCGGTCGGTGGGACCGAACAGGTCATAGAAATCGGCGAGATTGTGCCAGTATCGGAAGCGCCAGCTGAAGGTGTGGTACTCGAGCGCGACGTGGAACTGCTCGTTCAGGGACAAGTCGCCGGCGGGGGAATAGGTGAGGGTGGCGAGCAGCTGATTGAGCTGCATCGGGTCCTCGAAGATGGCGTGCGCGCCGAACGCGACGTGCCCCTTGTAGCCCTCAAGGATCGGGTAGATCGAATCCAGGGACAACTGCTGCAGCGGCACATAAGGGCCTTGGTTCTGGATCATCGAGTCGAGCGGCACGCTGGCCGGTGAGCCGACCGCCCAGGTCTTCACGATCGGGTGCTGGTCGGCGATCTCGGTCCCGAGGAACTTGATCGCGCCGAGGTCGTCGAGCGGCTTCGGGTCGAGGCTCACCGGCGTGAAGCCCTGTCCGGTATACTCGAAGGCGATCAGTGAGCCGTCGGCGCGCGGGATGGGGCGAAAGAGGCCGGTCGTGGCGTTCGACACCGCCTCCACCTTTTGGGTCGCCCAGTCGAAGCGGTAGAGATTGGAGACGCCGGTGTAGTAGGCCGAACCGTAGAGGTACTTGCCGTCCGGGGAGAAGACGAAGCTCTCCGGCGTCGAACTGCCCAGCTTCAACTCTGCGACCGGCGCCGGACTTTCCTGGATGAGGTCGCCGATGTTGAACACGCGCACGAACTGGTCGCCGTTGATCTCGCCCACCGAGGCCGAGAGCTTGGTTCCGTCGGGTGAGATGTCCAGGTCGAAAGGGATCTCGCCGTAAGGGAATGTGTGGACCTGGGTCCAGTCCGTGTAGGGCGGCGGGATGCGGACCAGCGTCACCAGGCCGTTCAGGTGGCGCAAGCCCCAGATCGAGTGGTCCTGTGGATCGACCACGATATCGCCGATCCGCCCGCCCTTGATCAGAACGTGGCTCTGACCGGTCTTGAGGTTCACCTCAACGAGGTTGCGATAGGCGTAGTTGTTGGTCGTGTACCAGGCGCGGTGCGCCGCGGCGTCGTAGGCCAGGGACGTCACCTGGTAGAGCATCTGCCCCTTGATATCGACGAGCCGGCGGATCTTGCCGGTTTTCAGGTCGAGAATGCCCACGTGTCCGATCACGCCCGGATACCGGAAGGCGCCGATCAGGCTGTCGGTGTCGGGGTCGTAGAAGGCGCGGGAGACCGAGCCCAGGCCGCGGTCGGTCAACCGGGTCAGCGGCGTCATCGGGTACTGTTGCACCGAGGCGAGGTTCGCTTTCTGGAAGGTGTGCTCCCAGACGATCCAGTCGCTCCAAGCATCGTTCAGGCTCTCCCCGAACACGCGCTTGAACTGGGTCGAATAGTAGGGCGCGCTATCGGGGCCGCGCTTCAACCAATCGATCACCTTCTCCGGCCCGCGGGTCAGCGCCAGGTAACTGAAGAAGCGCGTGCCGTAGAGGTAGTCGTTGACCCCGACCTGGAAGTCGACCTGGTCGCCCTCCGCCTCCAGGCCCAGCGGCGAGTAGAACCGAGCGTCGTCGCGAACCATCGCCCGGAAGACCATCTCGTCGTAGCCGCCCTGGGCGCGGCCGAAGCCGCCGGCCATCCAGGTCTCCATGAAGACCGCGCTACCCTCGAGGTACCAGCGCGGCACGTTCACCCGCGGCGTGGCCAGGTAGTTGTAGAGGATCGACTCCGGGTGCTGCTCGATCGGCATCGGTTTGCCGTGGAAGGCGCGCCGCCAGAACGCGTCCTGGTCGTTCCACACGTCCATCGTGGCGACGTGGGTTTCCTCGTGATTGGCCAGTGTGAAGAAGCGCTCGCCGGCCGAGAAGGTCTCGAAGGTCTGGCTCAGCGGTGCGATGTCGAACAGCAGCGCATCGTTCGGCGAGGCGCGCGCGGCGGCGTTGCCGTAGTCGGAGAAGTCCTTCAACAGGACCGTGGTCTTCTCCCAAGGCTTCCAGCCGTACAGCTTCTCCTGGAAGGCGATGGAGTTCTCGACAGC
>JBEKYI010000159.1:0-2790 GCA_049511155.1 Acidimicrobiales bacterium
TACTTAGTACTTATGGGTCTCGTGCCTCTCCTGGTCGGGTGTTCAGCAGTGCTGTCGAGAAGAGCCAAGCCTCGTTCTTCGCTCAATCACATCGAGATACTGAGTTCGTAGGATCCATACCCGGAACTCCAACGGACTAGCTGGAGACCGTAGCCTTTGTCGCTTCGCCTAGGTCACAGTCGACGCCCAGTGATTGAAGGCCAAGCCCTAACGCTTCCACGGCTACGAGGACGTCCTCGACGGTGGCTCGAAGACCGGTGTGACTTATCCGAAGTGCTTGTGCACTCAGCGATCCAGGTGCGGGTCCGACAATCAGTGGGGGTCCGCTGTTGATCGAGGCGCGTGCGGCGGCGACGAGATCGCTCACCGTGACGCCGTCAGGAACCTTCACGGTCGTGGCGACGGCGGCGGCATCGCTATCGTTCTCCACCCACAGCTCAAGACCGAGAGCCCGAACACCCCGGCGCGACGCATCACGAGCGGCTTTGTGGCGCGCGATGACGTTCGCGAGACCTTCAGCGTTCACCCCGTCGAGTGTCTCGCCGAGGGCCAGCATCTCCAGATGGTTGGGGATTAAGGGCAACACGTGGCGGTCGGTGCTGAGCCACTGTTCGCGCCAATCGAGAAGTGACAGCACTGAGTTTCTCGGAGCCGTCGAGTTCGCGGCGATCGCCGCCCAGCCCGCGTCGCTGATCGCGACGCCCCAGGCCTCGATCTCGAGAGGATCCGCGCCCACTGACGCCACCGCGTCGACGACGCTAAGGGCACCCTTGCTCCGGGCGAGCGACGCGATCTGCTGGAGAGGGTTCGTGGCGCCGGTCGCCGCTTCAGCGTGCACCACGCTCAACAGGTCGAAGTGGTTTCCGTTCTCAAACGCGTCCTCCACGTCGTCGATTCGCACGGCACGGTTGAAGGGGACTCGTAGGTTCTCGACCTCGACTCCTTGCTCGGTGAGCCACTGACCGAACCCCTCGCCGTAGGGGCCGGTGACAATGTTGAGCGCCCGCGATCCCGGTCGCCCCACCCCTCGAGCTACCGCCTCGAGAGGAATCATGGCTTCACCCTGGAGAACGAAGAGCGAAGGCGCGCCGAGGAGTTGGGCGAAACGTTGTTCAATCGCGGCGTACCGGCTGGCGTCAATGGTGGGCAAGGGCTGCTCAGAGTTCATGGGCTCTCCTACGTTCAGATTCTTCTAGCGAAAGGCTCGGACCAAAGTGCTCGTCGCGGAAGTGGCAGGCCGACTCTCGCGCGCGAAGTCCAGGGACGGGCAACAGCAGTGGTTCCTCCGTGGCGCAACGAGCTTCCGCCCGCGGACAACGAGCGTGAAACGAGCACCCCGAGGGTCGATGGAGGGGGCTTGGCGGCTCGCCCGTGAGTCGGACCCGATTGAGCGGCGGGTCGCGACGCACCTGCGGCACGGAGTTGAGAAGCGACCGCGTATAGGGATGGCGGGGATCGGTGAACACCTCGCTGGTCACCCCCACTTCCACGATCTTGCCGAGATACATCACCGCGACGCGGTCACAGACGTGGCGCACCGCGGCGAGGTTGTGCGAGATCATGAGAAGGCTGATACCCAGGCGATCACGCAAGTCCGCGAACAGCTCCAGGATGGTCGCCTGCACCGACACGTCGAGGGCCGAGACCGGTTCGTCGGCGACGATGACCTGTGGATCTACGGCGAGTGCGCGGGCAATGGCGATTCGCTGGCGCTGTCCACCCGAGAACGCACCGGGGTAGCGCGTCAGGGCGTCGAGGGGGAGTCCCACCAGTGACATCAACTCCCGACAACGCTCGTCTGCTCGCGCTCCACGGGACAACTCATGAGCCGAGAGCAGCTGGCTGAGCATCGCGCCGATGGTCATACGTGGATTCAGTGACGAGTACGGGTCTTGAAAGACGAGCTGGACCGCACGGCGCTGGTCGCGGCTTCGCGTCGAGGTGACATTGACGCCACCGATCGAGATGACCCCGGTGTCGGGTGCCTGCAGCCCGACGATGCAGCGCGCGACGGTCGTCTTGCCACAACCCGACTCTCCGACCAGTCCCAACGACTCACCACGCGCGAGCTCAAGGTCGACCCCGTCGACGGCCACCAGGCGTCGCCGGTGGTCAGCGGGGAAACTGACGCTGAGCGAGTGCACGCTGAGTGCACCATCAAGGACGCGTTCGCTCTCGCTCACGGTTGCCCTACCAGATCGTGGTGAAAACAGGCACTCGTACGAATCTGCACCGACTTCTCCTCGTCCACTCTCACGAGCGGTGGAACGTTGGTTAAGCACTCGGCCGTCGCCAAGGGGCAGCGCGGGTGAAACGCACACCCCTCGGGGAGGTGCACGGGGTCGGGCAGGGTGCCCCCGATCGGATGGAGGGACCCGATGGGGTCATCGAGGTCCACCACCGCGCGCAGTAGTCCAAGTGTGTAGGGGTGTCGCGGCGTGCGCAGAAGCTCCGCGGTCGGACCGGTCTCCACCACTCGGCCCGCGTACATGACGGCGACGTTTTGGCAGAGCTCGCGCACGACGCCCAAGTCGTGACTGACAAAGACCACGGCCAGTCCGAGGTCGACCCTCAGTTTGTCGATGAGATCGAGAATCTGCGCCTGGACCGTGACGTCGAGAGCGGTCGTGGGTTCATCGCACAACAACACGGTGGGTTCGGCCGCGAGGGCCATGGCGATCGCCACGCGCTGGCGCATGCCGCCCGACAGCTGGTGAGGATAGGCGTCGAAACGACCCTCGGGATCAGGCACCCCGACGAGGCCCAGCAACTCGATCGCCCTTCGGCGGG
>JBEKYI010000160.1:0-2193 GCA_049511155.1 Acidimicrobiales bacterium
GTCTTGCGGTAGGGCGAAGGCCGAGAGGCCACTGAGGAGACCCGCCGGATCACTGGTCGAACGTCCCTGTCGGTCGATGAATATGCCGGTCACGCCGAGGCCCTCGTCAAAGGTGGTGCTCAAGGCGTCGTCGGGGGCGTCAATCTCCACGATGAAGATGGCCCGTCCCGGTACTTCAATGCTCTCGGCCATGCGATAGAAGGCGGCGTACCCACTGGCGTCGCCCACGAACAGGTGCCAATCGGCGAGCGGATCAAGGGTGATCTTGCCCCGAGGTCCGATCACGTCGGCGACGTCACCGGGCTTCGCGTTTCGCACCCACGTGCTGCCGGGGCCGACGTGATCGACGGTGAGCCACAGCGTGATGGTGTCGTTGGCCTCATCGACCGCGCGCACGCTGTAGCGACGACGCACGGGTCGACCCTTCTCGTCCTCGAAGCGAATCATGACGTCACTGCCGGGATGGCCGGCGAGCGTCGCGGCGCGGCCGGACAAGACGACTTCGTGCACCGAGGTGCTGAGAGGAGTGGTCGAGACCACCGTACAGAGAGCGGCCGTGGCGTTCAGGCGCTCCGCGAGTTGCTTAGAGGAGTCGTCAGGTTCGAGGTTCACCCGCCCAGCCTAGGGTCAGCCAGCACGAATCGGCGGCCCGCACGCATCTCAGTCACCGTCAAACAGTGCGACCGTGCGAGCGTCAATGCCCGCCTCGACGGCGTTCAGTTCTGCCGCGGTGGTCGGATCGTGGCGTCGAAGAAGAGGCGGCTCTCTACGCGCTTGCTCGAACGAACTGCGTGCCCGCGCCACCGCGCGTAAGGCGTTACGACGAAGAACGTTTCGTCGAATCGGATCGTCGGCGGGTGCGTCGAGTTGGTAGCGGTCGAGCGCCTGTTGGGCGGCTGCCAGTTGGGGGGCCGGTCGCAGAGAGGGGGCCGTCGACCACAACATCACGTCGAGGATCAAGACAATCGCTGCGCCAACGGCGGTGTCGACGATGCGCGGGACGAGCAGATGTTTGGCGTCGCCGGCCAGCGTGAGAAAGACGAAGACGAGCGGTGTAAAGGTCAGAACGCCGAGAAAGTGACTCTTGCGAACGGCCCAGGGAGTGAGAGCCGACATGAGACAGGCCAGCACGATCAGATCGATCACGGTGTGCCCGTGCCACGCGACAAAGGCGGCGATCCCGACGCCCACCACCGTGCCCAGAGTTCGCGCCACCGCACGGGGAACGACCGGACCGAGATCGGGGCGAAAGATCATGGCCACACTGAGTGGCAGCCAGAAGCCGTGGGGGCCGTCGAGTATTCGTGATACAACGACGCCCGCCACGACGGCGACGGCGAGAACGACGCCAAAGCGCGCTCGCTCGATGAGGGGAAGGCGGTTCCGAAGAGATCCGGGCACCGGGGGCCGCAGCGCCAGGGCGCGCAGTCGAGTGGCGTCGCTTAAGACCATGGCCGAAGTGATCGAGTCATCCAGACCCGTCGCTGAACGAAAGAGCGCGGGCAACTGTCGAATCGAGACCAGGGCAGCGACCCCCGTGCTGGTATCGAGCGTCTCGGCGACGTCTTGCAGAGCGAGTGAGACCGTAACGTCAACGCGGAGATCCTTGCCTTCGAGATACGAGATGACCTCACCGCAGCGCAGGGCGACAATCAAGCACTCGCGCAGGGCTATCTCTTCCTCAGTCGATCGTCGCCGGGCCCCACCGACCAGGTCTTGCGCACGATCAAGAGCTCCCACGGCACTCGCTCGCTGTTTGTAAAAGCTCGGGGTGCCGAGGAGTTGGACGACGGAGGCTAACTGCGTGAAGGCGGCCGCCAGGTACACGCGCTGATTCGCAAGTCGACCTTGGCGATCCATCAGAGCACCAACCACGTAGAGGAGGAGCGCCCCTGCGAACAGGCAAAGGGAGGGACGCCACACGGGACCGGTCACGCCCAGCCCCGCACCCAAGATGGAGCCGAGCAGAAGATAGGCCCCCTGGGTGGGCCAGCCGGAAGACTCTACGAAACCCGCGACAAGAGCCACCACGCCAGAAAAGAGCGCCAACGCCCAGGTAGCGGCGCTGCGTTCAATGAGCGCTGCTCCGAGGGCAAAGCCCACCCCGCCGCCGAGCGCCACCCCCAAAATGCGATTCCCACGCACTCGCCAGTCGTCGAGACCGTCTTGACTGACCGCCCACAAGGCCCCGAT
>JBEKYI010000161.1:0-2179 GCA_049511155.1 Acidimicrobiales bacterium
TGGAGTTGGGTGCGCTCGTCACCGGTCATGGGAATATGCGGTCGAGGTGGCGCTTCGAAGGTCTCCATTGGCCTTACTTTAGGCAGATGGTCGAACGGTGGTTAGCACTCGGTAAAATCGAGTGCTAACAAGGAGATAGATGGCCCGGAGACTCAAGAGCACCCCTCAGCCCAAGAGGAGCCTCGACCCGCGTAAAGCCACGATCCTCGAGGCCGTGGTCGTCGAGCACATCGACACCGCCCAGCCGGTTGGTTCCTCCTCGGTCGCTCACAGCGCCGATCTCGCGGTCTCCCCGGCCACCGTGCGCACCGAAATGGTTGCTTTGGAGCGAGAGGGCTATCTGGCCCAGCCCCACACTTCGGCTGGTCGCGTGCCGACTGACCTGGGGTATCGCTACTTCGTCGACCACTTAGAAGCTGGCATCCTCGGTCCGGCGCAGCAGAAGCAGATCCGAGAGTTCTTCGCTCACGTGCGTGGGGAAGTCGAAGACGTCTTAGAGCAGACCTCCATCCTGCTGAGCCACATCACGAACTACACGTCCGTGGTGGTCGGTTCGGGCCACAGCCACGCCAGCGTGCTCTCGGTGCAGCTCGTGAATCTTGACGCCCGCCACCATCTCCTGGTAACCGTGTTCTCCGACGGCACGGTCACCAAGCACAGCGTGCTGGCGACCTTCGAAGCCAGTCACGTCGAAGTTGCTGAAGCGTCGCGTCAGCTCAACGCGCTCTTAATCGGCACGACGCTGGAGTCCAAGGTGCAGGTGCCCTCTCGCAGTGACGCCGTGGCCAAACTGGTCCGCGAGGCCGTGGCAGTGCTGCACGCCGAGACGCCACAGCTCGAGGGCGAGCAGGTCTACATCGGTGGTTCCTCGCGCGTCGCCGAGGTCTTCGAAGGTGTGGAGACCGTTCGCAAGGTGCTCGGGATTTTGGAAGAGGAGCTGCTGGTCGTTTCTTTAGTGGAGGACATCCTCGACAAGGGTGTCTCGGTAGCGATCGGCTCGGAGCACGGCTACGAGCCGCTCTCTTCGTGCGCGGTCATCGTCGCGCCGGTCTCCTTAGAAGGGGAGACGATTGGCGCCGTCGGACTGCTCGGTCCGACGCGCATGAAGTATCGCGAAGTGATGGCCGCCGCCGAGGCGGTCTCCCAACACTTGACGCGTCACTTCGGTGGAGACGACGAGCGTGGCTAACACCAATCTCTATGAAGTACTCGAGGTCGACGCCAACTGCTCGCCCGAAGAGTTAAAGGCGTCGTACCGTCGCTTGGCGCGCAAGTACCACCCTGACGCCAGCACGGACCCCATGGCCGAAGCGCGCTTCAAAGAGGTCTCCCAGGCGTATGAGATTCTCTCCGACCCGGATCGCCGCGCCAACTACGACCGCTTCGGCTCCGATGTCGGGGCGGGCGGTAATCCCTTCGGCGCCGGCTCGGTGCAGGACATCTTCGACATGTTCTTCGGTGGCATGGCCGGTAACACTCATCGCCGGGGGCCCCAGCCCGGACCCGACGCCGAGGTCTCGGTCGACATCACCCTCGAAGACGCCGCCTTTGGCGCTACACGCGAGGTGACGGTCACCCTGCCCCAGCGATGCTCGACCTGCGAGGGAACCGGTTGCGCGCCCGGCACTACGCCCATCTCGTGTGAAGAGTGTCACGGATCCGGTGAAGTGCGCCGAGTGCGCAACTCCATCCTCGGCCAGATGGTCACCTCCCAGATCTGTCCGCGTTGCCAAGGCATGGGTTCGAGGATTACTTCGCCGTGCGATGACTGTCACGGCGAAGGGCGCCGCCGCGAAGGCGTGACCCTGAGTGTGAAGATTCCCGCGGGTGTCGAGGACGGTTCGACCATGCGCCTGGCTGATCGCGGACCGGCCGGCCTACGAGGAGGCCCAAACGGGCGGCTCTTTGTCCATCTACGGGTCCTGAACGATCCGCGGTTCATTCGAAACGGCGACGACCTTCACCACGAAGCTCATATCGCCTTTAGCCAGGCGGTGCTTGGTGCGACGATCACGGTCCCAACGCTGCGTGACACCATCACTATTGACGTGGATCCGGGCAGCGCGAATGGAACTGTGCAGCGCGTGCGTCACGAGGGCGTCGAACATCTCCACGGCCGAGGTCGTGGTGACCTCTTCGTCCACCTGGTGGTCGATGTCCCCACGGAACTCGACGACGT
>JBEKYI010000162.1:0-2159 GCA_049511155.1 Acidimicrobiales bacterium
ATGGCGGAGGTGATCTCCGTGGGCGCAGCAATGAGCCACCACCACGGCGTGGGGCGTAATCGTGCGCGCTTTGTGGTTCGCGCCCTCGGTGACACGTTTCCCCTCCTCGAAAGCGTGAAGGCGCTGCTGGATCCTCTTGGCATTCTCAATCCTGGCGTTCTTGGTCTCGCAGGGTCTCCGTGGTGAGAGCTCTCTCGATTGACGTCGGATCTTCATCGCTGAGAACGGCCATCGTCGATGAGCGCGGCGTCGTCTCCCATGTCCATCAACGCCCTCTGCGAGTGCACAGTCCCCATCCCGGTGAAGTCGAGCTCGACGCGACAGAAATCGCCTCGATCGCCCTCGAACTGTCCCGAGCGACGCTCGCCGACTCGGGTGGCTGCGACGCGGTGGGCATCACCAATCAGCGAGCGACCACGGTCGTCTTTGACCCCACGTCGTCGCTACCGGTGGGTCCCGCCCTCAGTTGGCAGGACCTGCGCACCGTTTTCGACTGTCTGAGTCTTCAAGGCCAGGGCATCCATCTCGCCCCCAACCAATCGGCCACCAAGATCAAATGGCTGATCGAGTCTTCACGTCTTTCCCCACACGAACTGCGTTTCGCCACTCTGGAAACCTGGCTCGCGTGGCACCTCAGCGAGGGCGAGACGTTCGTCTCGGACCGCTCGAACGCCAGTGTGAGTGGCCTGGTTGACACGTCCCTGAGGGGGTGGGATGGGGCTGTGCTCGACGCCCTCGGCATCGACGCGGCCATGCTCCCCTCGCTCGTCGACACGATGGGGTCCTTCGGCCAGGCGCGCGCCCTCGAAGGCTCGCCACCGCTCGTTGCCCTGGTCGGCGATCAACCAGCGTCGCTCTTTGGCCAGTCCTGCATTGAGTCTGGAGCGAAGATCACCTTTGGCACCGGGGCCATGCTCGACATGGTCCACGGCATCAGCGGGCCTCCTTCCATGCGACGTTTTAGCTCGGGCTGCTATCCCACGGTGCTGCGAAGTCGTAACGGCGAGGTGACCTGGGGTGTCGAGGGCATCGTCTTCAGCGCGGGATCGTGCGTGCAGTGGCTCTGCGACCTCGGACTCATCGAGAAGGTCGAGCACAGTGATGCACTGGCGTCCTCCGTCGAGTCGAGCGACGGGGTCGAGTTCGTGCCCGCGTTCTCCGGGCTCGGCACACCCCGATGGGACTTCGGCGCCCGCGGAGGATTCTTCGGGCTCACCCGCGGTTCGAGTGCGGCCCACCTGGTTCGAGCGGTGCTCGAAGGAGTGGCCCAGCGCGGCGCCGATCTCCTCGACGCGGCAGAAAGCGAAGTGGGATCTCGTCTGGAGGACGTTCGCCTCGATGGGGGCATGAGCGCCAACCGCTTTTTCGTCCAGCGCCTGGCCGACTTCTCGGGTCATAGCGTCGCGGTCTCGTCTGAACGCGAGGCCACCACGCGCGGCGCTGGCCTCATGGCGCTCGTGAGCGAAGGCCATCTCACGCTCTCTGATGTGGAGGCCCTTTGGTCGCCCGGGTTCGTGGCAACGCCCTCGATTGACAGCTCGGCGCGTGAAGAGTCTCGGGCGCACTGGCTCACCACTGTGGAGCGCGCGGCCGGGACCATTCCCGAACTCTCCGCCATTTCCTTCTAGCTCGCCCACGGCGCGCGTGAGATGGCGTCATCGATCGTGGTCAACGTGTCGAGAAGAACCTTGGCCGTGGCTAACCCCCGAGGATTGCTCAGTGCGAGAATCCCCGTCACCACGTGGTCGCGCACGTAGAGCGCCAGCCATTTCAACTCATCGACACTGCCCGACACCATGACGACCTCGTCCTCGGGATGAGGGTGGCCGAGCATCTGAATCTTCTTGCCGTATTGATCGGACCAGAAGTACGGAACGGCGGGCGCCGCCTCCTCATCCATCCAGCGGTGCGCCAGGTGCCACGCGTGATCCGCGGCGACCTGCCAGTGCTCCACACGAATCTGTTCTCGGTCACGACCGCTGGTGTGCACGAAGCGGGCCACGTCGCCGAGCGCGGCCACTCGGGGCGCCGCCTCAAGATTCTCATCGACGACAATGCCGTTGTCGAGGGTAAGGCCCGAGCCCTCGAGCCACTGAAGATCCAGAGCCGAACCGACCGCGGCCACGAGTGCGCGTGCCTCCAGAGAGGGAGCGGCATGA
>JBEKYI010000163.1:0-2140 GCA_049511155.1 Acidimicrobiales bacterium
TGGCGCTTCGAGTGGCCGTGAAGTCAGGCGGTTGCTCGGGCTTTAACTACGACATGTATTTCGACTCCGAGGTGGCTGAGGACGACGTCGTTAGCACGTTCGGTGAGGTCAAGGTCGTGGTAGACCCCGCCAGCGCAGAACTGCTCTCGGGTGCGTCGCTCGACTTCAGTGACGGTCTTCAAGGCGCGGGTTTTCACATCACCAACCCGAACGCCACTCGTACCTGCGGGTGCGGTAACTCCTTTAGCTAAGCCTCCGTGGCTTACACACCCTTTTACTCACCGTGGCGTCGCGCGGGCGATCTCCTCATCGTGTCGGGTCAAATAGGCCTTCTGCCGGAGACCGGCGAACTTGTCGAGGGGGGCACGGCTGACCAGCTGCGTCAGGCTCTCGCCAACGGATCCAAGGTTCTCGAGAGCGCGGGGGCCACGTTGACCGACGTCGTGAAGGCGACAATATTTATCCTGGACATGAGTGACTTCAACGCCGTTAACGACGTCTGGTTGGAGACCTTTAGTGACCCGTTGCCCGCTCGCAGCACCGTGGCGGTCGCCGAGTTGCCCCGTAGTGCGAAGGCCGAAGTCGAGTTCTTCGCTTACTCGCCTGAGAACTAGTCGTTGGCGTCATTGATGACGCCGAACTTGTAACCCACCGAGCGCACCGTCTGAATCAGGTGCGCGTACTCCTCACCTAACTTCGCGCGAAGTCGTCGCACGTGCACGTCGACTGTCCTCGCGCCGCCGTAGTACTCATAGCCCCACACCCGACTGAGCAAGGTGGCCCGAGTGAAGACTCGATTGGGGTTGGTCGCGAGGAAGCGCAGCAGCTCGTACTCCATGTAGGTAAGGTCCATGACCCGCCCGGCGATGGAGGCCTGGTAAGTCTCTAAGTTCATCGAGAGCTCGGCGTGCTCGATGCGCGGGGCCACGTTCTCGTTGCCGGCCCGACGCAGGCGGTGGCGAAGACGGGTCGCTAGTTCACTGACGTCATAGGGTCCGACCACGAAGTCGTCGAATAGGTCCTCGCGAAACGTCAAATCGTCCAACTGGTAGTGGTCCAGCAGCAAGATGATCGGCCCGACGGTGCGTTCGCGCTGGCGTAGTTGACGACAGAGGCTCATCGCTTCACTAAAGGGCAGCGCGGCGGCGTTGATCACGGCCCCCGAGAAACCGTCGGTCGGCTCCAAGGCCGCGATCTCATTCAGGCGCGCCGACGCGGCCACGGCGGGCGTCACTCCGGTCACGTCAAAGGCTTTGCGCACCGGCCCTTCACACGAGGGCACACAGAGCACGACGTCGATACTCACAGCAACGGAAGATAGCGCTCGAGTTCGAACGCGGTGACTTGGGCACGGTACCCGTCCCACTCCGCGCGCTTATTTCGCAAGAACCACTCGACCAGGTGACTGCCGAGGGTCTCATCGAGCAGGGCCGACTTCTCCATCAGATTCAACGCCTCGGCCAACGACTGGGGCAGGGGCGCCACACGTTTTCCTTCTTTGGGCAGTTCATAGTTGCCGGTGACCCCGCGAAGCCCGGCCGCCAGGATGACCGCGAAGGCGAGGTAGGGGTTGGCGGCTGAGTCGGGTGCGCGGTACTCGAGGCGGGTGGAGTCGATGCGGCCGGGCTTGACCGAGGGCACGCGCACGAGAGCGCCCGCGTCGTAGCGAGCCCACTCGACGCCGACCGGGGCTTCGCTGCCCGGCACCAGACGCTTGTAGGAGTTGACCCACTGGTTGGTGACAGCCGTGATCTCGGGCGCGTGGCGCAGCAGCCCGGCGATGAACTTGGCCGCCAGGTCGCTGAGCCCGTAGGTGTGCTCGCCGATGAAGGCGTTCTTGTCATCACGCCAGAGCGACAGATGGGTGTGCATCCCCGAGCCCTGGACACCCACCAGTGGCTTGGGCATGAAACTGGCCGCGACCCCCGACTGACGGGCGAGCTCTTTCACGACGTGGCGAAGCGACATGACCGTGTCGGCCATGGTCAGAGCGTCGGTGTAGCGCAGGTCGATCTCGTGTTGACCGGGAGCGTCTTCGTGTTGGGCATGCTCGACGCCGATGCCCATCTCTTCGAGCGTGAGGACGGTGTGACGTCGCAGCTGACTGGCCGTGTCGTCGGTCGTGAGATCGAAGTAGCTG
>JBEKYI010000164.1:0-2138 GCA_049511155.1 Acidimicrobiales bacterium
CGAGGGCATCGACTTCGCGCGCTTCTACGCGAGCCAAGCTCCTAACGAGGACTCGTCGACACCCACCGGCGTGGTACTTGTGGTGCCGCCGTGGAACTTCCCCTACGCCATCCCCGCGGGCGGCGTGCTGGCGGCGCTGGCGGGAGGGAACGCGGTCATCTTGAAGCCGGCGCCCGAGACGGTCGCCGTCGCCTTCGAGCTCGCCCACCAGCTGTGGGACGCTGGTGTGCCTCGCGAGGTGTTTCAGATGGTGCCCACCCGAGACGACGACTCTGGTCGACACCTGGTCACTCACGTCGGCGTGAGCACCGTCATCTTGACGGGATCCTTTGAGACCGCGAAACTCTTCACCTCCTGGAAGCCGTCTCTGAGGCTCCTGGCCGAGACCAGTGGCAAAAACGCACTGGTGATCTCCGCCAGCGCGGACATCGACCTCGCGGTCAAAGACCTCGTGCACTCGGCCTTTGGACACGCCGGGCAGAAGTGCAGCGCGGCGAGCCTGGCAATCGTCGAACGCTCCATCTACAACGACCCTCAGTTTCTTCATCAACTCACCGACGCCGTCTCGACCTTGCGGGTGGGCGCGGGATACGAACTCGCGAGCGACGTCGGACCGATCATCCGCGCTCCCGAAGCACCGCTGCTACGAGCGCTTCGTGATCTCGACGCGGGTGAGTCCTGGCTGGTGGCACCGGAGCAACTGGACGAGGAGGGTCTCTTGTGGCGCCCTGGCGTCAAGGTCGGCGTGCGACCGGGATCGTGGAGCCACCTCAATGAGTGGTTTGGACCGGTCCTGGGTGTGATGGTGGCTCGCGATCTGGAAGAAGCGGTCAGGTGGCAGAACCAAACGCCGTACGCCCTGACGGCCGGGCTGCACTCATTGAACGCCACGGAGTGCGAGAGATGGATCGAGTACGTCGAGGGTGGAAATCTCTACGTCAATCGCGGAACGACCGGAGCGGTCGTGCGCCGTCAGCCCTTCGGTGGATGGAAGCGCTCCAGCGTGGGACCTACCGCGAAGGCGGGGGGCGCCAACTATGTGAACTGCCTGCGCAACTGGCCTCGGGTGCGCGACGTCGGCGTCGCGCTGGCCGAGGCGTCGACGTGGTGGCACGAGGTGGGGTCGACGGCGCGCGATGAGTCCGGGCTTGAGGCCGAGCGAAACTACGTGCGCTATCGCCACTACCTCGCGCCGATCGTGGTTCGCATCGACGAGTCCTTCGCGCCTGACGCGCTGGCCTACCTGCGCGGGCTCGAAGAACGAGCCGAACTCGACCTGGACTTCAGCGCGGACGTGCGCGTCCGCGGAGTCACCGGCCTGACCATTGAGAACGCGGATGAACTGGTTGCGCGAGTCTCTCCGACCACCAAGGTGCGCTGGCTCTCGGACGAAGAGGCACCGACGCTCGCTCTGTTAGAGCGCGGCGTCAGCGTCGATCGTCGTGAGTTAGCCCAAGCCGGAGCTGTGGAGCTCGCGAGGTGGCTGCACGAACAGAGCGTGGCGATCACCAATCATCGTTACGGCAACGTGCACGCGGGTCCAAAGCCCCCCGTTCGGGGTCTCGGCGAGGCCATCACCGCCGAAGAGATCTTTACGGGGTAGCTCCCAGGTCGCGCGGCAGACCGAGCACTCGCTCGGCGATGATGTTGCGCTGAACGACCGAGGTTCCCCCGCCGATGGTGAGAGCCTGGGCGTAGAGAAAGCCCCAGTACCACGAGCGACCCTCTTCCCCGGCGATCCCCGAGGGTCCGCGGTTTTCCAACATCCCCGCCGACTCCGCAAGACTTTGGGCCAGGGTCATGACCTCTTGGCCGTGGTCGTCGGCGAGCGCCTTTCGAAGCGACGCGTCAGAACCGGTCGCTCGGCCGGCGAGAGCGTTGGCCGTCAGTCTCATCCGCAAGAACCTGAGTATCTCGCCGTGCGCCCAGCACCGCACGAGGTCATCACGCTCGCGACGCGTAAGTTCGCGGCCCTGGTCGCGCACCAAGGTGACCAGATCACTCGCCGTGGGTCCGCGACCCCACAAGACTCCCTCGCCCGAGAGAGCCACGCGTTCGTTGCCGAGGGTCACCTTCGCGAGACGCCATCCGTCGTTCACCTCACCGAGCAGGCACTCCCCGGCCAGACGGACGTCGTC
>JBEKYI010000165.1:0-2136 GCA_049511155.1 Acidimicrobiales bacterium
GACGACCGCAAATCCCAACAGGACGACGAGCACGATCATCACGCTCATGAGCGCGCTCATCGCGGCGGTCCGCTAGTCGAGCGCGCCGACAGCGCGCAGTCTGCCACGTCCCCTCGCGGCAATGCGCGGGTCGTCTGACTCCGAATCCTGTTTGGCCGCAGCCTCGTCGATCTCCGACTCGAATTGAGCGAACTCGGCGAGGATGCTGACACTCTCCTCGGTGACCGACAGGAAGCCGCCTTCCACGGCCACCCGGAGGTCATCCTCGCCCTCACGCTCGACACGAACTATGGCGTCGTCGACGAGCTGCGCAACCAGCGGGATGTGACTGGGCAGGATGCCGATCTCCCCCACCGTGGTGCGCGTGAAGAGGAACGTCGCCTCGCCCGACCAGATTTTCCGGTCGACGGCGACGATCTCCACGTTCAGCACGGCCATCTCACACCTGCCCTTCCACGCTCAGTCTCCGCCGCCGACACATCACAGCTTGGCGCCGAAGCTTTCGGCCTTCTTGGCCAGGTCGTCCAGCCCACCGATGAGGAAGAACGCCTGCTCGGGGATGTGGTCGAAATCCCCCTTGGCCAGCTTGTCGAACGCCTCGATGGTTTCCTTCAGCGGAACGGTGGATCCTGGCTGGCCGGTGAACTGCTCTGCCGCCATCATGTTCTGCGAGAGGAACCGCTCGATCCGGCGCGCCCGATTGACCTGCTGCTTGTCCTCTTCGGACAGCTCGTCGATACCCAGAATCGCGATGATGTCTTGAAGGTCCTTGTAGCGCTGCAGAATTCGGATCACTTCCTGCGCAACCCGGTAGTGCTCGTCGCCGACGATCGCCGGGTCCAGGATGGTCGAGCTGGATGCCAACGGGTCCACCGCGGGGAAGATACCCTTGGAGAACACGTTTCGGGACAGCTCGGTGGTGGCGTCCAAGTGCGCGAACGTCGTCGCCGGCGCGGGGTCGGTGTAGTCGTCGGCGGGCACGTACACCGCTTGCATCGAGGTGATGGACTTGCCTCGGGTCGAGGTGATCCGCTCCTGCAGCTCACCCATCTCGTCGGCCAGGGTGGGCTGGTAGCCCACGGCTGAAGGCATCCGGCCGAGCAGTGTCGAGACCTCGGAACCGGCCTGGGTGAACCGGAAAATGTTGTCGATGAACAACAACACGTCCTGGCCCTGCTCGTCGCGGAAGAACTCGGCCATCGTCAACGCCGACAAGGCTACCCGCATACGAGTGCCGGGCGGCTCGTCCATTTGGCCGAACACCAGCGCGGTGTCCTTGAGCACGTCGGCATCCGCGAGCTCGACCCAGAGGTCATTGCCCTCACGGGTGCGCTCCCCGACGCCGGCGAATACCGAAGTACCACCGAAGTTTCGGGCGATACGGTTGATCATCTCCTGGATCAGAACGGTCTTACCCACCCCCGCACCGCCGAACAGCGCGATCTTTCCACCACGCACGTAGGGAGTCAGTAGGTCGACGACCTTCAGGCCGGTCTCGAGCATCTCGGTGCGCGGTTCCAGCTCGTCGAACGGCGGCGGCTTGCGGTGGATCCCCCAGTGATCGAAGTCTTCTCCGTAGCCTGGCTCGTCCAGGCAGTGGCCCAATGCGTTGAACACGTGGCCCTTGACGCCGTCGCCGACCGGAACGGAAATCGCCTTTCCGGTGTCGGTCACCTCGACGCCGCGGACCAGTCCGTCGGTCGGTTGCATCGAGATGGTGCGGACCAGGTTGTCGCCGAGGTGCTGCGCAACCTCAAGCGTCAGCGTCTTGGCCAGCTCCGTGTAGGTGATCTCGGCGTGCAGGGCGTTGAACAACTGCGGCACGGAGCCGCGCGGGAATTCGACGTCGACGACGGGTCCGGTGATCCGCACCACGCGGCCGTTGGTGTCGCTGCCCTTCGAGTTCGTCGACTTCGCAGCCTGTTGAGTGGTAGCAGCCATATCCTCTTCGCTTCCTGATGGGCCTATTTGGCGTCGGCGAGCGCATTTGCGCCACCGACGATTTCGCTGATTTCCTGAGTGATCTGAGCTTGCCGCTCGCGGTTCGCCTCGAGCGTGAGCGATTTAATGAGGTCGTCGGCGTTATCGCTGGCCGACTTCATCGCACGCTGGCGTGACGCCAGTTCTGACGCGGCA
>JBEKYI010000166.1:0-2082 GCA_049511155.1 Acidimicrobiales bacterium
GCTGGGCGATGCGCTGGGCACTCGGTGCGCCGTCCGTTCGGCCTCGCGTCTCGGAACTCATTACTTGGCTGTCGCAATATCGTCTTTCCGTGAGGAACCTCGCGGAGGTGGATTCCGACGCCTCCCACCTCGTTGGGTACCTCAGCGACGACACCTCGATCGATGTCCGCATGGCGAATCGTGACACTCGAGGTTCGGGGCTAACCCGACGCCTCTGGGCAAGAATCCGCCTTCGCCAGGTCGTCGCCGGCCACGTGGCGCTGAGTTCGCGTTCCCAATTGGAACAGCTCGCACTGGCCAGTCTCCTGGCTCAAAGTAAAGGAATCCTCAGCCCGGAAGTACTTCTCTTAAGTGAGACGCCAAGCGAGACGCTCGTGCTCGTGATGAAGGCGCCGAGGGGTGAACCGCCGCGAGACGATCCGGAAAATGCCCGCTCGCTTTTCAGCTCACTGCGCACCCTGCACGACGCGGGAATCGCTCACCGAGATCTTCAAGCGAAAAACCTCGTGGTGAGCGAAGGGTCATCTGGGTTCACGTCACTCGACGCCGCACTGCCCGGAGCGGGAGAGCTTGTCCGTCGACTGGACGTGGCTCAACTGCTCACCACACTCGGCCAACTGGTGGGACCAGCGCCGGCGGTGGCGGCGCTGCGCAGCGCGTACGGACCCAAAGATGAGTCGGCAGTTGTTGCCACACTTCAGCCAATCGCTCTCGCCCCGTGGGGCTGGACCGCGATGCGACAGGCCCGCGGCTCGTTGGCAGACGTCCGATCGGAGCTCTCCGGCACGACCGGGGAGGCGCAGCCGACCGCGCGCCTTGAACGCTTTCGCTGGCGCACTGTGGCCAGCGCTGTCGCACTCACGGTCATCGCATTTCTGTTCATCGGTCAATTCTCCAAGATCGATCTCCTGGGCGCCCTTCGCCACGCAAACTTCGCGTGGTTTGGCGTCGCCATACTGGGCTCGGCCCTCACCTACTTCGCGGCCGCGACGAACTTGGCAGCCTTCGTGCCACAACGGCTATCACTGGTGCGCGGCTTTTTCGTCCAACTCTCCACGGCGTTCGTGGGGGTGGCCATGCCGCCAACGGTCGGACACATCGCGGTGAACTCGCGCTACCTCACTCGCCAGAAAGTGGACGGAAGTTCGATCGCGGCGGCCGTGGCCCTGTCCCAGATCGTGAATGTAGCAACCACGGTTCCGCTCCTCGTCACCTTTGGACTTCTTACCGGTTCGGGAATCAGCCGTTTCAAGATCGTGCCGGGTGCCGATCTGCTGATCGGCGTCGCCGCGATTGCGGTCATCTTAGGAGTCGCGCTGCTCCTGCCACAGATTCGCACCCGATTCGCCGTACAACTGTGGCCGCGCGTGCGAGGAGTGTGGCCGCGTCTTCTCTTCGCCATCTCTCAGCCCCTGCGTCTCGTAGTGGGCGTGGGATCAAACCTTTTGCTCACACTGGGCTACCTCGTTGCCTTTCTGGCCGCTCTCCACGCGATTGGCGCCTACCCCGCTCTCCTCCCTGCGGCGATTGTCTATCTCGCCGGGAATACGGTCGGATCATTCGCACCTACCCCGGGCGGTCTCGGTGCGGTCGAGGCCGTCCTCGCCGCAGGGCTGACGGCAATCGGAGTTCCGGCGCACGAAGCGATACCGGCCGTCTTGATCTTTCGAATCGCCACCTTTTGGCTACCCATTCCCGCAGGGTGGCTCGCCTATAGCGTGCTGCGACGCCACGGCACTCTCTAGTTCTTCAGCGAGGTGCGAAGAGATCTCGACGACTCGACGTTTTCGACGAACTAACGGAGATGAGCCAAAACTCAAAGGAGGGCGCCAGATAAAGCCGGCAACTCTCGAGCTGACTCGTAGGTCAGTCCGAGTGGAGGTCTGTCGTGGCACTCGTGATGTGGTGCTCGCCGCGATTGAACGTTCATGACGCATTCGAGAGGGCAATCAGCGATGAGCTCGTACCAAGCCCGGCGGAGTGTCTAACGAGCGATCTCGACGAGGAGGACCCAGGCGCTGTAGACGGCACCGATAATACCGAGCAATGATGCGGGCACCAGTAGGTAGAAGCCGCCACCCC
>JBEKYI010000167.1:0-2070 GCA_049511155.1 Acidimicrobiales bacterium
CGGCGTGGCGTCGCCGCTGGTGATCTCGTCCTTAACGAACGGCACCAGTTACACCGTCGAAGTTCGTGCGCTGAATGCGGCAGGCTCGGGACCGGCGTCCAATACCGAGACGGCAACACCCTTCGCCGCCCCCGATACGCCAGACGCGACGACGTTCGTGACGACGTCCCAGGATGGTCAGATCGGGGTCGCCTGGACGGCACCGAATGACAATGGCTCGGCGATCAGCGAGTACACCGTCACGCTCTACGACGCGTCGTTCGCGGGTAATCAGGTGACCAACTGCGACGTGTCGGACCTCACCTGTTACGACGGCAGCTCGAGCAACGTATCAGGCACGTACGCCATCTCAGGCTGTACGTTGTCGAACCTGTCGTGCACGATCACGGGACTGACGGACTACGTGACGTACTGGGTGAGCATCCAGGCCACCAATGCCGCGGGCTCGAGCGGGAGATCGTCGCCGAGGGTGCCAGCCATTCCTTCCCTCGTCACCGTTTCGTACAGCTCGAATGGCGGTACCGGCTCGATCAGCGACAGCCCCTACGAGGTCGGTCAACCCTCGGGCATCACGTTGCCCACGAGCGGAGTGACCAAGTACGGCTTTGTGCTCGCGGGTTGGTCCACGACGCCGGACGATGCCACCACCGAAGTGTCGACACCCTACGTCCCGCCCGCGCCGGTCGCCCCTTCGACCACGTCCTACGTCACCCTGTACGCGTTATGGACGCCGGCACCCCAGTACACCCTTACCTACAACGGCAATGGTGATACCGGAGGGTCCCCGCCAACGGATCCGTCAAGTCCCTACTACTCGGGCACCAGTGCGACCGTGCTCGCCAACACGGGGAACCTCGTCGATACCGGCTATGTCTTTGCTGGCTGGAATACCGCGGCCAATGGTTCGGGAACGTCCTATGGCGCGGGCGCCACGCTGACGATCAGTGCCGACACGGTCCTGTACGCGCGGTGGACTACGGCGCCCCAGTACACCCTCACCTACAACGGCAACGACAACACCGGAGGGTCCCCACCAACGGATCCGTCAAGTCCCTACTACTCGGGCACCAGTGCGACCGTGCTCGCCAACACGGGGAACCTCGTCGATACCGGCTACACCTTCGGGGGTTGGAACAGCGCGGCCAACGGATCGGGCACGTCATACAACCCGGGAGCCACCCTGACGATGAGTGCCGACACCGTCCTCTACGCGGTGTGGACGCCGGTCCACTCCCCACCGTCCTCACCCCCTTCGTCACCTTCCGTGCCCGCGAGCGCGGCGCCTGGTCCCCCACAAACGCCGAGTGGATCGATCGCCAACGGCAGTGGCGACATCAGCTGGCAACCTCCCGCCTCGAGCGGCGGTGGTGCGATCACTGACTACACGGTCACGAACGCCAAGGGCGACGTCGTGTGCACGACGACCAGCCTCGGCTGCAAGGTCACCGGCCTCGTGGGAACTGGTCCCTTCACGTTCTCGATCACGGCGACCAACGCGTACGGCACCAGCGCCAAGGTGACGCTCACCATTCATCTCACGCCGGCAGCCTGCGGGACGTCGGGGGCGCCAAAGTGCGCTCTCAAGATGATCGCGATTGGCGTTGTGTTCTTCGCCGAAGGGCAGTCCTCGATCCGCGGTCGGTCTCACGGCACGCTGGTCGCGGCGGCGCGAAAGATCCGTGAGGACCACATCACGCGCGTCTCGATTGTGGCCACGTCCGACAGCATCTACCTGAGCTCATATAACCGGGTCCTGAGTCTGCATCGAGCCAAAGCCACCGAGAGTGGACTCGAGGCGATCTTGCGTCGCAGTCACTATCGGGTTGCGAGATTCGTGCTCAGCGCCCGAGGTGTGTCGACGAAATATCGAGGGCTCGCCGCAAACCGGCGCGCGACCATATCCGGCGTCATCGCTTCGCACTAGTTCCTCAACACCGCCGGCGCATCTCGTGCGATCCGCGGGGGGACGCGAGGGTTGCGTCAACGGGTGGGAGAAGCGAGACCCCACGACTCGGCGATGAGCTGAAATGACTTGGCGCGCACTTCGTAGGCGTGCGTACGAGTCGAGAG
>JBEKYI010000168.1:0-2053 GCA_049511155.1 Acidimicrobiales bacterium
CCCGATGCGTGCGACAGAAGGTGACGAACCGTACTGCCCGGAGGTCCCGCTGGTTCGTCGAAGGAGAGCGCCCCTTCTTCGACGGCGACGAGGACAGACGTGGCGACGAGCAGTTTGGTTATGGACGCCCAGGCGAAGGGACGTTCGACGTCGCCGAACTCGTCCAGGACGACAACGCCGGCGCCGGCATCGCCGGAGCGCTTCCCGGTGCCGCGGCCCGTTCGTTGGATGACGCCGGCGGCGGCGCCATCCACCGGCCAGCGGGAGATGAGTTCGAGGGCAGCCATCGTCTGGTCAACCTCACGCGCTCTCGGCCCACTCGGTCGTTTCCGACCGGTGACGGGCGTAATCGATCTTGCCGGCGGGAGAGCGCTCGATGCTCTTCACGAACCGCACCTTTTTGGGTGCTTTGAAGCTGGCCAGGCGCCCCTTCACGTGGTCGATGAGCTCCTGCTCATCGACAGTGGTGTCGGGTTGGAGTTCCACCACCGTGGCCACGACTTCGCCGAAACGCTTGTCGGGGATACCGACGGCAACGGCATCGCGCACGGCCGGGTGTGTTTTGAGGGCCTCCTCGACTTCTTCGGGAAAGACTTTCTCGCCCCCCGTATTGATCACGACCGAGCCGCGCCCGAGGAGCTGGATGGAGCCGTCGGCGTCCACCGTGGCGAAGTCGCCGGGGATCGAGTACCGCACGCCGTCGATCTCCTTGAAGGTCTTGGCCGACTTCTGCTCGTCCTTGTAGTAGCCGACGGGATTCCGGCCACCGAGGGCCAGGACGCCTACCTCGCCCGATCCCGGCGTCACGTTCTTGTCCGTCTCGGGATCGAGGACGCGGACCTCGGGGCCAAGGGTGAAATGAGCCGTGTGCTCGGTCGACGTACCGCTTGAGACCGATGCGCCCATGCCCAGTGCCTCGGAGGAGGAGAAGGCGTCGATCACCATCATGGTGGGGTGGTGGCGCAACAGACCCTTCTTCGTCTCTTCGCTGAACATCACGCCCGACGAGATGATGGCCAGGAGGGTCGACAGCTTCCAGCGCCCGGGATGCTCGTCGAGAGCGGCGAGGATGGGTTTGGCAAAGGCATCTCCGACAATGGCGATCACGTTGACGTTCTGGGCCTCGATCGTGTCGAGAAGTTCCACCGGGTCGAATCGTCTGTTGGTGAGGGTGACGACGCAGCCCCCGATGTTGAGAGCCCCGATGGACGTGAAGGAGCCCGTGCCATGCATCAGGGGACAGGCCGGAACGATGCGGGGACCGGCGCCGACGATGGTCTTGGCGATGCCTTCGAGACCCCCGTCCTCAGGGACCCGGAGAAGGTTCCCGGCGTTGATGCGACTGAAGAGGTCATCCTGTCGCCACATCACCCCCTTGGGCATGCCCGTGGTTCCCCCCGTGTACAGCATGAGGAGGTCATCTCCGCTGCGACCCCACGGGGCCGTCACCCGTCCCGTGTCGACGACGGCGACCTCTTCGTAGGCAGTGGCCCATGAGGGGCAGGGGCCACTGCCGTCATCGACCCAGAGCCAGTGCCGGACCCCGGACACCCGTTCACGGAGTCCCTCGATACGCTCGACGAAAGTGCCGTGGAAGATCACGACGGCGGCGTCGGCGTTCTCCCAGAGGTAAGCCAACTCGTCGTCGGTGTAGCGGTAGTTGGTGTTGACCGGGACCAGGCCGACTTTGAATATGGCGAAGGTCGACTCCAGGTACTCGGGGCAGTTATAGAGGTAATGAGCGACTTTGTCCTGTCGGCCGACGCCGAAGTCCAGGAGGGCTCGAGCGACGGCGTCCGCCCGGCGGTTGAAGTCAGCCCAGCTGACGGTCCGCTCCCCGTGGATCAGCGCGGGGGCATGAGGAATCGCGTCGGCGACCATCTCCCATACGTCGGCGAAATTCCAATCGGTCACCTATATATCCTACGCTTCGCGCCGTGGACCTCGCCCTTCCGGGAGAAGAACACCCGGCGCGGCGCGCCTTTCGTCAATGGCTGGCCCAGCACCCCGCTCCGACGGCGCGCCAATTGGCCGACGCCGGATATGTGGCCCC
>JBEKYI010000169.1:0-2051 GCA_049511155.1 Acidimicrobiales bacterium
TCGATGTTGGGTACCCAGGGGCTCAACCGCAACGCGCGCATCGTCTGTGAGAAGCCCTTCGGTACCGACCTCGACTCGGCGCGCAAGCTCAATGCGGAGATCGATGAGTACTTCGATGAGTCTCAGGTCTTTCGCATCGACCACTTCCTAGGCAAGGAGTCGATCGACAACATCCTCGCGCTGCGCTTCGCCAACGAGCTCTTCGAGCCCCTGTGGCGTCGTAGCCACGTGCGCTACGTGCAGATCGATGTGCCCGAGACCCTGTCGATCGAAGGCCGCGGCGCCTTCTACGAGGGCACCGGGGCCTTCCGCGACATGGTCGTCACCCACCTCTTTCAGGTCCTCGGGATTCTGGCGATGGAACAGCCCACGTCGCTCACCGCCAAACCTCTGCGCAACGAGATCAACAAGGTCTTTGAGTCGCTGCGCGTGTTGGATCCTGTCACGGTGCTGCGCGGCCAGTACGAGGGGTACCTCGACGAACCAGGTGTCGCCCCGGACTCAACGACCGAGACCTTCATTGCCCTGCGCGCCTGGGTGGACAACTCTCGGTGGATGGGCGTGCCCTTCTACCTGCGCACCGGCAAGTGCTTGGCCGAGAGCCGCCAACTCATCACGATCGGGCTGCGCGAGCCCGTGATGGAGATCTTCCCTGATCAAAAGAGCGGTCAGCACCCCGACGCCAACAAGCTCATCATCGACTTCAAGGACCCGGGTTCGATTCGGGCCTACTTCCTCGCCAAGGAGCCCGGTCCTGAGATGACGCTCGGCCAGGCCAAGATGAGCTTCTTTTATCGCGACTCGTTTCAGGAGAACAACAATCTCGAGGCGTACGAGCGCCTCCTGCTCGAGGTCATGCTCGGCAATCAGGCTCTCTTTACGCGCTCCGACGGTATCGAGCGCCTCTGGGAAGTCTCGGCGCCCCTTCTCGAGCGTCCCAGTCCGATCGAGACCTACCCCAAGGGCAGTTGGGGACCCGAGTCCGTGGGCAACGTCGTCAAGCCCGACCGCTGGACGCTGCCCGAGCATGACTGACACGCCGATCCGTCTTCTCCTCAGCGACGTCGACGGCACGCTGATCACCACTGACAAGGTGTTGACGCCCGAGACGGTGCGCGCGGTCGCCCAGTTGCGAGAGCACGACGTGATGTTCTCCATCACGAGTGCTCGCCCGCCCCGGGGCTTTTCGATGTTCGTCGACCCGCTGGGCTTGGCGGCACCGTTGGGTGCCTTCAACGGTGGACTCATGGTTCAGCCCGACATGAGCCCGATCAGTGAGCTACCTATCGATTCGTCGATCGTGGGGTCGGTGATTGAGGCTCTTCGCTCGAGCGGCGCGTCGATCTGGGTGTATCAGAACACCGACTGGTTCGTGCTCGATCTCGACGGCCCCCACGTGGCCCATGAGTCCGACGTCGTACAGTTTCGACCCAGCCAGATCAAGAACTTCGACGGCCTGCGCTCCGACGTCGTCAAGATCGTTGGGGTCAGTGATGATCCGGCGACGATCGCCCGTGGCCTCGAGGCGGTACGCGAGTTCGATATCTCGGCGACCACGTCACAGACCTACTATCTCGACGTCACGAGCCCCAAAGCCAACAAGGGCTCCGTCGTGGAGTTCCTGGCCGAGTACTTCTCGATCGACGTCGCCTCCATTGCGACCATTGGCGACGCGGGCAACGACGTGGCGATGTTCCGGCGCTCGGGGCTCAGCATCGCCATGGGCAACGCGCCGGACGACATCAAGTCCAAGGCGCTCTACGTCACTGCGTCGCACGATGACAACGGTTTTGCCCGCGCCGTCAACGAGTTCATACTGCCCCACGTCTCGGCCTAGCGATCCCTAGACCTGGGCGTCGGGAAGTTTCAGCGGGCGCTCGCCGACGTCAAAACGTATTCGATGCCCCACCGGTAGAAGCTCAACCCCAAACCGGTCGCGCACCGCGCCCCAGAGTCCTTGGGGGTACCACAGCGCGACGATTACGGCCACGGATCCCAGGATGACGAGATACCACGCCCCTTGTTGGGCGAGAGTTTGCTGTAGACCAAAG
>JBEKYI010000170.1:0-3374 GCA_049511155.1 Acidimicrobiales bacterium
AGATGGAGTTGATGGCGTACTGAGCGCCACCGGAGTAGGCGAAGATCCCACCGAGGGGCCAGACCACCTGCGTGTCGGTCGGGCGCACCGATCGCACCGGGCCGACTTTGCTCGGGGCCTGGGAGTTGAAGATCGCTGCGAGACGGGTAATGCCACCATTCACGATCTCCTCGTAGACCACGTCGGCTTGGGCGATGCCCCACTGGGGCAACGCCTGGGGCGTGTTCTCAACCTTGATGGTGAGCGCCGGACGAGTGAAGGCGGTCCCCGAAGGATCGGGTAGTCCGGTGAGCGGAGCGACCGGTGGTGGCGCGGTCGTCGTGGTGGTCGAGCTCGTCGTGGGCGCGCCGCTCGCCTTCGCGGTCTTGCGGTAGTGGACGTAAGCGAACCCTCCGGCCGCGAGGACGACGAGTACCGCGAAGGTGTAAACAAACTTGCGCATCAAATGAACTTAGTAAACGGCGAAATTACTTTCTGGCTCACTAAGGAAGATTCTTAACAATCACCGTGTGGGGCAGTTGGGTGTAGGGGCTCACGTGCTCTGAACCTTCTATGGCCCGCCAACCCGTCGCCAGATAGAAGCCCAGCGCCGTATCCCTCGCGTTAGCCCACAACTGTTGCGCCCCTCGTTCGCGCAGGAGATCACTCGCCACCACCAGTACCTTCGCTCCATATCCCGATCCCTGCACGTCGAAGTCGGTGGCCATGTAGCGCAGCTGATAGGAGACCAGGGGCGACGACTCGGGCGACTCGGACAGATAGAACGACGCGCTCACCACCAGTCGATCGTTGAGGAACCCGCCCACGTGTAACGTCGTCGCGTCAAAGTCGCGCTCGTCGCCCACGTCTTGGGCCGGGTCGTTCTCGCGCAGCACGCGACGGCGCAACTCATACAGCACCGGCGCTTGGACGGGTGTTGCCACCAGTTCAGTTGTCGACAAGCGCTCTCCTCATGGTGACGAGTTCGAGACGGCGATCGCGGTCCATGGCGTGACGTTCGCCCGTTTCGACAAAACCCATTTTTCGATAGAAGGCTCGGGCCCGTTCGACGCTGGTGGTCACGTGCAAGTAGAGCTCGGTGGCCCCCTCACCCTTCGCCCAGGCGATCACCACCTCGACCAGGTGCGATGCCACGGGCGTCCCTCTCGAGGTGGGCGTGACGTACATCCCGTAGAGCCAGTGAGTGCCGGGGTGTTGATCGTTGAGACCACCTGAGACCATGCCGACGACCACGCCGTCGCGCTCGGCCACGAAGTATCGACCGTCTTGGGCCATGGCGCGCCAGCGCCGTGGCGAAAACGTCACCGTCCCCTCGTAGGTCGATCCGTACGCGTCCGGCGTGTCGGCGAGCGCCTCGAGTCGAATCACGCGCAGTGCGGACCAGTCCTCGGCGGTGGTGCCTCGAACGACCAGATCACCGTCGCTGACAACGAAGTGTTCGGGAGCGTCGCGATGACGTTTCATCTCTCCATTGTTTCATTTCTCGCCGAGCAACGGTCCTCGAAGACGTGGCTAGGCCGAACTCAAGGGCGGCGCCTCGCGCGGAGGCAGGCGGGCGGAGTAGATCGAGTATCCATCGACCTGGCAAGGCGCCCACGGGCGAGCCGGGCCAGAGGTGAGTCCAGACGCTCCCGAGGAAGCCGCCCAGTACAGCGCCCGTCGCGAGAAAGGGCGTGAAGAGACCTCCCGCGGCACCGCTGCCGAGCGTGAGGGCCGTCACCAAAGGTTTGAGCGCGAAAAGGGCGAAGAGCAGTCCCAGACCGGTCGCACCGAGAAAGGCCTCGTGGGCCATGTCCTTACCGTTGCCGAAGAGCTGTGGATACCACAGGCCCAAGACACCAACGATGAGGAATGCGATGGGCATCGCCCAGAAGATATGCACCCCCTTGGCGCGGTGGTACGAGACCCAACCGATGAGTCGCACGTATAGGACCGCGAGTGCGCCAATGATGACGCCAGCAATGAGCGACCACACCATGATCGACGCGGTGAAGCGGTAGTTCGCAATGTCGGGGTAGGTGGCACCGCTCGGTAGGTAGATCCAGGCGACGACCGTAGCGATCAGCGACGTGGCCAACGCGGGAAACACCACCGGCAGCGTGAAACTTCCATAGAGCACCTCGGCGGTGAACAGCGCTCCGCCCAGGGGCACGTTGTAGACCGCCGCGAGTCCCGCACCGCCACCGCAGGCGACGAGGAGGCGTTTCTGCGCGGGCGTGAGGTTGAACCAGTGCGAAATGACCGAGCCTGAGGCTCCGCCCATCAACTTCGGCGCCGCCTCTCGTCCGATGGAGGCGCCCATGCCGATGACGACTTCCGAGACGATTGAGGTGAGAAAGCTGCGCCGAAGCGAGAGCTCGCCGTCACCGCTCCAGAGGGACTCATCTATCTCGGCTTTTTCGTGCTTGAGGTACCGGCGGATGAAGAACCACGAAATGGCACCAATGACACTGGCGATGAACAGTGACATAACGCGCCGCACATCGGAGGCCGCCGCCACGGCTCTCTCGTAGCTCCCCGAGTGATAGTGAAACGCCAGGCGCTCGGCAAGCGCCAGGACCCACATCAACAGGTCGCCGAAGAGACCCGCCGCAATACCGGTCAGGACCACGGCGATCCAAAACTTGGGCGTCAGACGCGCGTCGCCGTCGTGGGTGACGTTGGGCTGCTCCATGGCTCCGCGACCCGAAGCGATGCGACGCTTGATCAGCGGCGGCGGAATGCGGAGACGTTCACTCTCGCCGCGAGATTTGCGCACGTGTACCTTTACCTTGGTCGACGAGGCCTAGCGTATTGCGATCGCGTGCCGCCTCGTGACGCAATGTCCCTTACATCACTAGAAGAACTCGATATTCTCCACTGCTTTTCTAGACGTCGGTGAGATTCAGCGGGCCCTCGCCAAAGTCGCGCTCGGTTTCAAACTCCTCGCGACGTAGCCTCGGTATCAACGAACTCCAGGAGCGTTGGCTGCGCCCTACGAGACCTCGAGCCATCGGCGTACGGGCGGCGAGGGCGCTGAAGAGCCACCCCACGGCGTAGGTGGCGAGTACGGCGAAGATTGTCATCGCGAGCCACCAGCCCTTCCCCAGAAGGTTCAACTTCTGGGCCCAACGATGCAAGAGCAAGATCCAGAGCAACTGCGAGACGTAGATGCCATAGGCTGCCTCGGAACCCGACGCGATAATGGCCCGGGTGCGAGGGCTGCGGCCGGGGGCCACGAGATACACGCCGAGGAGGTACACGGCCACGATCGCGCCCACGTCGTAGGGCAGCACGCCGGCCGCGAAGGGGTCGCCGCCGGGCACCACGATCTTCGGAAAGTTCGCAACGTGCTTGGCGACGTAATCAATGACGATCGGTATGGCTCCGGCCAC
>JBEKYI010000171.1:0-2383 GCA_049511155.1 Acidimicrobiales bacterium
CGTCGGTGCGGTGCGGTTCTCCATGTGGACCGTAGTGACGAGCCACACTGCGACCGGCGTCGAGCGCTCCCCTTATGTCGCGGACGACGACGAGGTCGAGGTCGGGAGCACCCAGCGAGCCCATCGGCTCAGCGTCTGGACGCACGACCAACTTGGCACCGAGGGGCGGAAGGAGTTCGTCCTGCGCGCCCTCTTCGGGAGCGATCTCGATGACGGTGGCCAGCACCACCGGTTCCTCCGCCCGTAGGCAGTCCCGCACGAGGGCGAACGCGCCGTCCACTAGTCGAGTGGCTCCACAAAAATCCGAATGGTTCCCCCACAGGTGAGGCCAACGGCGAACGCCGCTTCGTCTGAGTAGCCGAATGTGCACAGGCGAGGCTTCCGGCTTGCCAGCACCTCGAGTGCCTCCGCGACGACAGCGCCTTCGACACACCCACCCGAGACAGATCCGGACACTTCCCCCAGATCGTTCACCGCCATGGCAGCGCCCGGGTCACGTGGCCCCGAACCGATCACCGCGACAACCCGGGCCAAGGCAACGCGGCGGCCCGCCTCTTGCCATTGTTCGATGTCGTCGAGCACGTCTTTCACAACTGCCCCAATCCCGCTTCGGCTTCTGTGCAACAAGACTTGCTTGCCACACTAATCACCCTTCCGAGGTCCTTTGAGCGGTCTGCGCCACGCTCGACACCAGCTTCGTGCACTATTCTCTCGGTCCATTTTCTGCGGGGTCAGCTCGGCTTGACGGCCCACCACTGGGAGTGGGCCAAACCGCCAACGGCCAGGAGCACACGGAAGATCAATGTGGCGTACCTCCGACGAGCAGCTCCAGCGCATGAGGGAGCACGTCGACGACCGCCTCGAACGACTCAACCGCCCCCCTGGGCGACCCGGGGACGTTGAGGACGAGGCACTGACCCACCGCGCCGGCGACGCCGCGCGACAGGCGTCCGAGGGGACTGACGGCGCGCATGGCTTCGGCCAGGCCGGGGGCCTCGCGCTCGATTATCGAGCGGGTCGCCTCCGGCGTGACGTCGGTGGGCGAGAATCCGGTCCCGCCGGTCGTCACCAAAAGTCCGGCAAACGAGGAGGAGAGGTCGCCGAGCGCCGCCGACACCGGTCCCACCCCGTCGGGAACGACCCTCCGCTCGACCACGCGAAAACCGTGGTTGACCAACGAGGCAGCGAGCTCCTCGCCCGAGCGATCTTCGCGAGTGCCGCGGCTGACGGATTCTGAGACGGTCAGCACCTTTGCGTCGAAAATCACGCGTGTGAGGCTACAGCTGGACGCTGGGACATAACGGCAGATGAGACGAAGCCTGGGGCCAAGGTGCCGGGTGCGATACTGGCGAGATGGGCAGTACCTATGAGGGCATCGACGAGGGTCTGGCCGAATGGCTCGAGGCACAGCCGGTCTTCTTCGTGTCGACGGCTCCTCTTTCGGCTGATGGCTTGGTGAACTGCTCGCCGAAGGGGAACCGGCACGAATTTGCGGTCCTCGATGAGCGCACCGTGGCGTACCTTGACCAGACCGGCAGTGGCGTTGAGACCGTTGCCCACTTACGCGAGAACGGGCGGATCGTCGTCATGTTCTGCGCGTTTGCCGGAGCGCCGCGAATCGTGCGTCTGCACGGAACCGGCCGGGTCGTCCTGACGGGGGACTCGTCCTTCGCAGACCTGGCCGGTCGGTTTCCTGGCGGAAAGGGCGTGGGTGTCCGGTCGATCATCGTCGTCGATGTCAGCCGCATTGCTGATTCCTGTGGGTACGGTGTTCCCTTCATGTCGTTCGAGGGCCACCGGCCAACCATGGACCAGTGGTCGAACCGAAAAGGGCCCGAAGGCATACAGAACTATTGGGTTGAAAAGAACGCGGAGAGCATTGACCATCTTGAGGGACTCCCGACATGACGGAGGCGGGGGAGACCCTTTGTGCCGCGCTTCGCGTTCGGCGCTCGTCGATTGCGAGCCTCCGCGTTCTCTTGATCTCCCAGAGTGTGCCGGGGAACACGGCGCCCGGCGGCGACGATCAGTGCCCGGTCACGAAAGTGGAGCTGGTCGGACCCGCAGTGCACGTTGGCCGGTGTGACAGCATCGGACCGGTTTGGTGAGCGAACCCGCAGGGCAACCTGGCCGAGAACACTTCGGGCGTCCCGAGACGCCCGACGACGTGCGCAACGCTCTCGAAGAGCACGGATATCTGGCTGACGATGGTCTGGCTACGGCGATCTTCTTGGCCATGGTGCTCCGGCGGCCGCTGTTCCTAGAAGGCGAACCCGGCGGCGGCAAGACCGAGGTGGCGAACGCCTTGTCCAGATGGACCGGCGGGGAGCTGGTTCGCCTTCAGTGCTACGAGGGGATCGACGTCAGCCAGGCAGTCTACGAG
>JBEKYI010000172.1:0-531 GCA_049511155.1 Acidimicrobiales bacterium
GTCCTCGCCGCCAAAGGCCGGTCCGCCCTCTTCACCAAAGGCCGGACCCTTGTCAAAGAAGATCTCCGACCACGGGCCGCAGGGTCCGGTATCGCCCATCTCCCAGAAGTTGTCTTCTCCGAGTCTCTGGATGCGCTCGGGACGCACGCCGATGAGGTCGCGCCACAACTCTTCAGCCTGATCATCGCTGGTGTGCACCGTCACCCAGAGTTGTTCGGGGTCGATGCCAAAGCCCTCGGTGACGAGCCCCCAGGCGTACTTGATGGCGCCTTCCTTGAAGTAGTCACCGAAAGAGAAGTTGCCCATCATCTCGAAGAAGGTGAGGTGGCGCAACGTCAGGCCGATGTTCTCGATATCGACCGTGCGGAAGCACTTCTGGATGGAGACCGCCCGCTTGTACGGTGCGCTGTCGGTATCGAGGAAGTACGGCTTGAAGGGCACCATGCCCGCCACGGTGAAGAGCAGCGACGGGTCGTGGGGAATCAGGCTCGCCGACGGGACGAGCGTGTGTCCGTTGTCCACGAAGTAGTC
>JBEKYI010000172.1:536-2148 GCA_049511155.1 Acidimicrobiales bacterium
CGTAGTTGTGCCGCTTCCACCGCTTTACTCTACCGTTGGCGTCTGGCGCTCCGGGTTGTTCTCGCCCCGTCGCGCGCGCCATTGCTCAACAATGGCCTGCTCACGACCGTAGGTGGACGGATCAAAAAACTCTGTGCCCACTAAGCCATCGGGCAGGTACTGCTGAGCCACCCAGCCGCCGTCGTGCTCGTGTGGGTACTCGTAGGTGAGGCCGAAGCCCAACTTCCCGGCGGAACGATAACTGGCGTCGCGCAGGTGATCGGGAACGTCGACGAGCCCGCCCGCCTGGACCGCCTGGGTGACGGCGCCGAGGGCCCGCGTGACGGAGTTGCTCTTGGGTAACAGCGCCAACGTGATGGTGGCGTGCGCCAACGTCAGGCGCGCTTCGGGCAGGCCCACGAATTCCACGGCCCTCGCGGTGGCTTCGGCGACCAGCAGTCCCATCGGGTCGGCCAGGCCCACGTCTTCGCTCGCCAGGATCACCAGGCGTCGCGCCAGGAATCGCGCGCTCTCACCGCTTTCGAGCAGCGTCACCAGCCAGTAGAGCGCCGCGTCCGGGTCCGAACCGCGCACCGACTTGATCAGTGCGCTCACCTGGTCGTAGTGGGTGTCACGCGACTGGTGGTACAGGCGGCCGTCGCGCGCCTGGGCAACGTGGCTGACCTCCACTCGCGCCTCGTCACCGCCCTCGGCGTGGGCCAGGATGATCGCGGTGTCGCGTGTGGTGAGCGCGGCGCGGGCGTCGCCGTCGGCGGAAGACGTGATTGCCTCAACCGCCTCGTCACTGATGCTCGCGGCCCGCAGGGTCAGACCGCGTTCGACGAGCACCTTGAGGTCATCTTCGCTCAACGTGTGCAGTCGCCAGAGTGTCGAGCGACTCATGAGGGCCGCGTTGACTTCGAAGTACGGATTCTCCGTCGTCGCGCCAATCAACACGATCTCGCCGGTCTCGGTCGCGGGCAACAACAGGTCCTGCTGGGACTTGTTGAAACGGTGCACTTCGTCGATGAACAGGACCGTTCGCTGACCCTGTTCACCGAGCAGTTGGTGGGCCTTGGCGAGCGCCTCTCGAACTTCCTTGACGCCGCCGTTGACCGCCGAGAGGCTCTCGCTCGCGTAACCCGCCGAGCTGGCCAGGATGCGCGCAAGGGTTGTCTTGCCGGTGCCCGCTGGGCCCCAGAGGATCATCGACGTCAGCTGCTTGGCGTCCACGAATCGACGCAGCGGTCCGTCCGGTCCAACGAGGTGGTCCTGGCCGACCAGTTCGTCGATGGTGCGTGGCCGCAAGAGTTCGGCCAAGGGAGCGGCCTGCCTCAATCGTTGAGCGACTGCGTCATCAAAGAGAGACGTGGCTCACGAACCTTTAACCGGAAGTTTGAGATGCAGGTCGCGAAGCTGGCGTGGGGAGACGGCCTTGGGCGCGCCCGTCATCAGGTCGGCTCCGGACTGCGTCTTGGGAAAGGCAATGACCTCTCGAATATTCTCTTCGCCGGCAAAGATCGCAACCAGGCGGTCAATACCAAAAGCGAAGCCGGCGTGGGGCGGTGCGCCGTACTTGAAGGCGCCCAGCAAGAAACCGAATCGACTCTCGGCCTCTTCATCACTGATCCCT
>JBEKYI010000173.1:0-2043 GCA_049511155.1 Acidimicrobiales bacterium
TGTTGCGAGTTCCTCATCGCTCGGCGATCCGAGTGGGTTGAAGCCCTGTCCGTAGCGCACAAGACGTCGCAGGAGCCGCGGGTGAACCGACGACCCGCCGAACCACAGCACGGGACCACCGGCTCTCGCGGGTTTGGGTTCGAGCCATACGCTTTCGAAGCGATAGAACTCGCCCTCGTGACTGGCCGGCGAGTCTCGCCAGACGCGCGAGAACACTTCGAGTTGCTCGTCGAGGATGTCGCCGCGCCGCGCGAAAGACACGCCGAGGGCTTCGTACTCATCTTTGTGCCAGCTCACTGTGGGCAGTACCACGAGTCGCCCGCCACTCAGTTGGTCGAGGGTAGCGAGGTCTTTGGCCAGGGCCAAGGGGTGGCGCAGCGGGGTGATGATGGCCCCGGCCACCAACCGGAGCCGCTCGGTCGCCTGAGCTATCGCACTCAGCAGGACGATCGGGCTCGGCCACGAGGTCCACGGCTCCTGGTTTCCGGGCAGCGCGTAATCGCGAGGATTCGTCGGCAGCCCGAGCGCATCGGCGGAGCGCCCGAGCACAATGTGCTCTGACACCATCACCCCGTCGACGCCGGCCGCCTCAGCCGCGACGGCGAAGTCCACGAGGTCGTTGACGCTGGGGCTCGGCCGCATGGTGGCGTTCTCGGTCAAGATAAGTAGCAGCCGGGGCGCAGCGCCATCCGTTGGGAGTGACTGTGTCAACGCCTTCGCCCGCCCGCCCGTGCTGGGCCGCTCACACCGGGGTGACGGTGATGGGAAGGCGCTTCAACCCGTTCGTGAAGTTGGCGCGAATCCGCGCCGGCTCCCCCGCCAGTTCGAAGCGCTTCACCCGCTTACTCAGCTCTTCCAGGACGACGCGGACCTCGAGGCGAGCAAGATGGGCTCCGAGGCACATGTGGGGACCCCCACGCCCAAAGCTCAGGTGTGGGTTGGGCGAGCGGCCCACGTCGAAGCGCTCGGGTTCGGTGAACACGTCCTCATCGCGGTTGCCCGAGACGTACCACAGGATGACCTTGTCACCCTTTTTCATCTCGACGCCCTTGAAGGTTATGTCCTCATTGGCCGTACGCCGCATGAAATGCGTGGGACACGAATAGCGCAGCACCTCTTCGGTGGCCGAGTTCAAGAGACTCGGATCTGAGCGCAGTCGGTCCCACTCGCCAGGGTTCTCGCAGAAGTAGAGGATGCCCTGGGCGATCGCGATTCGCGTCGTCTCGTTGCCCGCGATGACGAGGATCGAGAAGAAGTTGTCGAGGTCCACCTCGCTGAGGCGTTCGCCGTCGATCTCCGCGCTGAGCACGACCGACAGCAGGTCATCGGACGGATCAAGCAGACGCTCGCGCACCAACTCTCGACCGATGTCCCATAACTGCTTTCCGTAGGGACTGCGGAAGGGGAACAGGCGATATTCGTCGGTGTCGTCACGTCCCCACACGACGTCGGTGATCTCGGGATCCGTGTTGGCGTCTCGTGCGACGTATCGCACAAAATCGAACTCCCCTTGCGGGATGGCGTCGTCGAGGACGACAGTGGTGAGCGAACGAACGAAGTGCTCGTAGACCGCGACCGCCCGCGGGGTGAAGCTCGGTGCGAGCACCCTGCGCAACTTGGTGTGCTCCGGCGGGTCCATGTCGATGATCGTGCGCCGTGCCGCCATGTCCTCTTCGGTCGGCTCTTCGAATGAGATACCGTCCGCGGACGAAAAGCGCTTCGTGTCGCGGCTGATCTCGACGATGTCGGCGTACCGGTGGATGGACCAAAACCCGTGGTTAGGTAACTCTTCGTCGAACCACACGATCGGAGCGTCGCGGCGCAGGCGGGCGAACTCCTCGTACGGTACCCGCTCCTGCCACGCGTCAAGGTCAGTGAGGTCTACAGACGAGCTCATCGATAATTGTTTAGCACCAAACGACCTTGGGACTCAACGGTTGCTCCGCCGAAACGCTCCGATTCATTCCGGTGGACGGCGAACGGGCCTTACGGCTCCTCAGTCGTATCGATGATGGCAACCGAGCACGGTGCGCCGTGAGCCAC